>JAUVVQ010000050.1 GCA_030604525.1 Phycisphaerae bacterium | reverse complement strand
TGATAGTAAAATATCACCGCAGGATAACAGCCAGTTCAAATCGATAACAGTTGTTTTTTGTTGTAACATCATATAGTTAAAATAGTTATATTAAAAAAGTCTCAAGTTAATGGGACAGTACTGACTTTTTAATTCTAACTTCGATTCTCTGTGCTCAGCGACTGTCCCGCACGAATTGAGTGGAAACTCACGCCTAATTGGTGCGGGATGGCAAAAATTATCGCTGTTAATCCCGTGTAAATCAGTGTCTAATAAGATTTGGAGGAAAAAAGGGTCAATCAAAAATATACTTTTTATACAAAACAAACCCAATTTCCAAAAAACCGAAGCAAACGTAACCTCTGCCCTAATAAAACCTTATATCAATATTCCCCTTCGCGACAGCTTCAAAAACGAACCCAATCCGAACCCAATTTCAACCCCTACAACCCGCACATTTTACCCATCTCCACACCGCTTTCGCCCCAAAAACAAATTCACGAGACACGAGTCACGAGACACGATTCAAGAGGTACTCATAATGACCACCGAACATCAAAACTTCTCGTTTAGCCCACGCCGGAGCGAAGCGAAGGTCAGTCGAAAGCTGATTTACCTTCTCTCATCACTGCTGGTTCCCGCCAGCCGCTATACGCTCTACGCTACCCGCTATACGCTATATGCTATCTGCCCACCCCATCGCTGGTTCCAAATTGAGTTTGCCGGTGGGAAAATATTTTGCAGGGCATTATGTGAGGTAATGTTACTACTGTCGGGGATTTGTTTTCTGGTATTTATCAGAAGCGATTTTTTGGTTGGTTTTGGGTGGCAATTCTTTGATTGGCACTTTGTTACCTGTTTCCATTTTTTCTCTGTTGTCCGTTTCCTGTTCTTCTTCAACAGCCAAGACAGCTCTTCGAACGGCCTGTTCGGGGGGCAGGTCGGTAAGCGATTTTACGTAAATGTTGTTGTCAGGTTTTTCCTGTTGAGCCCAGATAAGTCCTTCACGGATTAACTCAAGCAAGGCAAGGAATAAACCAACCATTACGATTCTATCAGAGGCATCTTCGAATAATCTACGAAAAGTCATTGGCCCGTCATCTTGCAATCGGTGGAGGACCTGAATTTGATAAAGGTCAATTGGTGTGTCATCTTTTATGTGGCTGAAGTCTTTGACTGAGCCGGTGGCTTTCATAATAGCATCGAATGCTTCGAGCAGGTCCCATATGCTGACCTGGTCGATATCTACTTCCGGCTCGTGTGTAGGTTTTAACCTTTCAATGATGGTATCCGGTCGATGATGTTTTAGTTTTTGTTCGCCAACGGCTTCGCCGAGGAGGTTGGCAGCGTCTTTGAATTTTTTATATTCGAGCAGTTGTTTTATAAGCTCAGTTCTTGGGTCATCTGCTTGTCCTTCGAAGTCTTCCGGTTCAGCTTTCGGCAACAGCATAGCGGATTTGATTTGCATAAGAGCAGCAGCCGTTACGAGGAAATCACCTGCCAGGTCAATATCGATTTTCTTTAGCATCTCGACGTATTGGAGGTACTGGTTTGTAACCTTAGCGATAGGTATGTCGTAGATATCGACCTCTTCCTTTCTGACGAGATAAAGGAGCAGGTCCATAGGACCGGCGAATATGTCAAGATTTACCCTGTAGTCCGGCATTTAGTCATCCTGTTTTACAGAAGAGTTTAAAAGTTGTAGCGCCTGGTTTGCTTTATCCTTGGTAACGTACAGATTAATTTTTGAAACGGCACATAGTCCTGAGAAGATACCTGCTGTGTTTTGATTTTCAAGTATCGCTTTAATTCCATAATCATCAAGGATTTGTTTTGCCAAGCTTGCCTTAATTATATCACAGAAATCTCTGATTTTAACGAGTTTTTGAGTCACTTTTAACGGTCCAATCCAACGGCTTTCCGCACCTGTTTAAGAGTTTCGACAGCGACTTTTTCTGCTCTTTTTGCTCCTTTTTCAAGCGTTTGCTTTACAAAATCGATATTTCCTTCAAGCTGTTTTCTTTTTTCTCTGTATGGTTTGAAGTAATCGATTATCAGTTCCAGCAATCTTTTTTTCACTTCGCCATAGCCGAGAGGTCCTTTTCGATATTTATCTTCCCATTGTTTTATTTCGTCCTTTTGAGCGAATAATTTTAACAGAGCAAAGACATTGCATTTATCAGGGTCTTTTGGTTCATCGACGGGGGTGGAGTCGGTTACGATGCTCATAACTTTCTTTTTGAGTGATTTTTCAGATTCGAAGATTTGTATGGTGTTGTTATAGCTTTTGCTCATTTTTCTTCCGTCAATGCCCGGTACGACAGCGGAGGTTTCTACGATTTTTTCTTGCGGGATATTAAAGACTTCGCCGTAGCTGTTATTGAACCTTAAAGCGATATCCCTGGTAACTTCGATGTGTTGTTTCTGGTCAGCGCCAACGGGAACCAAATCGCTTTTGTAAATAAGAATATCAGCGGCCTGGAGGACGGGGTAAGCGAAGAGGCCATGATTTGGGCTTAAGCCCTGTGCGACTTTTTCCTTATAGCTTACACATCTGGCGAGCAAACCCATAGGTGTAACACAGGAGAGCAGCCAGGTAAGCTGAGTTACCTGAGGGACGTCCGATTGCTTCCAGAATATGATTTTATCCGTATCGAGGCCCAAAGCTAAATAGTCTATAGCGACATCAAGAGTATGTTGGGCGATTTGCTCAGGAGATGGGTTGGAAGTAAGTGCGTGGAAATCAGCGATGAAATAAAAACATTCGTTATTTTTCTGCAACTCCAGGTGCTGCTTCATAGCGCCGAAGTAGTTGCCAATATGGAGTATTCCAGAAGGTTGAATGCCCGAAAGGATTCTCAAAACGGTTCTCCTTGCTAAATTATAGAGTTATAAAGAGAATACAATTTTGGTCAAAAATACTTTTATTTTTATCAAATGTCAAGGGTTTTGCGTTTGCAAAGGGGTTTTGCGGCAAAATAAATCCTTGACAGGTTGAGGCCAGGTTAGTATTATAATAGCTGTGTTTGTGAACTCAAGCACAGAAGTTGCACATTATCCTTTGGTTGTTTTAACTTAGAGCAGAAACGATGCCGGGGGTGGTCGCGGCAAATTTCATTATTGTTGATTTCTGCTAAAAATAATTTATTGCTGCAGCTTAAATTATTAATCTTGCGTGAGACGAAGTGAGATTATAGATTAAAAATGCTTGTTGAAGTTTTTTTAACAGCTATCAACAAAATTGCCAGGTAGCCAGAGCGATTTGATTGGGAATCAGGATATGGGTATTAAAAAAATAAGTAAAGACGGTTTCAGTGGTTTGATTGAAGGACTTATCGCAGAGACAACGGTGATAGGTGTGCAATCAAAGGGGGATAAATTTGTTTATGATTTGCTTGGGTCTTCAGCAAACTTGCGTCTTGACTATGATGTAACGATTCTGCCTCCGAAGAAGTATTTTCTCCAGCCTGCTGAGATTCTATTGCGTTTTGACGGGGAAAAATACGAGGCGGAATTTGATGATGAGGAATTCGTTTTAGTGGGTGTACATCCTTACGATATGATAGCTATTAACCAAATTGACAAGCTTTATAGCGAAGATAACTTTGACAGTCATTATATGCGTCGCCGAGAAAACGCTACGGTAATAGCTTGTGATGTAGCGAGGGCATCTGAGAATGTATTTGCCTCATCGATGGGCACGGCTACGGTAAGTGAGGGATTTGACATTCTTTTGACAGACATCGGTGATTTTTATGTTGCCGAGTCAGCGACTGATAAAGGTGAAAAACTTTTAGGGAAGGCGGAAGGAGTCAGCACGGCGGAGGATGAAGATTTGAAGGCGCGTGAGAAAATACAGGAGGAAAACAAGAAGAATTTAAACAAACATAAGCTGGGATGCAAGCCATCTGAGCTGCCCGGCTTATTAGAGAAGGCATATAACCATCCGATATGGGAAGAGCTTGGGAAGAAATGCTTTTCGTGCGGTTCGTGTAACCAGGTATGTCCTACCTGCTATTGCTTCAACGTTCAGGATGAGGTGAACTGGGATTTGAAGAGCGGGACTCGTAAGCGAGTGTGGGACGGCTGTCTTCTGGATGGCTTCACGAAGGTCGCAGGCGGTCACGAGTTTCGGAAAAGCCGAGCTGACCGGATAAAACATCGTATTTATCGTAAAGGTAAATATGTGCCTGAGAAAATAGGCGGTGAGATAGCGTGTGTCGGCTGCGGTCGATGCGTAGGAGCTTGTCTTACGGACATAGCTAATCCGGTCAAGATTTATAACAGACTGATTGAGGATATAGGCATTGGAAAATAAAATTGAGGGCATAGGAGAAAAGCAGATGAGTGGAAGGCGTGAAGACAGAAGTATCTATCAGCCGGAATTAGCTACGGTCCGAGACAGGAAGATGCTGAACGAAACAGAATTGTATCTTCGTCTTTCGATGGATTCAGGCGTTTTGGAATACAAGCCGGGGCAGTTTGTTGAGGTATCGGTGGCAGGGATTGGTGAGGCACCTATCAGTATATCATCATCTCCGACGGCAGATGACGGCTTTGAGCTGGTAATTCGCCGGGTTGGCAATGTTACGAATGCGATACATAAACTGCAGACGGGAGATAAGGTTGGCATCCGAGGTCCTTACGGTAAAGGTTTATATCCGGTTGATGAGGTTAAGGGCAAGGATTTGATATTTATCTGCGGTGGTATCGGGCTTGTTCCTCAAAGGTCATTTATCAAATATGTGCTTGCTAATCGCGGGGAGTATGGTCAGGTAACGATATTCTTCGGGACCAAGACGGTAGCGCAACGTCTGTTCGCCTCAGAGTTGTCGGAATGGGACAAGCTTGAGGGCGTAGAGGTAAAAGAGACGGTAGATAAGCCGGAAGAAGGTTGGGGCGGAGAGGTGGGAGTTATTACAACTCTTATTGACAAGATTGATAAGGATATAAGGGATGCTATGATATTTGCCTGCGGTCCTCCTGTGATGTATAAATTTGTTCTTTTGGCACTGGAGGAAAAAAAAGTGAAGGCAAAGAATATTTATCTGAACCTTGAAAGAAAGATGAAGTGCGGTGTTGGTAAATGCGGTCACTGCCAGATGAATAATTATTATGTTTGTATAGACGGACCTGTATTCTGCTATAGCAAATTGAAAGACATACCGGAGGCGATATAAGATGGGCAAGCCAAGAGTAGCGATATTTGATTTTGCCTGCTGCGAAGGTTGCCAGCTCCAGATAGTTAATCTTGAAGAAGAGATCCTTGATTTAACAGGAGCGTTTGATGTAGTTGAGTGGCGCGAGGCGATGAGCGAGCAGAGCGATGAATATGATATAGCAATTGTAGAAGGTTCGATAACCCGTCCGGAAGACGAGGAGCGGGTTAAAAATATACGCAGGCGGGCGAAGATTTTAATAGCGCTCGGAGCGTGTGCGACGATTGGCGGGATTAATAAACTGAAGAATAATTTCGAGCTTGGTGAGGTTAAGGAATATGTTTACGGCAAGGATTCAGAGAAGCCCCATCTTGATACGGCGAAGACCAAAGCTGTCGGAGAAGTTGTTAAAGTGGATTATAAGGTTCACGGCTGTCCGATAGACAGAGATGAGTTTACTTATATATTGCGTTGTATTCTTTTGGGCAAGGAGCCGGAGATACCGGAATGGCCTGTATGTGTGGAATGCAAGGCGAAGGGTAATGTTTGTGTCTGGGAATACGGCCAGGTATGTCTTGGCCCGATTACTCGTGCGGGTTGCGGAGCGAGGTGTCCGAGTTCTGGATTCAGGTGTTATGGTTGTCGCGGTTATATAGATAATCCCAATGTTGAGGCGGCGAAGGAAGTTATCGAGAAATACAATTTAGATATAAAAGATTTGAAAGCGAAGATGAAACTCTTTGGAAGCGGTTATGAGCCAACAAAAAAGTAAAAAGATAAGAATAGATGTCAAGCATTTAACGCGTGTCGAGGGACACGGCAATATATTATTAAACGCCACTGACGGCAGGATAGAAAAGATTGAGTGGCAGGTTCCGGAGGCACCCCGTTTTTTTGAGGCGATGGTGCGCGGGCACAGCTATGAGGATATTCAGATAATAGTCAGCAGGATATGCGGGATATGTTCTATTACTCATTCTTTGGCAGCTACCAAGGCGGTAGAGGACGCCCTGGGGATTGAAGTTCCGGAGCAGGTGGATAAGATTCGGCGATTGCTTCATTATTCTGAGCAGCTTCAAAGCCATATACTTCATATCGGGTATCTGGCGGCTCCTGATTTTTTCGGAACACCTTCGGTAGTTCCGCTTGTGGGGAAAGCTGAGGAAGTGGTTAAGACGATAATCGGGATACACCGTGCAGCGAATAACTGGTCAGATGTCATAGGCGGCCGGACGACCCATCCGATTACCATATTGCCCGGCGGTTTTACAAAAATACCGAGCGAGAAAGAATTCAAAGAACTTTACGAGTCGTTGAAGGATACCTTAGGGAAACTTAAGTCGCTGGCATCGGCTATTGAGACAGTGGCGGAGAACATACCGGTTTTTGAGCGAGATACAGAATATGTCTCGCTAAAGCAGACGGACCCGTCCGTTTATACTTTTTATCACGGCGATATAACTTCGACGGATATTGACGGCGGAACGGTGCCGGTGAAGGACTGGCACGGTGTAGCGAATGAATATGTAAGTGACCAATCCACAGCGAAATGGGCGAAGTGGCATCGAGATTCTTATGCGGTCGGGGCATTGGCGAGATTCAATAATAATGCGAAGCTTTTAAGTGGCAAAGCTAAAGAGACGGCTAAGCAGCTTGGTCTTGAGCAGGGTTGTTGTAATCCTTATATGAATACCATAGCTCAGTTAGTAGAGTGCGTGCATGTGGTGGAGACATCTTTAGGACTGATAGATGAGGTATTAACGGAGGGCTTAGAAGAACATCGGCCTGTGAGTAAAGCGAGAGCGGGTAAGGGCGTCGGTTGTGTTGAAGCGCCGCGCGGGATACTGTTTCATGAGTATGAGTTTGATAAGGACGGCAGGTGTACAGGTGCTGATATTTGTATACCGACAAACCAAAATCATGCAAATATTCAAAAAGATTTCGAGAAACTCGTACCTGAGATAATAGACGAGGGAGAGGAAAGCATCAGGGGTAAATTAGAAATGCTTGTGAGGGCTTATGACCCTTGTATTTCGTGCTCGACTCATATGTTAAATGTGGAATTTGTTAAGTAAGCTATAGATTTATGCGAAAAGAAATAGTTGTTTTGGGGCTTGGCAATGAGGTGATGAGCGACGAGGGGATAGGTGTAAAGATTCTCAGGCGATTTGAGGAACATTCAGAAGCATATCCCGAAGTTGATTTTCTGGATGCAGGGACGGGCGGGGTGTCTGTTGTTCACATGATAGCAGAGCGGAAGAAAGCGGTTTTAATAGATTGTGCCAAGATGGGCAGCGCAGCCGGGACGATAAAAAGGTTTACTCCGGCTGATGTGAAAAGCGTGAAAGAGCTTTCGGATTTTTCACTTCACGAGACAGACCTTTTGAAAGTCATCAGCTTGTCAGAGACGTTAGGGACTTGCCCTGGGGAGATAGTGATATTCGGTATAGAGCCGGAGAAGATAGAGCCGGGGGGAAAAATAAGCAAAAGTCTCTCAGACAATATAGAAGGATATATTGCGTTAATATCAAAGTACCTTGGTTAGTCAATTATTCCTTGAAGCTGACTGTTTTCTTAAGCTCTTCCGATGGACTTGAGGTATTTTTTGGTTTTCCCAAGTCCCATTCTTGAAGCTTTTTTCTTTACAGCATCGGTGCCTCTTCCGAGTTCCTTGGCGATATCAGCGGTTGGGTTGCTGGAGTAAAGCTTTTTTAGCTTCTTAACGTCGGCGGTAGTCCAGAGTCCCTTTTTTGTGCGTTTTCCTACTCTTTTTTTGGTCTTTCTCTTTGATTTTTTCCTGGGTTTTCTTTTTGCCATTATGCTCCCCTTTTAGCATAAGTCTGCGTTCAATTCGAACACTTTACCTCTACAATGTCACTTCTACTTACAATTTACGCACTGTGATTTTAAAAGTCAAGGGTTTTCGTGGCTTTTAGATAAATTTTTTCGGCACTTCGAGGCCGTGTTCGTTCATCAGAGAAGAGTTTTTCATTATTTTTTCAGTGTCATCATCAGCAATGATTTGTCCTTTATCAACAAGTATTGCTCTTTGAGCTATTTCAGCGGCGAAATCCATATTGCAGGTGGCGATGATGAGAGTCTGGGTTAGCTCCATCAGTAGATTGGTGAGGTTTTTTCTGTTTCTCGGGTCGAGGTTTCCATCCGGCTCGTCGAGAGTGATAATTTTGGGTTCCATTGAAAGGACTGTAGCGATAGCAGCGGCTCTTTTTTGTCCTGCGGAGAGGTGATGAGGCGCTTTATCAGCCATATTTGAGAGTCCGACCTTTTTGAGAGTGTCCTCTACCCTCTTTTTTACCTGCTCCGGTGACAATCCCAGATTCAGCGGTCCGAAAGCGACATCATCAAATAAGGTAGGCATAAATAACTGGTCTTCCGGATTTTCGAAGCAGGAGGCAATGATGGAGCGGATTTTTTTGAGGTTTTTCTTTCGCACATGTATGCCATCGACAAATATTTGTCCGTCACCTTTTATGAATCCGGGGACAGCGAGCAGAAGGGTTGATTTTCCTGCACCATTAGGGCCAATGAGGGCAACTCTCCGGTGGTGTTCGACAGACAGATTTATATTAGAGAGGGCTTTTGTGCCATCCGGATACTGATAAGAGAAGTTTTTTAGAGCGATTGCTTTTTCCATAATTTTTTTATGTCATTACCGGTCTAATAATAAAGTGGAGGAATATCATAAGGGAAACAGCAACAAGAGCAAATATTATATCGTTTGCTTTTATTTTTGATTTTGTGAGCGTTCTGAAATGACCATCGAATCCCCTTGCCTGCATAGCGATGCTGACGTTTTCGGCAGCGTTAATGCTTTTAATGAGGAGTGAGCCAAGCATAGCGGCGGCGACTTTTGTTTCTTTTTTGAAGCCGAGATTTCTCATTTTTCTTGCAGCTCTTGCCTGCAGGATATGCTGAACTTTGTCAATAAAGAGGAATATGTATCGGTAAAGGAATCCGAGCTGGATGACCAGGATTTTAGGGACTCCCATTTTCTGTAATCCGTGGAGCAGAGCGCTAAACCTGGTGGTGGAGACGAGAGCGATAAGTGCAAGCATAGTGATAACGAACTTTGCAAGAATTACGCAGCATCGGAGCCAGCCGCGAGAGATTTGCCAGGTGATTGGGCCGAATGGAACGGTCAGAGAAGCTCTGTCGTAAAAGGGACTGCTAAGAGCCAGAACCAGGATGAACGGACTTACAAGCAATACTTGTTTGAAAGCGAATTTTAGAGGTATTTTCCCCAGGACGAGCAAGGCGAAAGGTCCGACGAGATAGCAGGTTAAGACGGTAAGATATGTTTTCGGCAGAGAAATGACCATCGCAGTATATATCAGGACGGTTATGACTTTAACCCTGCTGTCGAGACGGTGAATGATTGAGTTTTGGTAACTAAACTTGTCGATGTAAGAATGATGCATTTTTTTATCCGTTAGCAGGGAGTCCGAGATTTTTAGAATTCCATGAATTTATCCGTCCTTTTAAATTCATTTCAATTTGAATTTAGCTCCTCTTGTCGTTTTGTTTTTTTTAATCCCCAGGCGAAGATGTAAATGAATGCCATAGTTAAAAGTGAGCCGATGACTCCGGCGAAGCTTGTCCATCCGGCGGCAAGCTCTTTTTGCTGCTGGAGAGTCTGGCCAATGGGAGCAGTTCTTGTGGAGTAATCCGGCATAGGTGAATACTTTGCCTGGAATTCATCGACGGCGTTGATTTTTGGGTTTTTGTTCTCGACGGCAGGACTGAAATCAGGCTGGTCCGGGCGTTGAGCGTAAGCCCACTCGAGTCCGTCGGGCAGGTCTGAGGCAAGCAGGGAGAAGCCGGCTGCGATAATCACAGCTAAAATCAGGAAAGTTGTGAGGACTGTTTTTTTGGTTAGTCTGATTTTGCCGGGTATGATTTCAGCGAGGATGTCCGGTCTTACCTGCTTGATGTAGCCTAAAACAGCGACGGTGATTATTCCTTCGATGGTTCCAATGAGCAGATGAACACCGAGCATTGTAATCAGAAAAGTTGAGAAGGGGACTACGAGAACTCCGGAGAGAGCGGCCTCTATCGGCACGAGCGCAGCTCCTGCTTCAATGGAGATGACAGAAGCGAGGGCTGCCCCGATGTAAAATCTCAAGGGAGTATATGAGCGGGCGTTGGTAATGCTTTTGTATATGAAATAACCGAGGTAGCTGGGGACGAGTGCCATATTGATTATATTGCAGCCGAGCGCCAGGAGACCGCCATCCTGGAAGATAAGACACTGGATAATCACTACCGAACTGATAACTATCGCCCCCAGGTTCGGGCCTAATATAATCGCCAACAACACCGCCCCAACCATATGTCCACTGGTACCAGGCATAGCGGGGAGCTGGAAATTCACCATCTGGGCGGCGAAGATGAATGCGCCCAAGATACCCATTAAGGCGAGTTTATCTGAGGTTACAATAGTTCTTGCCTTCCTGCAGATAAGACCCAGCCCGGCCGCAGCTATGCCCAATGTTCCGGCAGCTACGGGAACCGAAAGTAATTCGTTTGCCATATGCATAACTGGTCTCCTATATTTTTGCAGTTTTCATTTATATTCAGAAAGTCATCTGAGCGCGTATGCCTATTATAACGGCGTCGCTTATTTGTTTGTTTCCACCGGGGTTTCCTACGTACTGGATATTGGGGCTTAGTGTTAGCCAAGGATAAACAGCAGCACTGTAATAACATTCGAGAACATTTTCGTGATTATCGCTATAGTTAAAGTCAGAAGTGCTGTAATCCGTGAAGACACCCTGTGCGTAAGCAAGGCCGAACACATCCTCGTCTCTGCCGTCGATTAGCCCCTCATATTGCATACCGAGCGACCAGAAATTTCCGATTTGATTGAGGTCGGAATTTGCATAACCGAATCTTGTGAAGAGTCCTAAGCCCTGACTGTCTTTCGGCTGGGAGTTTTCTTTGTAAATCATCTGGTCGCAGCTTACATAGAAGCCGGTGTCATCCCGGTAAACTGAGTTGTCGGAGTATCTTCTTTTATCCTGCCCGTCAACCCACATACCGAATCGATAGTTGCCCGGCATTTGTCCGTTTTCTGATTGAAGATTCCCTCTCACTCCGGTTTCGAGCAGATAGAGAAAATAATCTTCATCGTGAAAAGTTGTATCGAACCCTGTTTCTCTTCCATCGGCCTGAGCATCAGCGATGCCTCCCATAAGATATACGTTTTGGCTCAGCTTCCAGGTTAACACAGCACCCAGACTGTAGTCCGGGAACGGAATGGTGGGGTTATCAACGAAAGCACCGTTCAGGAACTGTGTGCATTCGTCATCGGCATAAGCGGTGGCGTCAAATATTCCCGTGAAATCTATCTTACCAATCATCAAAGTAATGTCATCTCCAAAGACGGGACCTTCATAAAAAAGCTGTTTGACGAGCATTGCCTCATTTCCAATTGCATCAGCATTTACTCCGAAGGCACTGCCCACCGAAACACCGTCAATGCCTTCTGTGTTCGGCCAACCCCCCTCAAGATGTAAGAAAAGCGTTCCCGTTTCGAAGCCGAGGAGTTTTTGCAGGTCGGCATTAAGTTCGACATCGTAGCTTCCGGAAACTCTCCCTGCCTTTCGGTGCGTACTTAAACCGCCTCTTAAGTTTTGCTGATAGATTTGTGTAGAACTGATGTTCAGTTCGATGCCTTTTTCAGAGAGCGAATCATTTAAGCCGAACAGGCCGTCCGTCAAAGAGTCTTTGTTCCAAATGTTGTTTTTTTCCTGTTCCGCCCTGCAAATTCCCGCCAAAAACAGAAGTATCGCAATAATTGATAAAACCTTAAATCTGTTCATATTATCCTTTCATTACAAAACAATATAAAGATTGAGCAGCGCATAAGAATACGGAATTCGTATTACTACGTCAAATGATAATTTGTTTCTTTGCAAAAAATTTTTATCGGTTAAGATGACCAGCAGCCAGCAACAATTGACAAACCCAAAATCAGCACAACCAGTATCGTTTCCATAAACCTAACCTCTTAACCAGCAACAAAACTCCCAATCTGGTAAACAATCAAAGTTATTACATAAGCTAAGGCAGTTAAGCCGAAAAACTGGAAAAATGCCCACTTCCAGGAGCCTGTCTCACGCTTACAGACCGCCAGTGTCGCGATACACGGAGCACTAATCAAACTAAACAGCATTATGCAAAAACCCTGCAATGGCGTATAATTGCTCGCAAGCTTCGCACGCAGCGTTTCAGAATCTTCATCAGCCTCCCCAAGCGAATACACAATTCCCATCTGAGCAACGAAAACTTCTTTTGCAGCCAAAGCTCCAATAAGAGCAGTTCCAATCCGGTAGTCAAACCCCAAAGGTTTAATTGCCGGCTCCATTGCTATTCCTATTCTGCCTGCAATGGAGTATTGAAATTCAACAGCTTGAGCCTGTTCTTCATCAAGGGCTGCCAGCCTATCTTCACCTGGCTTTGGATAACTCGTCGCTGCCCAGAGGATAATCGAGACAACCAGAATAATAGTCCCTGCCTTTTTCAGAAACAGCCAGCTTCGCTCCCACATATGGGTCAATATGCCTCTAAGTGTCGGCATCCGGTATGAGGGAAGCTCCATTACAAACGGTATCGTCTCACCTTTGAATAAAGTATGTCTCAACAATTTCGCACAAATAATCGCCAAAACTATTCCAATCACGTAAATCAACCAGAGCATAAAGCCATGCCACCTTTGTTCAAAAAAAGCTGGTATGATAAGGGTATAAATAGGCAACCTAGCCCCACAGCTCATCAGTGGAATAATCATTATTGTAGTCAGCCGACTGCGGCGATTCTCAAGAATTCGTGTCCCCATAATGGCAGGTATCGAACAACCAAAGCCAATCAACATTGGAATAAAGCTTTTGCCGTGCAGCCCTATCTTGTGCATAATCCGGTCCATAATAAAAGCCGCCCGTGCCATATAGCCCGAATCTTCAAGAGTCGCTATCGCTAAGAATAAAAGCAGGATATTCGGTAAAAAAACAATTACCCCGCCAACACCACCGATAATGCCATCAACCAGAAGAGACTTAACAGGGCTTTCCACGCCCGGTGGCCAAAGGCCGGCAACCACGGCACCAAGCCACCCGAAGAATCCTTCCATCCACCCCATCATTGGGTCGCCAACCCAAAAGGTCAGCCTAAATACCAAGTACATAAGCACTGCAAAAATAGGCAGACCTAAAACGCGGTTAAGAATGACCTTGTCTACCACATCACTTGCCGTGTGGCGGCTTTCAACTGAGCTTTTGACTGCTTCTTGACATGATCCGGATATAAAGCCGTATCTTTTATCAGCGATTACAATTTCTGGTCCATCGCCAAAATGCCTTGTTAAATATTTCACACTTCGTGCTACAGCTTCGATTACTTCTTCGCCGTGGCCTTTATCAAGAATGTCCTTATCCTGCTCGAGCAGCTTCAATGCCGGCCATCGTTTGCCGTATTTCTCAGCCAGTTCATGTTCCTGGTCAACAAACTTCTCAATCTTCTCTATTTCACTTTCAATCTCCGGGCCGTAATTCAAAAGATGGCTCGTATCTGGTCCAGGATTTGTGGCGGTTGCAATAATCTCCTCAAGCAGCTTATCAATCCCTTTACCCTTGTTGCCTATTGTTGGAACAATTGGCACCTTCAGGAGGCTTGACAGTTTGTCAATATCAAAGTCAATTCCCCTTTGCTCTGCAATATCAGCCATATTGAAAGCCAGGACGAGTGGTACATTTATTTCCAGAATTTGAGTGGCAAGATAAAGATTTCGCTCAGGATTTGAACTGTCAACTATATCAACGACAACATCTGGATGTTCATCGATGATAAAGTTTCGTGCAACGACTTCCTCTATAGAGTATGCGGTGAGGCTGTACGTCCCCGGTAAATCAACAAATTTGATTTCATAACCGTTATAGTTGCGGAAGCCCTCTTTTTTCTCAACAGTAACACCCGGATAATTTCCGACATGCTGTCGCGCACCTGTCAAAGCATTAAAAACGGAAGTTTTACCACTATTGGGATTACCAGCTAATGCAACTGTTATTATCTTACCAGTCATCTTAAGGTACTCCTTAAATATTTAGGTATGTCTAACTTCGAATCTAAAATTTTTTATCCTCTTGAAATGATTATATTTACCGCCTCTTCTTTTCTTAATGAAAGATGGTAACCTTTAACCTTGACATCAATCGGATCACCAAGAGGTGCAACTCGTTCAACTTCAATCAAAGCGCCCCTTACAACACCCATATCAGCAAGGCGTTTTGTTACTGAATTGCGCCTGTTCATTTTAAGAACCACACCCTTTTCTTTTGGCATTAAATCAGCGAGAGTAATTTCACGACTTGTTTGCGTCATTGTTCTCTCCTTTTTAAAACTTTTTATGCTTTGCTCAATACATTTTTCGCATTCCCTTGCCTTTTTCAAATTGCACTGCTTTATGAACTTATCGGTCCAGTATTTTCCAGCCCGTGGACAAGTTTCGATAAACTCCATAAACTCAATCAGCCTGTCAAATATTGGCTTAGGTATATTATGCTCCAGCTTGCAAGCTCCTTCTTCTGCGATTTTGCTCTTTATACCCAGAACGTTTACAAAAAAATCTCGCAGAACCTCATGCATTCTTATTATCCTCTTGGCTTCTTCAAGACCCTCAGATGTGAGCGTAACCACCTCATAAGGTGCGTAATTGACATACTTCTTTTTAGCCAGAACCTGAAGAGCACCTGTAACCGAGGATGCTTTAACACCGAGTCTCTTGGCAATATCTCTCGCCCTTGCAGCACCTTTGGCCGATACTATCCAAAATATCGCCTCGATATAATCTTCAAGACTGGCAGTTAGTTGTCTACTTTCGGTTATATCCATTAGAATACCCACGTTTATTAGGAATACCCAACATTATTAGGATTGGCTAAGAATGTCAAGTGAAAAATTAAAAAATTTTTAACCTGTTCAAATCTAATGTTTTGTCTGCTTACCAGAAGGCTAAGAAGTGTCGTTAAGACCAAAAAAACCACTTGTTAAGCGCTTTCTATTCCACAAGTCGTTTTCCTCCTGCTCGGCCCGGCAAATCCCCCCAAAAAACAGAAGTGTCGCAATAATTGTTAAAATCCTTAATCTGTTCATATTTATCCTTTTTTGCATAAGAATACGGCGATAGTGCTACTTCGCAACCATAATCCGAAAAAAATTATTTTATTTGAAATTTAGATTCTTTATTCTGGTGCAGTAAATTCCAGCCAATGGTTGCTAAAGATGGCAAAGTCAAGGAAATCAACATGGCAATCAAAGTTCAGATCGCCAGGCGGATAGGGATGGTTCGGGTCGCCACATTGGGGTACCGCGTATGCTATGATAGTTTCTCCGACAATGCCTTCAAGCTGCACACCCATACTCGGATTCCGCCAAGCAGGATGTGCTTCGCCCTGTACAAAAAGCAGATAGGTGGCTTCCTCCGGCAGCCGTGGGGCCACTTCGCTTAATAGCCACGACTCAAAATCCGCTGATGAGCCGCCAAAGTAGCCTAAAGGGTCATCAAGTATGGTTGCACCCATACCGGCTGTGGTCAGTTCACTGACGGGAATAGTGAATCCGCTCCACTGGTAGTTGTCGAACGTTATGTCAATGGTGCCCATCTGTGCAAAAGGTGTGTCATAGTACCAGTCAAAGATTACCTGCAAAGCCCAGTTTGCATCGGCTGATGCTATAATACTCCCCAAAAACTGGGCGCGTGATTAAGGTGGATTTGTCGTCTGAGACGATAATAGTTTCAGGAGACAAATTATGAAGAACAAACGACGGAATCACAGTGCTGCATTCAAGGCCAAACT
>JAUVVQ010000035.1 GCA_030604525.1 Phycisphaerae bacterium | reverse complement strand
TTGCTTCTTTCACCCATTGGGTTCTCCAATTCAGAATAGTCAAAACTGGCTTGAGTGGTCTCCATAAGCTCTATACTATCATAATTCAATTCATTTGTCACTGTTTACTTGGGAAATGCGGGTTTAGATAATTTTGTTTTTTCTTTAGAGTTTGAGGCAACTTCTACTTCCATAAGCTGCTCAATAGACATCTCAAAAAGCTTTAGTTCTTCTTTTTTCGCTTTCTTTTCAACACAAACATTCCTACGAGGTGTAACAGCCCACGCAATGAAAGCCGTTACACAAACCAAAACCACCAAATTTATTGCTTTTGTTATTTCTTTCATATTTACTTCTTCATTAAGTCAGACGGTTACTATCACCCGGTTAGCTGCATCAGAAGCGGTACTTTAAATTCATCATAAATGTCCGGCCGTTCTGTTCGATAGTGTCCAATTCATTATCACCCCAGGCCGGATGTGCATATTTCTCGTCGAATAAATTATAAACACCGAATGACATATCCATACCTTTTATAACATCAACGCAGGTAATTGTGAGATTGGTGACAATGGAATCATCGGTCTCATCACGCACCTGTTCCTCAGCCTCGTTCCACCCACCGATGGTCCTCCTCTTGCTGTCATACTGAACTTCAAGGCCGGCAAAGACCTTGTCTTTTACCAGTGGCGTAAGCAGATTCAGCTTGAACAGACTCTCAGGCGAATTGAGCATCCTGGTCGAGTTGTAACCGAGTAACACATCACTTTTAAGTTGAGGTTCCTGGTATTCGGTGTCCGCCAGAGAATAACTGGCACGTAGTTTCGTACCGTTAGCCCATTTCTTCTGCAGTCCAGCTTCAAATCCTGTGGCCTCGACCGTACCCATATTTCGCCATGTCAGTTCTGCAAATTCACTTTGTCTGGCAATGGAATCTCGCAGCTTATAATGATATAAGGAGAAGGTACCAAGAAGAGTCGGGTCGAAGAAATGCTCCAGAATCGCCTCGTAAGTCTCAATAGTTTCAGGGTCAAGGTCTAAAGCAGCGGGTTGCTCAAAAACAGGGTCCTCGTAATACAGTTCAAACAAGGTAGGTGGACGAAACGCCGTCCCGTAGAGCAGCTTCAAAGTCGTGGCGTTCGAATGATTGTATATCAAGGCAAATCTCGGATTAGTGCTGCCGCCACTGCCTTCATAATAATCATATCGCACGCCGGCGTTGGCCGTCAGGTTTTCGAAGATTTCGGCCTCATCCTGGATATAAAGACCCCAGTTTTCGCCTGACTCGTGGACCCTCAATGGGTTATTGATTGACTCCAGCGCCTCAGCAGATGGCGCCTCACCCCAGGGATAAGGTATCCCGCTCCACGAAGAATCCTGATCTTGTTTACCGTTATACTGGAATTCGGCACCCCAGGTAACCTTATGTTTTTCGAATAGCTCTGTCGTAAATTGCAACTCCGTGTTCCACCAGTTGCCTTCCCTCTCATACGTCTTGCGGGCCGTTAGCTGATCCTCGCCCGAATACCAGCCGATTCTTCGATAGTTATAGAAGTTAAACGAACTTCTCGCTATCATGGCCAGCTCATTTGAAAACTCACGCTCGTATGTCAGTGCTATAAAGCCAGCTTTATCTTCTATTTTGTTTTCATATTCGCTTCCAAAAGCAGTCCCAAGAGGCGCGGTAGGGATTTGTTTTTCTCTGCTGTTTAAACCGGCTTCAAAGGTAAGGTTATCAAAGGTAAATTTGGTAAATATTTTATATGCATCCTCGCCATCATTAGTTGTCGGACCAAGTCCTTCGTCTATAGAGAAGTGCGGAATTGTCAGTGTCGTTGCATCCCGGTCAAAGAGAGTAGAAGAGATAAGGAAATCTGTACCGTCTTCAAATTCTTTTCCAAATGTAACCCTTGCTCTTCCGGTTTCCCACCGTCTTAAACTGTTTTCCTGGCCGTATAAATCACCTGAAATCTCAAAGCCGTCGATATCCTTGCCTTTCTTGGTAATGATATTAATCACACCGAAGATGGCATTGGCACCGTAGAGAGATGAGCCAGGTCCGCGGACGATTTCGATTCGGTCAATGAGGTCAACATCAAGGAGAAAGTCCTCACCGATACCACTATGACCTCTGACATTTTCGTTCATACGGAACCCATCGAGTAGTATCAGCACGCGAGAGTTCTCATCTCCAGGCAGGCAGAATCCGCGCACGCCGAGATGTTCATAAGCACGGTCGTAGCTGGTATAAAAACCTTTAACGCTTCTGAGAACGTCTGCCAGTGTCCGCCAGCCATAGAGTTCGATTTCCTCAGCGGTTATAATTGTCACCGAGGAAGGCGCTTCTGTCGTTTTCTGCTCATACTTCGAGGCGGTTGTAACTGTCCCAACCTCGACATCCATCAGCTCCTTGAGCGACATATCAAAGAGGTCATTCTGTTTGCCGGCAGCGGTCTGCTCAGCAAATAGCTGTGAGCAGATGCTAAAGAAAATTAATAACATCAATATAGAAGCTGGTCGTCCTATTAAAAGATGTTTTTTCTTATTCATAAGTAATACCTTTTGCCAAAAATCGAACTTCGATATCTTTTTGCAACGTGTTCGCATAATGTGCTCTTGGTTATAAGCATCATCTGCAATGTATCCTTCGGCATAAAAAAGGCATAACAGAAGCAATAAGCGGGCTGACTTAACCGAAAATATAAAAATAGGACGCAGGGAGCTATAACTGCTTGTCAGGATACAGGTTATATATGCCGGTGTGATTGCCGTATGTTGAGCGATAACTGTTTATCGGACGAACTTCGGGCTTCCGCGGATTTCTTTATGGTTTAGCAGAATAGAACCTGCGCAAGGGGTGAAATAGAAAATCGTGGCTTTGCGTGAGGAGGAAGAAACTGAGAGTGCTGGGGATCGAACCCAGGACCTACGCCTTAAAAGGGCGTTGCTCTGCCTAACTGAGCTACACTCCCTATCTTTAATTATATATGCTGTCCGCTTTTTTGTTTAGTGTAAAATTTCAAAAACGGTCAGAATTTTATAGAACTAAGGAGTTTATAAAGAAGATGGGGATTTTTCAAGAAAATTTCTGAAGATAAATAATGCATCAGAGGCGGTATATCATATCCTTTGACAATTCAGCTATTAACGAGTAGTATCCAGCTTTGAAATCAAAATCGTTGAAATTAATTTATTGGAGTAATCAGGTATGACAGAAGTAACGTTGATAACAGGTGACGGCATCGGTCCAGAGATAGCGGAAGCGGCACGTCGGTGTATAGATTCGACTGAGCCGGGAATCAATTGGGATGTAAAGGAAGCCGGCATTGAGGTAATGGAAAAGGCCGGCACCCCCCTGCCGAAAGAGACCCTTGCATCGATAGAAAAGAACAGTGTAGCTCTTAAAGCACCGATAACGACGCCGGTTGGTAAGGGCTATCGCAGCTTGAATGTTCATCTTCGCAGGAAGTATGACTTGTATGCCTGTCTTCGTCCCTGCAAGAGCTATAAGGGAGTTCGCAGCAAGTACACGGACATAGACCTTGTGATAGTACGAGAGAATACAGAGGACCTTTATGCAGGGATAGAGTTCGAGAAGGGAAAAGATGATACTGATGAGCTGATTGACTGGCTCAATAATCACAGGGAGAGTCAGATACGCAAAGATTCGGGAATTAGTATTAAACCGATATCAGTTACGGGGACTGAGAAGATAGTTCGGTTTGCGTTCGAATATGCCCGGAAGATGGAGCGCAGTAAAGTTACGAGCGTTCATAAAGCGAACATAATGAAGTTCTCTGACGGTTTGTGGCTTGAGGTAAGTCGTGAGGTGGCCAAGGATTATTCCGATATCGAGTTCGAGGACCGTATAGTAGATAATATGTGTATGCAGCTTATACAAAAGCCGGAATTGTATGATGTGATTGTGCTTCCGAATCTTTACGGTGACATATTGAGTGACCTTTGCGCGGGGTTAATCGGTGGTCTCGGAGTAGCTCCGGGAGCTAATATAGGAGATAATGCGGCGATATTCGAGGCAACTCACGGGAGTGCGCCGAAGTATAAGGGTCAGAACAAGGTAAATCCGACGGCCTTGACACTCAGCGGCGTGATGCTTCTTCGACATATAGGCAAACTGGCAGAGGCGGATAAGCTTGAAAACGCGGTGGCGTCGGTAATAGCGGAGGGCAAGAGTGTTACCTATGATATGAAAGACGACCGGAATGACCCGACGGCAGTGGGAACGAGCGAGATGGCGGATGCGATAATAGAGAAGGTCAAAAGTTCATAGCAGCTTCCCGAGGATTTTCAGCAGCGGAGGGTAAATCGATATATCAGGAGCTATTCGTCTTTTTGGCGGGATATTGAAATTGGAACAAGAGCGTTATCGTAAACTGATTTCAGACGGGGGGGGATGTGTATCCCTTGTGCGATTTTTTCTTGTAATTTTAGGATTTTTTTACGGCCTGGTTATCCGGTTGCGTAACATTTTTTATAAGCGAGGGATTTTTAAGACACACAAGGCAAGTAAGCCGGTTATCAGCGTAGGTAATATAACTCTCGGCGGGACGGGCAAGACGCCGGTAATTATTTGGCTTTGTGGACGGCTTAAGGAAAAAGGATATAAGGTCGGGATACTTACTCGTGGGTATAAGGCGTCCCGTTTGGAAGGCGGCGGGAGCGGCTGGCTTGACGAGCCGGGACTTCTGGCGGAGGGATGCGAAGGGGCAGAGATAATAGTTAATTCCGACCGGGTAGCAGGAGCCGGGGAGGCGATTAATAGATTCGGTGTCGATGTTTTGCTTATGGATGACGGCTTTCAACATCGCCGGCTGGGCAGAGCGCTTGATATAGTGACAATAGATGCGACAGAGCCGTTCGGTTATGGAAGCATTCTTCCAGGCGGATTTTTACGTGAGCCGATAAGTTCATTAGCCAGAGCGGATGCGGTTGTGATTACCAGGACTGAACAGGTCAAACAAGAACAATTAGAGAAAATAGAAGAGAAAATTTTGAAAGTCAAATCAGATATGGTGATTGCCCGCACGATACACGGTCCTGTTTGCGTCAGCTTAAGTGACGGCAGTGAGCTAAGCGTTGGGGAGCTTGAGGGGCGGAAGGTATATTGTTTTTGCGGGATAGGAAATCCCAGGGCATTTGAGCGGACGGTTCGTGATACCGGCTCGGAGGTGGTCGGTTTTAAGATTTTCAATGACCATCACTGCTATGACGGCGAAGATGTCTCAGAGATTTTTCAAGCGGGTATCGAGGCGGGAGCTGAATTAATACTTACCACGAAGAAAGACTGGCTTAAGTTTGCCTCTCAAATCGAAAGCGAGGGCAAGGATACGGGTGATAAGGGTAAGGTTTTGATAGGATATCTGGGGATAGAGATTGAGTTTTTAGATGGAGAGGAGAAAATAAGAAAGTTGATTGAGGAACGAATGGCGGTTACAATTTCCGGGTAACGAATATTTTGATTTTTGATTAAGAAGATGGTTTTATGTATAAAGAACTTTTGAAGACGGTAACGAATCTCGGCTCGCCTAACGTTTTAGTGGTAGGTGACTTTATGCTGGATGTTTACGTGTACGGCGATGCCCTGCGTATAAGCCCCGAGGCGCCTGTTCCGGTGTTGAAGGTTCGGCAAACAGAATACAGCTGCGGCGGAGCGGGTTCGGTGGTTAATGACCTTGCGGCGTTGGGAGCTAAGACGTTTTGTCTCGGGGTGATTGGCGAAGATAAAAACGGCGAGCGGCTTTTGGAGAAACTTAAAGCAGCAGGCGCCGATGTGAGCGGCTTGAAAAAGGCATCGGACCGCCCTACTATCAGCAAACAGCGACTGATTGGTTTGGCGCAGCATCGCCATCAACAGCAGCTTTTCCGGATTGATGAGGAGGTTACGGATGAACTGCCGGAAAAAGTATGCCGGGGACTAATGGATAGTTACAGCAGGCAAATCAAGAATGTTGAGATTGTCTGTCTGCAGGATTATAATAAGGGTTTGCTCGGCGAATCTTTATGCAGGGAAATGATATCACTGGCGAAGGAAGCGGGTAAACAGGTTGTTGTGGACCCTTCGATAGGCGGAGATTACAGCAAGTTCAGGGGTGCGACTGTTATGACACCTAATCGCCAGGAGGCCTCCGCTACAGTTGGCTTTGAGCTTGATACGAAAGAGGCGATTGTGCGGGCGGGTGAGCAGCTTTGCGAGCGGTTTTCTCTTGAGGCGGTGGTGATAACGCTGGATAAAGAGGGAGCGTATGTTAAGGCGGGCCAGATGAGTGAGTTTATACCGACGCGGCCGAGAAGTGTATATGATGTCACTGGGGCTGGAGATGTGGTGCTTGCGATGCTTGCGACAGCTTTGGCATCGGGTTGCGAATACAAATCGGCGGTGCAGCTTTGCAATATAGCGGGCGGTATAGAGGTTGAGAAATTTGGTGTGGCGACGGTCAGCGTCGATGAGATTGTCAATGAGATTATAAGTGAGAGACGTGGTAAAGACGGGAAGGTTCGTTCGATAAAATCTCTTGTCAGAGAACTGAACTGGCACCGCAACCAGGATGAGAAAATAGTGTTTACGAACGGGTGTTTTGATGTGATACATCGGGGACATATTGAGTTTTTGAAGTTCTGCAGGCAACAGGGTGACGTGGTAGTGCTGGGTTTGAACAGCGACAGTTCGGTAAAGAGCATTAAAGGTCCTGAGCGTCCTATCAATAATCAACATGACCGTGCGTGGGTGCTTGCAGCGATGGAAGCGATTGATTATATAACGGTATTCGACGAGCTGGAGCCGTTGAATTTAATCAAGCAGGTCAAACCTGATATACTGGTAAAAGGAGAAGACTGGTCGGATAAAGGCGTGGTTGGTGCGGAGTTCGTGGAGTCTTACGGCGGCAAGGTTGTTTTAGCTCCTTTGGTTGAAGGCAAGAGCACGACCTCGGTAATTGAAAAGATAAAAAAAGTTTGGAAGAGAATTTAATGGGAAATGAAGAGAGAAAAGAAATCCTCCAAATAGTGAAAGAACACAAACGGCTTTTGTCGGCATTTAAATCGAAGGGGATAGATAGTATTTTCTCGGCGAGCTCGGCGATAACGAAGACATTAAGGGCGGGCGGTTGCGTTTATACCTGCGGTAACGGCGGTTCAGCGGCGGATGCTCAGCATATAGCCGCAGAGCTGGTAGGCAGATATGAAAAAGAGCGACAGGGGTATGCAGCGGTGGCATTGACAACGGACAGCTCGGTGATAACATCGGTATCGAATGATTATGGATACGAGAGCATTTTTTATAAGCAGGTTGAGGCACTGGTTAAGCAGGGTGACATTTTGTGGGCGATATCGACAAGCGGAGATTCAGGAAACGTTGTTAAAGCGGCAAAGCTCGCCAAAGAAAAGGGAGCGACGCTTCTGGCTTTTACAGGTAAGCCGGGCAGTACTTTAGAAAAAATGGCGGATATATGTTTTTGTGCGAACAGCCAAAGCGCAGCGAGGAGCCAGGAGATACATCAGCTCGGATATCATATTATCTGCGGTCTTGTTGAGCAGAATATGAGTGTTGATGAAGGTTAATATTCAGGAAGCATATTTTTTAGGTGCGATAAGGATATGTCAGATAAAGCGGTATTTTTAGACAGGGACGATACGGTAATTGAAGACACCGGTTATATAGATGACCCCGGACAGGTTAAGCTGTCGGAGGGAGCAGCGGAGTCGCTGGGTAAGCTGCAGGGTATGGGTTATAAGTTGATAGTGGTTTCCAATCAGTCCGGCGTTGCGCGGGGTATAGTAAGCGAAAAGGTTCTCGGCGAGATACACGGCAGATTGGAAGCGCTTTTACGCGAAGAAGGTGTGATTTTAAATAAGATTTATTATTGTCCCTTTCATCCTGATGGAGTGATACCTAAATACAGGAAGGAAAGCGACCTTCGCAAGCCGAATCCGGGAATGTTTTTGAAAGCATCTGAGGAATTGGGAATTGACCTGAAGAGCTCGTGGGCAATAGGTGACAGCGAACGAGACGTAAAAGCCGGCAAGCGAGCAGGGTGCAGGACAATATTGATAAACAAGCCGAAAGAGGAGGTGCAGATAAAAGAGATGGAGGTAAAACCGGATTTTACAGCGGTAAATATCAGAGAGGCAGCTAATATAATAAAAAAATACGGCAAGCTCGGCAGCGAAGAAAGCGAGGGCATCGGAGGCAATATGTCCGAGAAGGATGTCTCTGGAAAAACCGAAAAGGAAGTTCAGCAGGAAGATAAACAAATGACGAGTTTTTTGAAAGATAAGAAGCCGGAGAAAAATGTGGAAGAGCTTCTTGGTGAGATTATAGAGCAGTTGAGGAATATTCAACGGCGTGACATATTCGAGGATTTCTCGATAATGCGTCTTCTTGCGGGAGTGATTCAGATAGCAGTATTGTTTTGTTTGTTTCTTGGCGTGTGGTTCCTGATGAGTCCGAAGCGGGACGTTAATGCGATATATTTATGTCTTGGCTTTGCTTTTGTTTTGCAGGTTATGTCACTTACGTTTTATATGATGCAGAACCGTAAATGAGAGATTTTAAATCTCAGGGATAACAGGTTTTATGATTTAGAGGTTTTTGGCTTTAGGTAAATAATTTGCCTTAAGCTTTTTTGTTTATAACGGCCAAATATGCAATCGAAACGAGATATTATTTTATTGTGGCTTCCGTCCCCGATGGGCGATGCGATACTGACTGTGCCGGCCCTTCGTGCCATACGGGAGCATTTTGCAGAAAGGCGGATAACATATTTTTGTAAGCCGTTTGTCCGTGATATTCTAACGCCCTGCCAATTTAACGATGACTGGATAACAGAGGCGAAGTGTAATCCTTTTTCCATTGGCAGGATGCTGCGGGACAGAGGTTATAGTGATGCGATATTGTTTAAGAATTCATTCGGTAGCGGCCTGTCGGTATTCCTGGCGGGTATTCCGCATCGGATAGGTTACAGCCGGGATGGCCGAGGCATTTTTCTTACGGAAAAACTTTATCCGGTCAAGGACGCCCAAGGCGGGTATAAGCCGATTTCAATGGTGGATTATTATCTTGCGATAGCGTCGAGGTTAGGAGCTAAGATAAGTGACAGGCGGATTGAGCTTGGGGTTCTTGAGACAGACAAAGCCAGTGTCCAGGAGAAGTTGCCGGGTATTTTCGAGAGTGCATCGCCGGTTGTGATTCTGGTGCCGGGTGGTGCATTCGGTCCGAGTAAATGCTGGCCGAGTGCGAGATTTGCCGAAGTTGCCGATTCGTTGATTTCAAACTATGGCGCGCAGGTTTTGATATCGGTATCACCGGAGCCAGCGGAGCTGAGTATAGCCAGACAGATATGTGCGCAGAGCAGTAATGAGCTGATTAATCTGGGCGAGAAGAATTTAAGTATTGGCGAATTAAAGGCGGTTTATTCGGTATGCGAGCTGGTAATAAGTAATGACACCGGCCCTCGTCATATAGGGATAGGGTTTGGGCGGAAGGTTGTCAGTCTGTTCGGACCGAACCATCCGGCGTGGACGGATACACAATACGACAAGGAGATACAGATAGTCGGTGACTGCGAATGTATTTTTTGCGGCCGTAAAGTGTGCAACAGGAAAAGACATTATTGCATGGAATCAATTACGGTTCAGAGAGTTCTGGAAGCGGCGGAGAAGCTGTTGGAGAGCGGATAAGGATTTTGATTATGCGTGCAGATAAGTTAAGGGAATTATCAAAGTTTTTTTATGTCGCTGAAGATTACGTTGATGTTTTCAGTAAGATGGGGCTGGATTCGATAGATGCCGTGTTTAGCTTTACTGGCGCAGAGGATTTGAATAAAGAGGGTCTCGCCGGATACCGTGAGAGGATTTGCTTTACGCCTGGTGAGGCAGGGGCAAGGTTATATTTGAAACGTTACGAGAAGGCGCCTTTTTTGAGTCAGCTGAAGAACTGGTTTTGTCACCGGGGAAAAGGCAGCTTCGGATATTTCGATTATGAGCCGAGTGTTAAGCTTTCTGCGGTAGGTATCAAAACATACCGGACGGTGGCATACGCTTCGGAATGGGGAAGGATTTTCGAGAGGCGAAGTTTCAGTATTACAGAGGAGATTCGAGAGGCAAAGTCGCTTGAGCGTCGGCTTCCACAGTGTTTTTATGAACGGGAAACGGGGGATAATTTGAAACAACGAAGGGACGTTATTCTTCGGTTAGCGGATTTTGCGAGTGGATTTCACGAGACAGGTTATCGGCATCGGGATTTCTATTTTTCGCATATTTTTTACGATTCAGCCGGAAGGTTTTATGTTATCGACCTTTCACGTTGTTTTAAGCCGGTGATATTTTCGCATCGCTATCGTGTAAAGGATATAGCACAGCTTTTTTATTCTGCAGCAGGAAAGTTTTTTTCACAAACTGACCGATTGCGTTTTTATCTTCGGTACATCGGCAGGAATAGGTTGACTGAGCTTGATAAATCCTTTATTCGTAAGGTAATCAGAAGGGCTCATCGAATGAAGCGTCACGATTTAAAGCACGACAAAACAGTTCCTTATGAAAGTTAATCATAGAAGATGAAGATACGCATAGCGATAATAATAGAGCGAGCGGATATAGTATTGGGCGGAGCGGAACGTTCGATACTTGAGCTTGCGACGACTCTATCCGGGGTTGGATTTGATGTGAGTATTCTCGCAGCGAAGGGACAAACCAACGCCAGGAATATACATATATTGTGCCCCGGCCGTTACTGGAAACGGACAAATTATTTTACGCTGTCGAAGGCGGTTCGCCGTCACCTGGCTGCGAATGAATATGATATTGTCCACAGCGTTCTGCCGTTCGGTTTCGCAGATGTATATCAGCCCAGGGGAGGAACGTATCGGCAAGCGATATTACAGAATGCGGCGAGTTACCGGAGCAGTCTCGTCCGTTTCTATAAGCGGGCAACTGCATTTGCCAACTGGCGAAGGACGATACTTCTTGAAGCGGAGAGGAAGCTATGCAAGAGGCCGGACGGGCCTGTGATAGCAGCACTTTCCAAATATGTGGCAAGGCAGTTCAGGGAAAATTATAACGTAGATTCCGAGCGTTTGTTCGTCATACCGAACGGGATACGCTTGAACAGCAGGGTTGATTCGACAGCGTCAGACCGGCTCAGGTCACAGATTTTATATAAGCTGGGGCTTAAGGAAGCGGACGAACCGGTGTTGTTTTTGTTTGTTGCGAATAACTTCCGGCTGAAGGGACTTTCGGTGCTGATTGACGCCCTTGCGGCGGCGAGGAATAAATTCGATTCGAGAAAAGCTTATCTGGTAGTAGCCGGGAATGGTAAATCTTATAAGTATCGTCTGAAGGCAAGAAAGATGGGAGTTCATAAGAAGATAATCTATCTCGGTCATGCTCGGCATATCCAAAATGTCCTTTCGATAACGGATGTATCGATTCTTCCTACATTTTATGACCCATCGAGCAGGTTTATCTTAGAGTCACTCTCGGCCGGTAAGCCGGTTATAACAACAAGATTTAACGGAGCTATAGATATGTTCGAGGACGGTCGACACGGGATTGTTGTGGACAGGCCAGAGAATATCCGGGCCCTGGCGGAAGCTATTTGTTACTTTACGAAAGAAGAAAATCTTAGGCAGGCAAGGGAAGCGATTCAAGCAGATAATCTTAAAGAGCAGATAAGTATCAGGAGAGCTGCTAAACAATTAGCAGGTCTTTATGAGACGGTGCTCGAGAAGAAAGGAAAGTAATGAGTTACCGGTATTTTATATTTGTGATTTTGGGTGCTTATCTTGTCGGTTCGATACCTTTTAGTTTGATAATAGCGAAGGTGCACGGCAAGGATATTCGGAAGATTGGTTCCGGCAATATAGGAGCGACGAATCTGTCACGGGCGTTAGGCAGGAGGTGGGGTTATTTTTGTTTTTTACTGGATGTATCCAAGGGGCTGCTGCCGATGGTGCTTTCCGGAAGAATTCTGTCAGGTCAGGTTAGTGTAGGTATGTTATTTTTGTGGCTTTTTGTAGGTTTTGCGGCAGTGCTTGGGCACATATTCCCATTGTATCTCGGCTTTAAAGGCGGCAAGGGAGTGGCGACGAGTTTCGGAGTGGCTTTAGGACTCTGGCCTTACTATACGATTTGTGCGGGTGCGGCGATTGTGGTCTGGGGACTCGTGGTTCTGGTGACGCGATATATATCGCTTGCTTCGATAGTTGCATCGGTTGTGTTTCCTGCGGCACTGGTGGGCTTGATTGCAGTCAAGGAGGATTGGAAATTTGTGGAGCTTTGGCCTTTGCTGACGGCGGCAACAGTAATACCATTGATGGTGATTTTGAGACATCGGGGCAACATTAAGCGATTGATGCGGGGCACAGAGAGCAAAATATTCAGCAAATAATTACGGTGGCGCAATATTAAGTCAGATTTTAGTCTGAAATTGC
Organism: Phycisphaerae bacterium; assembly: GCA_030604525.1. Classification (GTDB taxonomy): domain Bacteria; phylum Planctomycetota; class Phycisphaerae; order Sedimentisphaerales; family Anaerobacaceae; genus JAUVVQ01. Next base: position 12,715 of record JAUVVQ010000035.1, on the reverse strand, counting down.
AGGGATGATGCAGAGAAATCTCAGTATCGAACTGCCGGTATTCTTAAACTGGTGTTCTTCTTGCGGCGGGACGAATATGACATCCTCGGATTCGAAATCGTAATCTTTCCCATCGCAAATGAACACGCCGGCTCCTTCGATAATGAAGACTTCGTGTTCGTGTAAGTGGGAGTGCAGCGGTGTGTTACCACCCTGCTTTAGTTCGAACATTCTCATATAGAAGTTTTGAGCGCCGTCTTTTTTCGAAATGAGCCATTGTATTTTCACATCTTTTGCGCCTTCAATGTTGACGTTTTCTTTTGTTATATGCTTTGCTTTTTCGATTTTCATTTTATGTCTTATCCCGGGATTATTTTTAATAAATCAGCTTAGTTTTTTATGCAGGATTTTTGAGACGATTTTGGGGTTTGCTTTTCCTTTTGTTTTTTTCATCACCTGTCCGATGAGGAAGCCGAGCGCTTTTTTGCTTTTTTTGCCCCCGCTTTTGACATCCTCGACGGCCTGGGCGTTTTCTTCAAGTGACTGGCCAACGATTTTGTCGAGTTCGTCTTCATCACTCTTCTGGATAAGGTTTAGTTCATTTGCAAGAGTGGTGGGGTCTTTTTGTGTTTTTATCATTTGCTGCATTATGTTATCCGCAGCGGAGGCATTGATTTCGCCTTTTTCAATCATTACAGCAAGCTGGGCGAGATGCTGGGCGTTTAAGCCAAGTTCAGCAAGGCAGCGACCTGCTTCGTTTGCAAGTTTGAGTCCGATTTGAGTTATCAAATTACAGAGGCGTTTTGGTTTTGCACCGGCCTGAACGGCTTTTTCGAAGAGTTCGGCGGTTGAGCGCTCAGCGGTGAGGACGCCGGCATCGTATTCGCTTAATTTGAATTTAGAGACGTAGCGGATTTGTTTCTTCAGGGGAAGTTCGCAGAGATTTCCTTTTATATCATCGAGCCATTTGCCTTTTAGAACTACGGGGACGAGGTCGGGGTCGGGGAAATATCTGTAATCGTTAGCTTCTTCTTTTTCTCTCTGCAGGACGGTTACCTGCTTCTCACCGTCCCAGCCGCGGGTAGATTTATTTCCCATTTGCATTACTTTGCCGGTCTGGAGAAATTCATCGAGCTGTCTTTCTATCTCGTAATCGATACTTCTTTCGAGAGCCCGAAAGCTGTTCAGGTTTTTGATTTCAACGATTGGTGTCTTGTATTCCTTACCGTCTTTGTTGATGATAAGGTTTACATTTGGTTCAAATCGCATATGTCCTTTTTGCATATCAGCTTCTGAGACCACCAGATACCTTACGATTTTCTGTAATTCAATGGCGAGGGTTTTTGCCTGCCGGGAGTTGTTCAAATCGGGTTCGGTAACGATTTCGAGCAGAGCTGTGCCGGCTCTGTTGAGGTCAACCTGCGAGAAATTCCCTGTGCTGTGTATATTTTTCCCGGCATCCTCTTCGAGGTGCGCCCTTGTTATTCTGATTTTCTTTGTTTTACCATCGTCAAGAGGAACATCGATGTAACCATTTTCAGCAAGCGGAAGGTCGTACTGGCTGATTTGGTAATTTTTGGGCAGGTCGGGGTAGTAGTAGCTTTTTCTGTCCCATTTGGTGAAATCGGCTATTTTGCAGTTCAAAGCGAGCCCGACAAGTACAGCGTATTCGACGGCCTTTTTGTTCATCACGGGCAGCGAGCCCGGCATACCGAGGCATACGGGGCAGACTCTGCTGTTCGGCTGTTCTCCGAAACCAACTTGACAGGAGCAGAACATCTTTGTTTTAGTGCATAGCTGAACGTGAATTTCGAGACCTATTATGACTTTGTATTCCAAATCATTCATTTTTTTCATCGAGTTCATTTATTTTGTTTAGTTCAAAAGTTTAGTTAAGAATCGGCGGTATCTTTTCGTGGTAGTCGTTTTGTTTTTCGAACATATATGCAATTTGAAGCAGTTTATCCTCGGTAAAAGGTGGAGATTGAATTTGCAATCCGATGGGTAGATTATTCCGGTCGAAGCCGCAGGGAATGCTCACCGCTGGTATGCCGGCAAGGTTTGCGGCGATGGTGTAAATATCCGAAAGGTACATAGTTAAGGGCTCGTCGAGTTTTTCTCCGATTTTGAAAGCGGTAGTCGGTGAGACGGGCGTCAGGATGCAATCGCATTTTTCGAAGGCATTGTCGAAGTCATCGCGGATGAGGTTCCTGACTTTCAGGGCTTTCAAATAATACGCATCGTAATAGCCGCTTGACAGAGCATATGTGCCGAGCATAATTCTTCTTTTTACCTCTTTTCCGAAACTCTGTTCTCTGGATTTTGAATAAACTTCGATATAGTCTTTCGGCTTTTCCGCCCGGTAACCGTAATGGACGCCATCATATCTTGCGAGGTTGCTGGAGGCTTCTGCGGTAGCAATCAGGTAGTATGCCGGGATGGCGTAATCGATGTGAGGCATATCGATTTCGATTATCTCTGCGCCAAGGTTTTTGTATGTATCCACGGCGTCATTTATGGACTCCCGGAGGGTTGCCTCAGCGGAAGTTAGGAAGCTGGGTATGACGGCAATTTTGAGATTGTCGATGGGTTTTTGGAGATTTGCCAGATAATCCGGTACAGGTGCGGTTTCGTTGGTTACGCTGGTAGAATCTTTTTTGTCGTGTCCGGCAATTACGTTCATCAGCATTGCAGCGTCCTCGACGTTATATGTCAGCGGTCCTATCTGGTCGAGACTTGAGCCAAACGCAACAAGACCGTACCTGGAAACTCTGCCATAGGTAGGCTTCAGACCGACAACACCGCAGAAAGAGGCAGGTTGCCTGATTGAGCCGCCCGTATCCGAGCCGAGAGCAGCACAACATAATCGAGCTGCCAAAGCGGCAGCGGAGCCGCCGCTGCTGCCGCCGGGAACCCTTTCGGTATCCCAGGGATTTACTGTCTTTTTCACTCCGGAGGTCTCAGTGCTTGAACCCATAGCAAATTCATCCATATTTGTTTTACCGATTATAATTGCGTCGGCATCGATGAGTTTCTGGACGACAGTTGCGTTATATGGTGCGTGGAAATTCTCGAGGATTTTTGAGGCGCAGGTTGTGGCACCGAATGTGGTGCACATATTGTCTTTTACAGCTATGGGCAGACCGGCGAGGTCCCCTACCGTCTGGTCATCGGCAATCTTCCGGTCGATTTCCCCGGCCTGATGCAGCGACTGTTCTTTGAAAGTGCTGATGTAGGCCCCGATATTTCCATCAATTTGTTCGATTCTCCGGAAGACGTCTTCTACGGCATCGGAGGATTTGATTTGTCCTTTTGCGATTTTGTCGCGTAGTTTTTTTGCGCTGAGGTTTTTCATATTATTCAGTTTTTTTTATCTTATGTTTCAAAAACCATTCGTAGAGATTTTGGTCATTGTAAGCAGGCGTCCAGGCGTCGTGGTCCGCATCAGTGTAGATTGTCAGTTTCGCATTTCCACCTGCCTCGTTTATTGCGTTTACCATTTCCTGGGAGCGATATAGAGGCGCGGCCTGGTCTTTTTTACCGTGGAATGCCCAGACCGGCGTATTTTTTAGTTTTTTTCGGGCGGTATCCGGTTCCCCACCGCCGCAAATCGGGGCGACGGCAGCAAATTGCTGCGGGAATTGACAGGCCAGTGACCAGGAGCCAAAACCGCCCATACTCAGGCCCGTCAGATAGATTTTAGATTTGTCAACCTTGTAATTTTGGATAACGTGGTCGAGCAGCCGTATGAGCATTTCATTATAATCAGTCCACCAGGCACCTTCGGGGCATTGCGGAGAGATGACGATGAAAGGAAATTGTTTGTTTTTCTCAAGGATTTTGGGCAGTGCAATTTTCCTTACCTTTTTTAGCTCATCTCCTCTTTCGCCCGCACCGTGCAGGAAGAGGATGCAGGGCAAGGAGGTCTTTTGATTGTAATCTTCAGGCAGATACAAAAGGTAAGGTAATTTTTTCACAATTTTTGTTTCAAAGCAGCAGGAAGTTTGTTTACCGGGTGGGGTATTTGCCTGCTTTTTTTCGTTTTTGGTATTATCCGCACAACCGGCAAGAACAAGCACCGGGAAAATTAAGGATAATGTAATGGCAGTTTTCATAAAAACAACCTCCGAAATCGAATGGTTCTATGCCCCGGAGCTTTCGTCGAGGATTTTGGGGACCTTGAAGAAGTCTCCATCATGTTGGGGTGCGTTTTCAAGGGTTTTTTCTGTGCCGAGAGATTGTTGCGGCAGGTCATCTCTGAAGACGTTATTTATAGGCAGGCAATGTGCGAGGGGCTTGACGTCTTCGGTATCAAGCTGTTGTAATTTTTCGAAGTATTTGAGGATTGCACTTAGCTGGCCGGTAAATTCATCGATTTCATTCTGAGTCAGTTGCAGTCTTGAGAGCTTTGCGACCTTTTGAACTTGCTTTTTTCCGATATTCTCAGCCATTTTCAATATTTTGAAACAAAAAGCGAGGCCTTTTGCCTCGCTTCGTATTTACCAGGAAGGAGCGGGGATTATTTTTGCTCCTCTTCTTCAGGTTTATAGTCTCTTTTTTGAGGTTTTTCTATAAGCCCCATTTTAATAGCTTTTGCGGACACTCTTATTCTTTGAACTTTTCCATCGACCACTGCTCGAACCTTTTGGATGTTCGGTTTGAACTTTCGTTTAGTAATACCCGTAACTTTTTTTCCTACGCCGCCGTGCTTTTTTGCTTTACCGCGCCTTTTGATTTTATTGCCGGTAATTGTTCTTTTACCTGTAAATGGACATTTCCGAGACATTAAACAAACTCCTAATTTTCATTGTTGAGGACTCTTACACATCTAATTAGATTTCAAGAAATGCCAAATATATAATTTTTCGGCAAAATTGCAAGAGAAAAGCCAAACTTAATTGAAGAAAATGCGGGTTACGCTGATAATCTTACTTTTTGCAGAGCGAGCATCACAAAGGGCTTAGGCCAAATTTCCTTGACATTCCGCCGGAATTTGATAGACTTATTGCGCAATGTATGGAGGAGCGATAAAATGTTGGCATTGTTTGGCTATCAAAGCAAGTCATCGCTTTCAATTAATCTACCCCCATATGAGCAGCAGAATATGGCTTTTTAGCTTTTGCTTTGAACTAAACGCTTAGTTTAAAAATACTTTTGCAAAAACACGAAAGGAAGGTGGATTATGTTTAAGAAAGTGTTAATTTTAACGGCCATATTGTCAATTTTTAGCACCTGCACTGTTCAGGCAGCCGTCATTGACTCAAACTGGATCGGCGGCGGGCAAGGCGAGTGGGGCAATGCAAACAACTGGGACCCGGCCATTGTGCCGGATAACGGTGCAAATACCTTTGTCGTTACTATAGATGCCGGTGCCGGTGAAGTAGAAATCGGACTGCGGCAACGGCGCACTATCAGCCAGTTAGACTGTTTCGGCGTGGTTGAGCTTGCAGTCTGGCCTCACGACTGGCAGAATTCGCCTGTTATTCTTACTGTTGTGGATGTAAACGGGCTGACAAATTACGGAGAACTGGAATTCTATAGTGATAATCGCCAATTTGAAATCAATGGCGATGTAACAAATACCGCAGGGGCAGAGCTTGTACTGGAGGGCGCTGAGATAAATGGTAATTTCTATAATGCTGCCGGTGCGGTGGTGGAAGTTGAAATAGAAAACGACACTGGCGGCGACTTTGAAAACGCCGGGATTTTGATTATCATCCACGCCAGCGACCTGCTGATTGACGGCAATGCTCACAACACAGGCCTGGTTAATCTGTACGACGGCGAGTTGGGTATAGACCAAATTCTGGATAATAACAGCACCGGCCTGATAAAGGGCTTCGGCCTGATTTACGCCAATCAGATGCTGCAAAATAAAGGCACTATCTGTGCCTACGGCGGCTGTCTTGCCATCAGCAGTGAAGGCACCATTGTAAACCAAGGCACTTTGAGCAATTATCCCGTGTCGTCACTGCACATCAAGTCCCCGGCAAATGTGAACAATTATGGTAACATAGAAGTTAATTCCGGTGGAATCGCCTTCGACTGCGACCTCGTCAACGAACAAGACGGCGTTATTAATCTTGTCGGCGGCAATCTGGCAGCAGCAAATATTATCCAGACAGCCGATGCGAATTTTGCAGGTTTCGGTACAATCACTGCCAATGTCGAAATTGAAACCGGCGGCAAAATCTCTCTTACCGGGCCGACAAATATCATCGGCGATGTGAATATTCCAGCAGGTGCAACATTGGAAATCAGCGATGGACAAACATTGATTACCGGCCATACAATCTGCGACGGCACGATACATCTGATAGGCGGCACGGTTATTTTCCAGGGCGGCTGTGATTGCGCCGACTGCAATATTACCCACGAGCCGGGTGCAGACCGCAACCATTTTGATATAAACGCTGACGGCATCGAAAATCTCGAGGATTTTGCAAGCTTCACCGAAAACTGGCTATGGCAGGCAAGCTGGTATTGATTGAAAAAAGTTTAAAATGTAAAGTTTAAAACGTAAAACCACAGCGTAAAATGCAAAAGTTTTAAGCTTTTCGTTATGGTTTTTCGTTTTTAGCTATTAGTTTTTGGATTTTTCAGGTATTTCACTTCAGCCTTTGTAAGTTTTCTAAATTTTCCGACTCCGAGCCCTTTATCGTTTAGCTTGCCGATTTTTGCTCTTTTGAGGGCTCTGACTTTCAGGCCTACTTTTGCGAGCATTCTTCGAATTTGCCTGTTTTTACCTTCCCTTATGGTTATTCTGATAAGAGCTTGTTTCGTCGAGCGTTTGAGGATTTTAACGGCGGAGCGCAAGGTCTTTCCCTCAGCAAGCCAGGTTCCTTTTTTCAAGTTTTCGATTTGTGCCGCATTGATGCTTCCATTCAGTTTAGCGATATAGGTTTTCGGTATCCGGTGCGATGGGTGGGTGAGTTTGTTGGTCAGCTCTCCATCGTTGGTTAGAACAATCAGGCCTGTGGAGTCAACATCGAGCCGGCCGGAACAGTAAATTCTTCGGGCTGAAGGGATAAGGTCGATGGCTCTTTCTCTGCCTGATTTATTTGAGTTAGTACAGATGATGCCTTTGGGTTTGTTTAGGAGGTAATATACTTTTTTTTCGAGTCTCAGATTTTGTCCGTCAACAGTTATCTTATCTTTTTCAGGGTCGGCAAAAACAGGCAGTTTATCAAAGGTTTTTCCATTTACCTGGACTTGTTTGTTTGTGATAAGCTGTTCCGCTTTTCTTCTGGAGCAGAATCCGGCGGAAGCGATAATTTTTTGTAGTCTTTGTTTTGGCATATTAAGATATTTTCAAAATTTATTTTACATCGACAATTACTTAGTGAGCTGGTAAATTATAGTAGAATAATTTAAGTTTGTATAGTTTAGATATGGCAAGAGCAAATTTATGATAAGTACCGTGATATTTGATTTAGATGATACACTTTACGATGAGGTTTCCTACTGCCGAAGCGGATTGAAAGTGGTATCGGAGTTCTTATCCAATCAAGCTGGAGCTTGCAGCTCCGAACAGATATGGGATTGTTTCTGGAAACACTTCAGCAGCGGTAACCGGGACAAGATATTCGACACCGCTTTAGAGGAGCTGGGTATTTTGTATGATGATGAGCTGATACATAAGCTGGTGCAGATTTACCGCAATCATATACCTATAATCAAGCTTCCACCGGATAGCCGGGGAATACTTGAGGCGTTGAGGGATAAATATCATCTGGGACTTCTTACAGATGGATTTTTGCCGGCACAAAACAATAAGGTTCAGTCGCTTGTTCTTGAAGATTATTTTGAATATATAGTCTATACAGAGGAGCTTGGGCGGGAGTTCTGGAAACCCAGCCCAGCCGGATTCAAGAATATATTAGAGCATTTTCAAGTCAATCCGGAAAATACAATATATGTAGCGGATAATCCGGAGAAGGACTTTATAGCCCCGCATAATCTTGGCATAAAGACAGTTCAGGTTCTTCGGCCAGCCCGGATACGTAAAGATGAGCAGCGTCAGGGCGGTATTCCAGCCCAATACGTGATAGAAGAGCTTTGGGAACTTTTGCCGATATTGGAAGAATTATAAGAATTCACAATGGAAATTCAGTTTTACGGGCGATGAGTCGATATTATAATAAAGGTTTCTTTGGTTTTCGACAGCGGGGTAAGTTGGTTTTTTTATTGACTTTTATGTTAAATTGGGGCACAATGTAGGTTCTTAGCTATTTTAACATACTAAATTTATACACATAAGGAGTATTACTATGCCAGTAGGCAGAAGACAGCAGGTCAATACAATGCTTTATACATTAGTCACATTTGTTGCGTTATTTGTGATTGCAACTACCGTGGCAGTAATCTTTTACGTTAGAGCAGATAATTGTCAGAACGAGGCGGCACAGTTACAGGAGCAAAAAAACGAGTTGGTATCAACTCAGCAATGGTCGCAGCGAGGTTCGCTTGTCGGAGCAAAGCAGACAGGCGAGACCTATATTGGCAAATTACTGAGTTATCTTGATGAAACGGTATCGATGATAGTCGGCGGTCCTGCGGAACAGACATCAGCGGAAGCGAAACTGGATATTGCAAGAAGCAAGTTCAAAGAAACTTTAACAACTCTTCAGTCCGGCGGCTATGTTCAAACAACAGACCCTAACGGCGAGGGATTTGTATGGGTTGCAAAAGAGCTTCAAAATAATCTGGATAATATAAAGAAAAGCGAACAGAATCTCCGAGGACAGCTCGGAGAGCTTCAAATCCGTTTCGATAATTCGGTGACACAAAGCTTATCGAAGGAAGAAACGTTATTGGCAGAAAAGGAAAAATATCGCCGGATAGTCGAGGCAATCAGGTTAGACTATAGTAAATTTGAGACATTGATGAAGCAGAATACCGAGGAGCAGGTTAAGTCGCTTATCTCACAGCTCAATAAGCTTCAGTTGCAAAATAGCACTTTGAATCAGGAGCTAATGAAGAAAGAAGCGGAGTTGAAGATAGCCCAGGACAGAATGAACAAGGCGCAAAGGCAGCTTTCTGCGGTAATTCCTCCTCCTGATGCAAATTCACCGGCGTATAAGCCGGACGGGAAAATTTTGTTGGTTGATGACCAGAGTAAAATAGTACACATCAATCTTGGCAGAAAAGATAAGATATATCGCGGCCTTACATTCTCGGTATACGATGAACATGCTGCGATACCTAAAGACGGTAAAGGCAAGGCGGAGATTGAGGTCTTTAAAGTAGGCGATACTATATCAGCAGCACGTATTATCAAATCCGAGATAAGGAATCCAATCATTATGGGTGATAAGGTGACCAATCTTATCTGGGACAGCGATAATGTAAATTATTTTGTTGTAGCGGGAGATTTTGACCTTAACGGTGATGGGATAATGGACCGACAAGGACCGGAGAAAGTAAAATCGTTGATACGTAAATGGGGAGGTGAGGTAGCTGACGGAGTCAGCATTGATGTGGACTATGTTGTTCTCGGTCAGGAGCCAGGACAGTTGACGAAACCGACATTCGAGGAGATGAGTGTTGACCCGCTTGCAATGGATAAATACGAAGCATCTGTAGCAAGGAACAAACGTTACCGCAATGTTATGGAGCAGGCAAAAGCGCTTTCTGTCCCGGTTTTCAACACAGAAAGGTTCCTTTACTTTATAGGGTATAAGTCGCTATCGACAAGAGAAGACGCTTTTTGATTAAGGTTATGTTGATTTAGATTCCGGCTGGGCGCCTATGGAAGCAAGATAGATTTCTCCGGTGAAATCCGAGGCATTATCATTCGTAAAGCCCTTTTTTACAGCAGCAAATGTAACGGTGTAATCGGCTCTTACAACAACGCCGAGTGGCTTTCCGGTATCGCAATCAAGTCCTGAAGGAATATCCACAGCGAAGCGTTTGCACTCCTGAGCATTTATGCATTCAATCAAAGTTTTATAAGGTTCTCTTACTTGTCCGGCTACACCTGTTCCAAATACAGCGTCAACGATTAAGTCAGCATCTTCAGCGAGCTTGTCAACCTGTGCTTTTATGTTTTGGCTTTCAAGGTCGAGGGTTCGGGCAGGTTCGTACAATTTTTCGAGTATATCCAGGTTTATTTTTGCGTCGCCGGTTATTTTATTTTTGTCTGCACAAACAACTACTGTGACGTTAAGGCCGGCATTTAAGAGGTGTCTTGCGGTAACGTATCCGTCTCCTCCGTTGTTTCCTTTCCCGCAGAAAACAGTTACTTTGGGCTGGTTTATATCTTTGAGTTCTTCTTTGATGAATTCTGCACAGCTTCTCCCGGCATTTTCCATCAGGACAACGCCCGGAACACCAATCCGGTCAATCGCCCAGGAGTCGAAGTCCCTTACCTGCTGCCTTGTCATTATTGGCAAGTTTTTATCCGGCGTATATTTTTGCATATCGGTTGACTATTATACGGCAAACAGAGCAACTGTCAATTGACATTGTTTTGTTAAAGAATTAGAATCCATTACGGAGTAACTGATATGCGAATATTATTAACGAATGACGATGGGATATTTGCGCCGGGACTCTCGGCGTTATATAAAGAGCTTGTCAGGATTGGCGAAGTAGTGGTAGTAGCACCGTCAGAGAGCCAATCCGGAGCGAGTCATAGAATCACGCTTAAGAATCCGCTGGTATGCAATAAGGTTCAGATTGCCGGGGAGTTCAGCGGATACAGCGTTGACGGCTCGCCGGCAGACTGTGTGAAGCTGGCCTATATGGAGCTTGTGGACGGGAATATAGATTTGCTGGTAGCAGGGCTTAATAACGGAGCAAACGTAGGGATAAATATATATTATTCGGGGACGGTGGCTGCCGCTATGGAGGGGTCCTTTTTGAGCTTGCCTTCGGTTGCAATGAGCGTTGCCGCTGAAGAGCACGTTGATTTCCAAAGTGCAGCACGATATTGTATGGGTGTTCTAAAAAAGGTGTTTCCGGTTCAAAAGTCAGAGGTAATCAATATCAATATACCTCAACTCTCGAAGGGCGAACCCAGAGGAGTCAAAGTCGTCCCGCAATCAACGGAAGGATTCGAAGAATCTTATGTTTGTAACCGGAGCGGAGACGGCAAGCTCTTGTTTCAGCTTACGGGCGGGACTCACAGGTTCGAGGAAAGCAGAACGGATACGATGTCACTGTCCGAGGGATTTATAACGGTAACATCGCTGGCTTCCGGAATGACTGATTATACGAAGAACAAAAAATTAGAGCAGATAAAATGGTAAGCTTTTTGGCTATCGTCTTCGAGTTCAGGTTGTGATGTATAAGCAGGAGCTTTAAATGTTTAATATATACGAGCAGCCCTGGACGTTACTGTCTTTGGCAGGCATTTTATTGCTTGCCGTATGGGGGTATCGAAGCGTAGCTGTCGATAAGCGGTATTGGTGGCAGTTTCTGATTCCTGTTATCGTGGCGGCGGCAGGTTTCGGCCTTGATTACTCTGTTCAGACAGATTTAGAGCAAATTAAGGATTTGCTGCAAAGAGCGTCGAAGGCGGTGGAATGTGAGGATGCAAAGGCGCTTGGCGAGCTGATTTCGGAGGATTATCGGGATAGCTGTCACCAGTCAAAGAGCCGTTTTATGGCGCACTGTGAAAACGAGCTTGCGGAACCTTTGATTAAAAAGAGTATTACCAGGGCAATAACAATAAAGATAGATTTACCGAAAGCCGAGGTGCTTTTTACGACTCGGCTGGTCTTTGATAAAGATAGTCCGCTATATCGAGATTATATTAATATTATGCTGGTTAAGCTGCGGATGGAGCTGGAAAAAAATCCTCAAAGAGGATGGCTCATCAGTAGTGCTGAGATAAACCAGATAAATCATCAGCCGGCAGGCTGGGGGAATACCCGCTAACTTTTTTCTCGGGAATCGCTATTAAACAAATTTGCTGTAAAGGCCGAGAAGTTGATATCGAATTCGCTTGAAAAAAAATTGCTGTCGATTGTAGTATGCTTGTAGGGTCCAGATATTGAAATTTTTGTTGCCAGCTGACCCACACTCGCCGCCTCAAAAGCTGTGAACGGTTATGTTAAAGGAAAAAGGTGCTGACCTTGCAGACCTGAATATCTTAACTAAAATAGACAAATCCCGATCAGGTACTTGCTATTCGCTGTTATCGAGGATTGTCATAAATGCTTCCTGCGGTATCTGAACGTTACCAACGCTTTTCATACGCTTTTTGCCTTCTTTTTGTTTTTTAAGCAGCTTCATCTTACGCGTTACATCTCCGCCATAAAGCTTTTGCGTTACGTCTTTGCGAAAGCCTTTGATGGTTTCTCTTGCGATGATTTTTCCACCAATAGCAACCTGCAGAGGAATTTCAAACTGATGTCGTGGGATCGCTCTGCGCAGCTTTATAATCAGTTTCCGGCCTCTTGTCTCTGCTTTACTGCGATGGACTATCAAACTCAAAGCATCGACCGCAACCTTATTCACAAGAATATCTATCTTAACAAGGTCGCTGGCGATGAAACCGGTAAACTCATAATCCATCGTTGCATAGCCGCGACTGATACCCTTGAGAAGATCATAAAAATCATATACTATCTCAGCAAGCGGAGCTTTATATTCAAGCATCACCCTAGTGCTACTTAGATAATCGGTCTTCACCAGCTTACACCGTCTGGACTCCGCCAGCTTCATAATCCCGCCGATAGAATCTGTCCCGGTTATTATTTCAAGACGAACAAAAGGCTCGCGAAGCTCT
>JAUVVQ010000029.1 GCA_030604525.1 Phycisphaerae bacterium | reverse complement strand
TGTTCCGCCGGCGCTGGTCGCTTGTCCGCTGGTATCAATATCCCAGAAAGAGGCTGTAACTGTGCCGAAATAGTCGTATCCCACCAGGCCGCCGACGATTGAGCTTCCGGAAACGCTGCCGGTGGCGTAGCAGTTTGAGACCGTGCTGTTGTTCCATCCCACTAGGCCGCCGACCTCACTACCTCCCGTAACAGTGCTGCTCGCGTAGCAGTTTGAGACCGTGCCGTAGTATCTGTATCCCACCAAGCCGCCGACAGACCCGCTTCCGAAAACGTTCCCGGCAGCGTAGCAGATTGAAACCGTGCCGAAATGATTAATTCCCACCAGGCCGCCGACCCAGCTAACTCCCGAAACAGTGCCAGCGGCATAGCAGTTTGAGACCGTGCTGTCGTAGTAATTCAATCCCAGCAAGCCACCGACTCTCTTGTCTCCCGAAACATTGCCTGTCGCGTAGCAGTTTGAGACCGTGCCGTACTCGTTCAATCCAACCAAGCCGCCGACATTCCAGCCTGTTCCCCCATCGACATTTACATTTTGAAGGCCTAAGTTTTTAATCTCGCCGCTTCCGACATAACCAAAAAGGCCAATAAAACTTACGCCTGTAGAACCGTAGGTGAAGTTACTGATAGTATGGTCATTGCCGTCAAATACGCCGGTAAATGGATTGTCGTAATCGGTCCCAATGATATGAAATGCTGTGCCGGTATAGCCCGACAGGTCAATATCCGCCGTGAGGATAAAGCATTTATCCCAGTCTTCGGGGTGCTGGCCGATTTCGTCCATCTGGGCGGGCGTGTTTATCTGGAATGGATTGCCTTGCGAGCCATCCCCGCCGTCATAAGTTCCCGCCGCAAAAACGCTTGATGTCCCGACTCCCATTGCCACCAAAAATAGTGGAATTGCCCACTGGATTTTTAGATTTGTTTTTTCCACTTTTATCTGCCTCCTGTAAATAGCGAGCCATTTTGATTTGGCGAAATGATTTCAGCAAGCCATTGCTCTAAACAAACAGTATCGTACTCTAAGATATGGAACGCAACAAAATATCGGACGTTTGGGAACATCTCTTCAACTTATGAAAGATGCGTTTGGAGACAAATAACGCAGGTCGAAAGCACTTCTTAGCGAAATTAACCATATTCAAAACACAGAAAGCGACGTGATGCCTATGATTGTGTGAAGGTTTCATTAAACAGATTGTTTTGGACAGCCTCTATGCACGGTGCAGGGGGCAATTTTTTGCACAAATTCTTGAATTTTGAAAGGAATTAAAAATGAAGGTCGAAATCTTTAGATTAACTGGCGGCAACTCAACCTTTCGGCCCCTATTTCATTTTGGGGCCCATAGCAATGAATGAATCAAAAGCCATAAGATAGTTATATGTCTTTGAAATCTGTGCTGAAGACCTCGGCGGTGAATAAATAAACTTCAGTCTCCGGCTCTTTCCAGGCATCGGATGCCAGGCCTGCCTTGTGTGCGCAGCAGTATGAGAGGAATTCTTCTTTGCTCCAGCCGGTCTCCGCAGCGACCTGCGGCAGAAAACAGCCGGAAGCGGAACCCTGCTTTATGTAAATCCCATCCGTCCCCAGACGAAGTGAGGCAGGGTCATCGGTCTTCTTCAAAACTGAAAGCGCCGAGATTTCAATCTCCAGCTCATCCAGCTCATCTTCAGTAATGGGATTGGAAAAAAATCTCGGGTCGCCGGTGGCGGAGGCCCTGGCCATATCCACTATAAGTTCTATTAAGGGTTTGTCGGCTGTAAACTGTCCGATACAGCCGCGAAGCTGCTCGCCGTTTTTCAATGTCACAAAACAGCCGCGGGCTTCATTAAGCTCCAGGTCTTCTGTTTTCGGCTCAGCTAATGGTGTGCCCTTAATAACTGCTTCTACTGTATCTCGAGCCGCCTGTAAAAGTATTTGTCTCTGCTGGTCATTCATAATTTAGCCGGTAAATATATGGCCCAGTTTTTTCATTATATAAAACAGAACTGCCAGCAATATGATAACAATAAAGGTGGCGGTATTGAAGTATTTTTCTATCAACCTGCGAGCCCTTTCACCAAGGAAATAAAAAAGTAATGCCTCGCCGCCGAATCGCATAGTCCTGAAAACCACACTTATACCTACAAATTTCAACACTGAAACATTCGCCACAGTCCCGCCAATCCAACTGAAAATCATATAAGGGACCGGCGTAAGAGCCGAGACAGCAATTGCCCAAACGTTTAATTTTCGGTAAAGTTCCAACGCTTTATCTATTTTGTCTTCGAAATGAATAAGCCCGAAAGTTATCCATTCAAAAAATTGTGCAACCAATTCCAGGAATCGCCCTAATCTTTCCGGCCCGATAGCCAGACCGAGCGAAAAAGCAATTGTGCCCCCGAGAACAGAAAATAATGCGCAGGTAAGACCATACTTAATCGACCTTTTCGGCCTGCCCAGGCACATACCGATGACCATTATGTCAGCCGGGATAGGCACGCATATAGGTTCGGTCAGGGCAAGGGCTACAAGAGCAAGCATACCGTAGCGGGTATCAGCCCAGTGAACAACCCAGTTATACAACCGCCTGTGCCAGTGCCACCAGGCAACTTGAGGTGATTGCGCGGGTTGGTTTTCTGTTTTTTCCATTCTTATCCTTGATTTTGCTTATTGAAAATAAAAACAATTTGCTATAATGTCAACTAATTAGCCGGGCTTAAATGAGTTTAGCTTATCAGATGATGCTTACAAACGAAAGCGCTATGACCAATATCGAACAAATCAGCTTTGAAGGCGGGGGAGTATTAGTGCTTGCACCTGCCAAAATCAATCTCTCTGTTTTGGTCGGAGCACTGCGTGATGACGGCTTTCACGAAATAGAAACTGTAATGGCCAAAGTCAACTGGTTTGACCGGGTTCTGGTGGAACCGTCAAAAAGCAGAGGCATCCAGCTTGTCTGCAAAGGCGCATATTGGGCACCAGAGGAAAAAGAAAATCTATGCTACCAGGCCTGCCGGAAAATTTGTGATAAATACGATATACCCTGCAATATTAAAATCACTCTGGACAAACAACTGCCCGCAGGCGCCGGCCTTGGTTCTGGGAGCTCTGATGCGGCTGCGGTTCTTATTGCCGTAAATTTATTGTTTAAATTAGAGCTTCCCGGCGATAAACTTCGCAAAATTGCTGCCGAACTGGGAAGTGACATCCCTTTCTTCCTGGATGGACCATTGGCCTTTTGCTGCGGAAAGGGTGAGAAAATCAAAAAATTAAATGAAATTTTTAACTTCAAAGCACTCCTGTTACTGCCTGATATAAGTGTCTCTACCAAAAGAGTTTATGAAAATTTCCACGAAAACAAAGGGCTTTTCAAGGATTTCAGTGCAAAAATAAATGCTTTTATCGGGGAAAACAGGATTGATTTGGTTGCAAAAATGTGTGCAAATATGTTAGATTCAAGTTGTCTGTGCTTACACGAAAAGCTAAAACAGTTAAAGAAAGGAGTTGAATCGCTTGGTATAAGGCCGTTGTCTCTGAGCGGGAGTGGTTCTACTCTTTATAAAATCTATTATAATGACGATATAAATATATGCGAGCAAGACAAGTGTGAGCTTGAAAGAAATATAGATTGCAAATGTGTAATCGTAAGTAACAACAGATGGTAAACATTTAAGTGAGGAAAAAAATGGAGATTACCGAAGTCAGAGTAAAAATGGTTAGCAACGGAGATGAGAGATTAAGAGCATTTTGTTCGATGACTATGGATGATGAGTTTGTTGTCCGGGATATAAAAGTCATTGAAGGGTCCAATGGACTGTTCGTTGCAATGCCCTCGAGGAAATTGACCGACCATTGCGACAAATGTGGCGGGAAAAACCATCTCAGGGCAAAATTCTGTAACAATTGTGGGGCCAAACTCTCAGAGAGTAGAGTAAATGAGGATGCAAAAGGAAGAATGAAATTGCATGCGGATATCGCTCATCCTATCAATTCCGAATGCAGAAAGAGGATTCAGGAAACTATAATAGCCGCTTTTGAAAAAGAAGTAGGAAGCACACAGAAGGCCGAAAGCAAACCGAAGAAAGACACCGAAGATATTAGCGATACCGAAGATATTAGCGATACCAAAGATATTAGCGATACCGAAGATACCAGCGATACCGAAGATACCAGCGATACCGAAGATACCAGCGATACCGACGATACCAGCGATACCAAAGATACCAGCGATACCGAAGATACCAGCGATACCGACGATACCAGCGATACCGATGATACCAGCGATACCGATGATACCAGCGATACCGAAGATACCAGCGATACCGACGATATCAGCGATATCGACGATGATGATGTCCCTGAAGTTATCTCTTAAATGAGCTGAAATAACCTCAGAAATTGTCGTTTTGACTAAAAGGTTTTCTAAATAAGAAAAGCCGTATACGGGAGGCAGACGCCCGAGGCGGGTTTGTGCTTTATTTTACGAGTAGAGAGCCAATTCAGGAGGAGTATAGCAGAAATCTTTATTCATCAAGGTCATTAAGAACCTTCTCTAGTGTACTGTCTAATCTTTCATTGAGCTTGTATTGACCCTGGTAAATTTGTCTTCTAAGATTAAGAATTTTATTTTTTCTTACTTCCGGCAGGCTGGCGATCCTTTTTAATACCTGTCCAAGAGGTGTCTTGTTAAGATTAATGAGGATTTCTTCCATAACCATATCATCGTCGAGAATGATTTTCTCGGCGAAGTTATCCAATTCACAATCCTTGGATTCAAAACGTTCATTGCAGTTAAAATTTAACATCCGCTTTTTGCCCTATAAATTTATGCTTCAGGTGAAATATTCCCTTTTTTCGCCGGAGCCGTGTACCCACTATATATTGTATACCCCTCAAATCCATTTGGAGGTGCAATACCTTATTGCTATATTGGTATCGACACGAAAACCTTAAAAACTTTAGAAAATTTGTTTTTGATGTAACCCCTTTTAGAATATAG
Organism: Phycisphaerae bacterium; assembly: GCA_030604525.1. Classification (GTDB taxonomy): domain Bacteria; phylum Planctomycetota; class Phycisphaerae; order Sedimentisphaerales; family Anaerobacaceae; genus JAUVVQ01. The sequence goes on along the minus strand of JAUVVQ010000029.1, from coordinate 24,764 downwards.
AATTATGTAAGTTTAGCTGGAAATTCCGTGATATCAGTATTAAAAAGTTGATTTTGCAAGCCCCTGTTTTTGGGAATTCCCGGAGTATCTATGGGGGAATAGCGAACTTAGGGAATATACTATATATAGTGATATTAGAAAAGCTGCAGAAAGCTGGAAAACAGTGTGAATTACGCTCAAAGCAGTGTTGATAATCTTTGTTTAATAGTAATATTTCAAGTCAATATCTATGTCCCAGATGTCGGGTTGGTCTTTGTTTAATTTCAACTTTATCGTTGTGCATTGCAGATTTGCCCATCGAAGCTGCATTGCGGAAATAAACCTTGAAAATTTTATCAGTCCTACACGTTTTAGCTCCACTCTTGCACTTTGACTTTTCTGGTCGCCGGTCTTCATAACCACTCCGGAACTGAAGGTATATTGTGTCGGAGGAATTCCGCAAAGACTTGCTACCTGCTGTACTGCGGTAGCATAATCAAATTCATCGTTTTTACCGGCAGAATTGGCTGCCTTCAGTCGCTCACCGTCAAGTTCCAGAATCTGTGATATTACAGGTTGGGCATTTGTATAATTCTTTATCTGCTCCCGGAGGGCTTTATCTGTCTTCGGCAGATATACCGCCCAGACAAGCAAAGGCCATAAGGTGATTACCGCAGGAACAGCTATGTAATAAAATATCGGATTTCTATATATCTCTTTCACTGAAATTTCTCCACTAACTTGTTGCCTGTATGGTTATCCTGAAGCTGTCTCTGCCGCCTTTGAGTTCGAGACTGTCCTTTTGGATTTTAAGGTTATTTTTCTCTATAGCTTTTCTTAACTGGAGTGTGTTTTTCCTGCTTGAAGTAGTTCCGTCTACCGTTATAGTATGCGATGTTATCGAAATATTAGCTATCCTCAAATCTATTTGAGCGGCACATTTATTAAATGCCGCCAGAATAAGAGTAAGTTTCGTCGAGGTTGATTTCTCGCCGGTAGCACTCGACCTGCCGCTCTTTAAACTCCTGACTCGTACTAATTCACGTCCGAGTTTTTTAACCGGGTTTTCTTTCTTAGGCAGTGATTGCCCCATCATAACGGTTGCATATTCGTCTCCGAATCTTTTATTTGCTTTGCTCAGGTTTGTATTCTGTTGGAACAGCTGCATCTGAAGATATACTCCAAGAGCAATTAACAGGACGGTTACCGAGACGCTTAGGTATCTCATAGCTTTTTGAAATCGTTTCTTTTTGCCCTGATATGACATAAAGTCGTCTCTAAAGTCTATGATGAGTCCTTTATCGGAGTATGCCACTGCGGCTCCATAGGCCGAAGCGAAAGAAACCGCATCTTCACATGCTTCTGCCGTTTGTGGTTCTATGCCGGCTTCTTCTAAAAGGTTCACTTTCTCCGCCTTGATGGTCAAGCCCTCAGATAAGTTTTCATAATCCAGCGAATCGGCGGCATCATAAACCCTCACCCGGCTAATCTTTTCCTCGGCCTCGGAAAAGGCGATTGTGATTGGAATCTCTCGATGCAGGAATTCAGTCCGGTTTCGATTTTTACCCAAAAGGCAGGCGCGGGTGCTCAGGGCTCCGCTTTTATCTGCTCCGGTTATCCCTGAGATATAGTAGGCATTGTGTTTTGAGAGTATCGCAAAAAGTGGATATCCCTGCTCAGAACCGTCTAATCGGATTGATATATACCTGCCAAGACAGTTTACATCCGGCTCTATTGTCACCGGGTCCATTTTGTTTGATTGCAGGGCGGCAATAATATCTGTCAACAGCTCCTTTTTGGCGGTAAATGCCGTCAGAGTCGAACCTTCTTCGCCTGTGGAATTGATAGTAAATGCTATGGCTTTATCGGTGGCATCGGTCGCAAGAACTTCTTCTATATCGAATCTTACTGTCTGCGATATCTGTTTAAGGTCTGTAAATTCACTGTGAACGTTGTGCTGCATATACATAGAACAATCCAGGGCGACTGCTGTTTCGGAGAATTGAATCCGCCTCTCGCTGCAGGTCTGAGCAATCAGATTTATAAGCCCCTGGATGCTTTTTTCTTCCTTATCCTCGATAGAGACGCTGAAGGCCTCCGGCACCCGGCTGCCGCCATCCTCTTTGCCGAGGCAAACTACGGTGGCTGTCTCTTTACGCAAATAAATTCCTAAACTCTTTTGAACTTCCACTTCAGCTATACTCCATAATCTTATTAAAAAATATACACATCAATATTTATAACCGTTACTACTTCACAGCGAAATTACAGCTACTTTCTCAAAACCTTTCTTTCCTTTCTTCATTGCTATCACTTTGCTCGCCTCTGCCGCACCGCTGATTGCTGTAACTTTTATAGTAAAAAAATTACTTTCAGTCGTAATGTATTGGTTACATTTTTTTATCGATTCGGAATATTCGAGCAATCTGGCGCTCAATTCATTCAAATCTTTAAAAGGTTTTATCTTTCTCTGTCTTATGACCGCATCGGCAATTAACGCTGCGTTGCCTCCGAAGGTAAATGCCGCCTCCAGAACCTGCCGGGGGGCCGTATTTATATTTACTTTATCGGAACCCCAAAGTCCCATATATTTCAATGCCGATTCCTTGCGTTTCTTGCTGTCTATCGTTGGTCTAAGTAGTATATCGGTATCAATCAGGGAGCTGTGAAGTAGTTTTGCAAAATCCTGGATGTGTACCAACACGGAAAGGGTCTGTTTTACGGTTATTGTTCGCGGAACCTTGATTTTTTTATTACCTCTGGTGATAACTCTTTCTCTGGTTACTTTTTTAGCCCTTCGAATCGGCTGGAATTTAAGCTTGAACACCTTTAACTGGGTTATTTGGTCTAAGTCAGACCTTAGCTCTGAGAACTCCTGTTCGTTGATATTCATCCATTCGGTAAAAGTTTTAAAACCGGCATCAAGCTCCCATTGAATCTTTTCGTTTATCATCAATGCCCATCCGGCCGGGTATTTGGCATTTTCGTCTTCAATCCGAATATCTACCATTGCCGAGCCAATATTAAACTTCCTCGGCTTGGTCACCAAAGGCCACGGTGGACCATAAGGGCCTGGAATCTTGACCTCGTTCGGCTCATTATAGTTAGCCGGTGATGTGAAATTGGTGGAATCGTTCTGGTCTATAAAACCCGGAGAATTCGTATCGCCAAGGGCAGATAATATCGAACCGAAATCCTGGGATTGTAGGGCTGGCGGCTTTTGACTTTGCAAATCCTGGTTTGAAGTCGGATTCTCCAGTTGCGCCCACTCATCAATAAACTGTTCGTATTCTTCCTCGCTCAACGCAAAAATATCAGAAAAATCGGGCTCATTTACCCTGTCCGCAAACTTCGGCTTAATTACATGCAAAGTTGCCAGGGCGTATTTTGTGCCTGCATCACAGGCGTATTGGGCAGATTGATAGTCTATAATATATTGACACCGGTGACGCTGAGCGGAAACACGGGACGTCAGGGTATAGCCGACAATCGAGAGAACCACCAGAAGCACCAGGGTCAGTATCAGCACTACGCCCCGCTGACTGTGATTGTTGTTAACTTTTTTTGCCGCTGCGTTTCTCATATCTGCTCAATATCTGCTTTGATAACGGTTTACTGCATTTTCGTCAGCTCATATTCCCGAAACCATTTACATCGTTGAAGTCATTAACATCATTGAAATCCATCGGCTCATTAAGGTCTTCCGGAAAAGAGGGGCTCACATATTGAAAAGCAATCCGCCTCGTCCTGTCTATAACGATAGTTCTTTTTATCTTTTCGGTCTCAAGCACATCCCACATTCCTTCCAGCGTTTCATACGGCTCAACGAAGGAAAGAGTTACAACCACCGCATTGGGCAATTCCTGTTCTTTCCAGACGTCGGTAAGTTCTCCGCGACTGAACGTTTGAATCCTGAAAAAAGTAATCCCGTTGCAGAATGGAATATAAAGCTCCCTTTCCCAGTCCATCTTGTTTTTGTCAAGTATCTTATCTTCACCTGAAATCCCGCTATGGCTCCTGTATAAAACCAGTCCCGGCTCATCTGTCTCGTAGTTATAACCCGTAACCCAGACGATTTTTTCGAACGTCTGCTCTTGCCGCTGCTCATTGTAAAACATCTTGCTGATTATCATTTGTGAGCCCGGGTAGCCGTCTATGAATTTATTGTTGATTGTAATTGTTGTATCCTCATTAGAGGCAATTATATTGTCAAGGTCTTCTGCAATACCCTGAAGTATCTCTTCCGGAAGTTTGGACTTCTCTATTCGCTCCGTCACCGCATTGGCTGAACGCAACCCTCGATTATAGACCATCAGAACCGAGACCATTATCATTGCTGCTATGGTCAAGGCAACCAGTATCTCGGCCAGCGAAAGGCCTTTTTCCCTGCTTTTTATTTTCATTGTTTCTTTAATTTCCTGCATTATTGTCGTGACTGGTGATACTCCATAAGTAATGCCCAAAGCTCCTGAAAACTCATCCCATTTAATTCTTCCATGGTGTATCCCGGTATTACTTCATTTCTTTGTCCCGGCGTTTGATTTGAGGGGCTTTGAGGTTGCGATACTCCCGGAGAGGCAGAGTCGCCGCTTACCCCAGCCGTTATCCCGCTGTCCAAAGACTTTGCCATAAGAACAAAGGTCTGATTAGTCTGTTTTACTTGTTCAGGCGGAGGATTGCCCCTGGTACTTTGATATAAGACAAGCATACTCTTTATAAAACGCCCGTCTTTTGTCTGCGGCATACCGTTGGCAACCCACTCTTCAACTGTATCCACATCCACGCCGGCAAATTCCGCCGCTTCTTCTACAGATGTAACAATTTCCTTTTCCAGTTGCGCCTGACGTTTTTCTTTCTCTTTAAGTATTTCTACTACTTGCCGTTTGGTAACATTCGTCAGCCAGTGTGTCAGCTTAACTTCCTGTTTCACAGCATCAGTGTCCTCGTATGTCGCTGTGCAAATTGCCCGCACCCACATCTGCGAAGTAAAAGGTTCATAGAATGTCTCTACTGTTGTTTCCCATTCTATATCGGGATATTTATCGCTGGTGCCGTAATCCACCTTTTCTTTGACCGAATTCTGAGACAGCAGGGTCTCCATATTCTCACGCGCTATCTCAAAGGCGTGCATCTTAGCGGTTAGATTTGTTGTGGCTTTTACGTTGCGGTCTATTATCACCAGAACGCTGGAGCTTATCAGCGAGAGGATTATCAGCGCAGTTACCACCTCCACCAGACTGAAGCCCCTGCGTTTTTTTATTTTTAGCTGATTGTCTCTAAAATATGATTTCATCTTCTCGTTTCGGCGTTAAAAATACAGCGTCTCCTCTTTGTAAATCTATAACACGGTTAAGACGGTTGACGACGATGGAAAATGCCTGGTCGTTTTCATCGAGAAAAACGATTTTACCTCCGTATTGCCAGCCGGAATTCCCGCACCGGAATTTGGCCACTCCCTGGTTGGTATAATCGCCGTCGTCGAATACAACATAAGAAATCCAGCAGTTCTCACTTAAAAAATCCTTAACAATTACCTCTTTTTCCAGAACCTCGGATAAATCCGATGACGTTATCTCGCGAAGAACATAAGACTGATTATCCAAATCAACTAAAACTTCATATCTCCTGTTGCTTTCCGCCGCTCCGTTTGCCGCCATTTGCATCGTTGAAACCAGCTCCTGAACCTGCGCCTTGAATGTGTTTCTGGAAAACAAACCTGTAAGATTCAATGACGCCAGTGACACAAAAAGAGATACCATCATTATCGCTATTATAAATTCTATTAAGGTAAAACCCTGCAATCTTCCTGACCTGGATAAGGAACCGGCAGAGCAGTTATTTGTTCTTTTACGTATGCTCATTTCTATTCTCCCCCTCCGGGGAAATAACTTAAAACGCATCGGTGCTTTTCAAATCGGCGTCGAGTTTTTCGCCTCCTTCTTCACCGTCCGCTCCGTAACTTAGTATTACAAACGGCTGGCCGGTCTCCGTATATTGTCGGTAAACAAAATCATTACCCCAGCCGTCTTTGGGTATATCCGAGGTCTCTAAATAACCTCCCGGTATCCAGTTTTGAACATCCGTCGGCTGTTGAACCAGCTCCAGCAAACCAAGCTCTTCGGTGGGATATCTGCTTGTATCCATCTTGAACTGATTAACCGCATCACGAAGGGCTTTCAGATTGGCTTTGGTCGTTGTTACCCTTGCCTGGTCAATCTTGCTGGCAACTTTCGTTACCACCAGTGTGGCAAGTAAGCCGATGATGATGAGCATCGCCATAAGCTCTACCATCGTAAAACCATATCTTTTCTTTCTGACTCTTTCTTTCATTGTTATAACTCCTAATTAGTTCCTCAGGTTCATACTCACAAATCTATTATTTATACGTTTTTATTTCTATGTTTGTTTATTCCCTTTGAAATCATATCTTAAAGCTTCCCTGACGATACCTCCAGAATCGGCAGTATCGTCGCATAGGCAATCATACCTATCACAGCAGCCATAAATATTATAATAAGCGGTTCTACCGCTGTACTCAACCTTTCTATAACTACATCCGAAGATGCTTCAAGGTCTTCACTGATATTTTTAAGCATCGTCTCAAGCTCACCGCTTTTTTCCCCAACCGCTACCATATGGGCTATGGCCGGGTCGATTACCCCGCTGTCTCTAAGAGGAGTGGCAATATCCGCTCCGGAAAGTATCCGCTCACGGGCCTGCTGGATTGCCTTTTTCATCAAAACGTTGCCGGTAACTTCAGAAACCGCTTTTAAAGATTCCGCCATCGGAAGCCCTGAATTCAAAAGCGTTGACAATGTAGAGGCAAATCTCGCTACCACCCTTTGTTTTATAATAGGCCCGAAAACCGGAAGTGATAAAAGGAGCTTATCTTTCAGATAAGAACCGCGTTCGGTCTTCAGAAATCTTTTCAGTGCCCAGCCCATTGCAAATAATGATATGATGATGACAATCAGCCAGGCGCTCGTCAACAAATGACCAACGTTCATTAACCTCGCTGTTATCCACGGAAGCTGTTGACCTGTACTGGCGATTTGTTCTGCTATCTTCGGTATCACCATCGTGGTCAAAATCAAAATCGCTACTATACAAAAACAAATCAACACCAGGGGATATATCATCGCCGTTAAAACTTTTGATTCCACACGTCTGCGTTTTTCCATAAAAGTGGAAATTGTGGATAAAGTACCTTCAAGAGTGCCGGTAACCTCGCCCACACGCGTCATACTTACATAGATAACATCAAAATAGTCATCATAATCTTTAAGCGCATCGGTAAATGACTCTCCCGTTACAACACGGTCTCTGATATCAGTCAAAGCGATCTTAAACCGGCTGTTCGCAACCTGTGAGGTAAGAACGGATAATGATTCCGTCAGTTTAATTCCCGACTTCAGCAAAGTCGATAACTGTTTGGTGAAATCGATGACAAGATTTTTGGAACTCTTTGTGGAGAAAGCTGAAAAAAAAGCTCTCTTCTCGAAACCGCTGCTGGTTTCCTTGATTAAGGTCGGATGAATGTTTCGTATCCGTAGCTGCTTCCTCGCCGCATAAGGTGACTCTGCTGTTACATCACCTTTTATCTTTTTCCCGTCTGCTGCTATTGCTGTATAATGATACCTCGGCATTGACTGTTTCCCATTGTCTATTGACTATTTTTTTATCGCTGTCTTTCGAGCTGACCATTTCTAAATAGTAAATGGTCAATAATAAATTGTAATTGTTATATCACGTCCGCCTGGGTTACTCTCAAAACTTCAGCTATGGTCGTTGTCCCTGCCAGGACTTTTCTCGTCCCGTCCATCCTAAGTGTTTGCATCTTTGTTTCGAGTGCTTGTCTTTTTATAGCCCCGGCTGTGTCTTTCTTATAAATAAGTTCCTGCAGTTGCTCATCAATCGTCATCAGCTCATAAACACCGGTTCTGCCGCGATAGCCCGTCTGGAAACATTTATCGCATCCCGCCCCGATGTAAAATTTCTGCTGCTGGTTCTCTGTTATTGCCTTATCCAATCCTAATGATTTTAATTCACGCTCAGTGGGTTGATATTCCTCTTTGCAGTCGGGACATATCTTCCTGACAAGTCTTTGCGCCATCATCGCTATAACCGAGGAGCTTATCAGGTACGGCTCCAGTCCCAAATCCAGAAGTCTCGTAACCGCTCCCGCTGCATCGTTTGTATGAAGAGTGCTGAAGACCAGGTGACCGGTAAGTGACGATTGTATCGCCATCCGGGCTGTCTCAATGTCGCGGACCTCTCCGACCATTATAACATCCGGGTCCTGGCGAAGCACGTGACGTAATGAATTGGCAAAGTTCATCCCCTTCTTGGCGGCTACCTGCATCTGGCTGATTCCCTCAAGCTGATATTCTATCGGGTCCTCTATCGTCATTATATTTTTCTGCGCCGCATTTATCCTGTTAAGGCACGCATAAAGAGTCGTGCTTTTACCGCTGCCTGTCGGACCGGTAACAAATATAACACCGTAGGGACGAGTCAGCAGGGTATCGAATCTATCCAAATCTTCACCCCACATACCAAGCTCATCCAGCTTGAAAATGCCCGTGCTCTTATCAAGAAGGCGCAGGACGCTCCTTTCGCCGAAGCTGGTCGGAACCGTGCTGATTCGCAGGTCAACCTCTCGCTGACCTATCCGAACGCTGCATCTGCCGTCCTGAGGCATCCGACGCTCGGCTATATCCATACCTGACATAACCTTTATTCGGGATATCACTAACGGAAGAACGTTCTTGTTTAAACTCAATGTATCATAAAGTATCCCGTCAATTCGATAGCGAATCTGGAGCTTTGTCTCGTATGGATGGACATGTATGTCGCTTGCCCGAAGCTGCAGTGCCCTGAAAAGTATGTCATTGACCAATCGTATCACCGGAGGACGATTTACCACGTCAAGCAAATCATCGGATGTTGAAACCTCGTCGATAAGCTGGTCTAAATTCTGCGAATCAAGCTCTTCGGCCACTTCCTCAAGCACCGTGCTCCTTTGCTCATAAGCAACGTCTATTACGGAGGTAACGGAGCTGCGGGTAGAGAACGCTGATTTTACGGGCATACCCGTCATCTTCGAGACGTTATCCAGAACGTTGGCATCAAGAGGGCGGGATAATACCACCGTCAGCTCATCATCATCATCTCGTTTGACACCTATAATATAATGATGCTGGGCATAAGGGGCCGGAACCGACTCTACGAATTCCACAGGAACGTCCTTCGAAGATATCTCGGGGAGAAATTCCCTCCCCAGAGCGCTGGCAAAAAGCTTCAGTACCGTCTCTTCCGTAAAATAAGGACACCGCAGAAGCTGCTCGTCCAGCCGGACTCCTTTCTCTGTATTGTTCTCAAGGAATTCGGCTAACTTGTCTGCGTCGATTATACCCGTCCGCTGGGCCGTCTTTATCAGTAAATCTTTCATAATGGTGCATTATATTCTAACAAAGCTGAGCTTAATCTTCTTCCAATATCTTCAATGGGTCCATCGGCTCCGGCTTTATACCGGGCCAGTCCTCGTATTCCTGCATCTCTCGCTCATATTTCTCAAATTTTGCTCGATTGGCTTTGGATATCCTGACTATATCAGATTCTCCGGCAGCTTCCTCTCCAGGTCTTAAGATATGGGCCTTAACAAATACGTAAAGCCGACTTTGGTTGGATGTGTTGTCGATATCTCTAAATAGTCCTCCGACAAGTGGAATATCACCCAACAAAGGAATTTTGGAACCGATTTTATTCTGCTTCGATTTTTCTAAACCCCCGAGAATAATAGTTTTTCCATCGGGTACTGTAATTTTTGTGGTTACGTCGCTTGTAAGAGTTGTTTTTGGAATAGGAACAGGATGCCCGCCAACCATAACTGTTCCACCGGAACCTTCTTTAAAATCTGTGCGATTCAGTGTAATCGTAAGTTGAAGCTGGTTGCCTTTGCTTATATGTGGTTGAATCTTAAGCTCAACACCGGCAGTATAAGTTTTAAAATTGACCGATTGTTGCTGCGTTCCAGCTCCTGTGCCTGAGATAACGTTTGTTGAGCTAATTTCAGGCTGAAACTCCTTTTCCTCTGCTTTGATTGTCCCTTCTTCATTATCATTTACCAAAATCTTGGGTCTTGCAAGAATTCTGCCATAAGTTTTTTGCTGCATAGCGGTTAGCAATAAATTTATGTGTTTGTCTCCATAAAAACCGGTGCCGCTTCCACCTAAAGATTGTAAATCAATAAAACGGTCTCTACTGCTTGAAGTTAGTTGCTCGACAAGATTGGTTGAACTAGTAGGCATTATCGCACCTGTCAGTCCGGAAGTATCGGTCAAATCTGGAAAACTTGAAAGAGCTTGTAAATCAAATTGAAATTTATCGAAATTGGATATTTCCACTAATGTAACATCAAGCAATACCTGCGGTCGGTATTCATCGAGTTGTTTAATAATAGTGTTCAGCCATTGCTGGTTCTTTTTGCTTGCATAAACTATTAGTGAATAAGATTTGGCGTCGGGGATGATTTTAATTGTCTCTTCCGTCTTCTGTATCGTTGACGTTGTTATTTTTCCTTGTTTATCCTGTGTCTTTGTTGTCTCCTGTATGAGCTGGTTTAGCACTCCGGCAAGCTCGGTCGGGTCCTGGTTCTCTAATGGATAGACCATATAGGGTATCGATGCCCTCTCGGTCTCGCTGTCAACGTAGCCGATAATCAGGGCGATTTGGGTGTGCTGTTCTGCTGTTGCATTTACCAGCAGCGAATTCGTGGCTTCGATTACAATCACCTGCGGCTCGCCGGAAATGGCTTTCTCTACTGCGGTGGTACCGAGACCGGCACTGGGGGTGGTGGTAGTTTTAGCACCCGTTCTACTTGGCGTCGGACGGCTCGTGATACGACCGGAAACTCCGCTTTTGCCGCCGGGCGCCTGGCTTATTATACCAAGCTCACTTAATTTCTTACCTACATCCGCCGCTTCTACATTCTGGATTTCATAAAGACGCAGAGAACGCAAATCCCGCTTCTCCACGTCGAGTGCATCTATCAAACCATTGACCACATCAAGGTCTTCGGAATAGCCAATCATCAAAACCCGGTTCGTCCTCTCGTCCGCATCAAGATACACCACCGGCTTAGTCGGTGACGGCTCTTTGCTTTTGGGGGCGGGTTGCCTCGCCCTCGCAGCAGCTACCCTCCTTGCGGCGGCGCTTTTTGCTGACGCCAGCGGTTTCTGTGCAGGGGCTTCCACCGTTATGCTCACTGCCCCAAGCTCTTCAGCCAGTTTCTTAACCTGGCCGGCAAGGTCTATGGCTAAAGTATATTTTAAACTTCTGAATCTGAATTGCTTTGGCACTCCCGGCTGGTCCAGCATACTCAAAAGCTTCGCTATACGCGGCATCCGAAATGCATAGTCCGTTACTATTAATGTCTGGGTATCTTCAATATCCTGCACAGTCGTCCCCAGATTCATCTTCTTTAAAAGATTCATAGCGCTGGCGGTATCTACATACTCAAGCTGAAAAAACCGGGTTATTACAACATCTCCAACCTTGACCTTATCCCCTTTGCTATAAAAAGTGGGGTCAATCTCTGCCACTTCCTTCTCGGGGGCGATTATTATCAGGTTGCCTTTGCGGGTCATAATAAACTTATTGAACTTCAGCACCGACTCCATAAGGGGATAAAGCTCCTTCACCTTGATAGGACCGCGGAAATTCAATGTAACCTGACCCTTTACCTTCGCTTCATCATACATAAAATCAAGCTCCATATATTTGCCCACTAAGCTCAGCAGGTCTTTAATATTGAGCTTGCTCGGCAGGTTCAGCTCGAGTTCCCCCTGCTTGCCGCCCAGCGGCTCCGGCTGGGACGGGCGCGACTTGGTGGCCACCGGCCTTACCGCTTGTTTAGAGCTGACCGGAGATGAAACATTTGGTTCAGTTACAGCCGATTCCGCTGAAATCTTCTCGCCCCTATCAGCTTCCCCCCTACCTGCCAGTTGTGATAAAAGAGCTTCTAATGCCCCTGCTTCCCCCTTGGGTTCTGTTTTTGCTTCTTCCGGCTCTTTTGTAACTTCCACCTTTTTAGCCGCAACAGGTACATTCGGCTCCCGGGATGGTTTCTGCCCGCTCGTTTCAGCGGCGAGAACTTTCTCAATACCTTTTTCTGTCCCTTCCAGGATTTTTTGCTTCTCCTCTACATTTTTCTCCGCCTTAGCAAGTGAATCCAGCAACTCGTCGAAAAGGGTATCCGAAGATACCTCGTTTACCTCAGCGGCAGCAGTAACCGCATTCGGCTCGACTGCCTGCTCGGCTTCTTTCTCAACCGCTTTAGTTATCTCTTTAGCTTTTAATTTCTCCTGCGGTTTTGTTACTTGCCCGGCTTCCTCCGGTTCATTCGCCTCTGCCGGGGCTAAAACTATTTCGACCTGACTGGGTAATCCCTGGGTTTCCTCCTCCTTCTCAGCCGGCTCTTTCAAAGCAGAAATAACTTTGCCGATAATCACCTCAGGCGCAATTGCAAGAACCTTATCTCTGTGAATATCTATAATTGCCTTTACTTGCGAAAAATCTCCGGGCGGTTCCGAAAATGTCCCAACATCTATACCACCGGTCATCTTGCCAACTTCTTCATTGGACGGTAAATTCGCCGCCTCTGAAGCAGAACAAACTGTTTCTACCACGTATTTTTCCTCGGAATCTACTAAATCCAATATCGCCGATGCCTTTCGAAGACCATTCGAATCGGCTGTAACCAAAAGCGTATTGGAATTCGGAAGTTGTGAAACTGTCCCTATCTGCAGACCTTCAAGAATACCTTTGCCTTTCTCTGCTGATATGTGCTTGAGTGAATAAACCCGGTACCTGGTGGGCTTTGGGATGTTCGGTTCCGCTGAAGCAAAAACACAGCTCAATGTTATTCCGAAGATTATCATAGACAATATGATGCCTTGATAAGCCCGAATCCTTTTCAAAATAAATTCGCTTGCCATAAATTCACTCCGCAGCAAATAACTTGACTTCTTTTTTTTAAAACTTGCAGGAAAAACAAAAAAAACGACTCGCCGGATACCGCAATGAAATAAACGCCTTTTAACCGGTTTCAATTCCCGTATCCGCCTTATCCGGAGTTTCCAGGCAAGCCCTTTTCTTTAGCATTTATTCCTTAATCATTATGTTTTGTAACTTCGACCAGATTCAAATGCGTCTATACTAATCAGACATATAAACAGGCGAAAAGTTCCCGATTTCAGTCCGAATAAGCACGTATTTCACAATCGCCTGCTCTCGATACCAAGAACATTACTAAGCTCTTGCCAGCGAATTACTTATATTAATTCTACCAAGCTGTCAGAGAACCCTGCTTTTCCCGCATCTTTGGCCGACTCAGACCGCATTAACACTCCCTGTCCCCTGCTCACAGATAAAATCAGCCATTATCGCTTCGCCCGATTAATAAACTAAAGCCGCAATGGTTTAAAATTACAGAATTCTCTGATTATTTCGAAAAAAAGCCAAAAATCAGCATATAATTGATAAAATAAGACAAATTCGGACGCTCAATACATAGACAGCGATGCCGATTTCGGCTTCCCTTTTGAGCTTATAAGGAAAAGATATGACATCTAAAGTGCTGCTAATCCGGTAACTGATAGCCCTGTTATTGTGTGATTTTACTGGACCGGCCTTGGGATTCAGACTCCTCTTCCGGGGTTGCAGCCGGCGACTCTTTGCTCCGCTTTTGCTGAATCAGTTTCTTGAGCTCTTCTATCCTCTTTTTTCGGTCAGACTTAGGTAAATCCTTTGTTTGCTCGGCAGGACCGCCGCGGCGACCAGGGCTTATCCGTTCCCCTGTCCTGTCAATTTCTCTGCTCCGGGACGGACGGGACTGCTGCTGTTCCTTATCCAGCGTTGTACCTAAATCACGAAGCTGGTTCGCTTCATCATCACCTATTCGGGAAGAACGGAAGCTGGAGAAAAATGCTTTTATCATTTCTGCCTGGTTATTACCTTTGCCTGCTTCGGTGCCTTCGCTTGTCATTTCACCTAACTTTGAGAAGAAATCTTCCATCTTCTTTTTCTCTTCAGGACTTACTTGAGGCGTTACACTCACGGGTTGGGATACTGTTATTGTAGATGCCGCTTTCCGCTTCGCATCTTCATTTCCTTTTTTGAGTAAGTTGCGAACCCTTTGCTCATCGACTCTTTCCGGAACGGAAATCTGCCGAGGCCCCTTGCTATCCTGCACTGTAAGTACACCGTTTTGTATATCTTTGAAGAGCAAATGATTCAGCTCTTGACCTTGACTGACCCAGCTTAAACCTTTACCCGGCTCGTCAATCAAAGCCATCGAAAGTTCCGGACGTGACGGATAATACGCCGTCCCGAGAAGCTTGAATTTAGCGGTAACTTCGGCCTTCGGTTCGGTCTTGGGTATCGCTTTCGGCTTCGGTTCACGTTTGGCTGAGGTGCTTCTGGGACGTGCTTTGGGCCTCGGCTTTTGAGGGGGATTTAAATATAACGCAAAAGACTTCGCCTCCTTAACAAGAGGAGGTGTCTGGTCTCCCCCTTTGCTCGCACTTCGTCCCTTGCTCTTTTGATATTTTTCCACTGCGTTCGGCACTTTCAGCATCCGCTCAAGCTCGTCATTGCTCCTCGCACCGAAGGCAGCGGGCAGAAGGAACATCCCCCCTGCCAATACAGCCGCTAATAAGCTGGTCATTTGCATTGTTTTTATCATTTTAGTGTTCCGGCTTTCTATAACTTATTTGACATCGTCAATGTTCTGGAGTTCCTTTCGAATAAAAAAAAATTTCGAAGTTGTTGGACTAACTACGTCAATTGCGTAAGCCCCTTTTAATAAAGGGGTTACGAATCGAAGCCGCTCGGCTTTAGCTGAAAAAAATGCCTGAACAACGAATTTTTGAAAAATATACTCGGACAATACCTTCATATTTATACGTCTCAGGCCAAATGCAGTTTATAAAAAACCGGATAACCAAACCGGCAAAAGCATTCTTCTGCAGAAAACCAGCCGCTGTATTAAAAATACCTCCCCGTTGAAGTTCACCTTTTACCGCCTTGACGACTGCATTTCGGACCGTTTTACTGTTGCCGAAAGATGCCGTTTAACCACAGCGGAATCCATCACCACGGTTGAATAAGCCCCTCATTTGCCTCTCAGATAAGCACAAATATGCAGAGCGTAAAGTCTATACAGCTCAATGCCCCCCCACGCCTTAAAAAGTGTAACACCGGCTATCTATTGCGTCACGATAAACAAACCTTAAAAAGAGCTTAAGGAATTCTCTATTTTTTCGGATATAGCCCGAAGCAGGGCACCTCAAACGTATCACCGTCTTTAATCTTTACCTGAACTGTATCCCGGAAAAGCTTTTTAGCTTTGGAGCTCTCGGGAGGGGTTATCTCTAATTCAAGATTATAACGCGGCTTTTTAGTCTCCGGATTTAGAACTTCCTTTGCATTGGCACATTTTACATAACCTTCGGCTGATGTGATGGACTCAATCTCGAACGCCTCGTTATAATTGCTTAGAACCCATAGCTCCCTTTTAATCACTTCGCCGGGCTCAACTTGAAGAAGTGCCAGCCCGGGCGGCTGGAGCTTGTATTCTGCAAGTACTTTATAGGGTATCATCACCTGTTTGCACTCAGGATGCGAAAGATATATATAAACACGACCCTGCTTGATTTTCTTCAGCTTCTCTATATCTACTTTACCTTTCAAAACAAACTTATCAGACTCTTGCGATGGGTCGTATGCAAAGTCTATAGTATCGCCCGTACTGCGAATTCGTTTGATTGTAAATTTCTTGTTATCTTTGCTTGTTAGAGTAATCTCAGGACTGTTTGAATTTTCACCTTTAAGCAAAAGATCAAGTGCTTTCGGCTCGTGTTCAACCTTGCTTACAACCTCGGCCTTTATAACTAATTTAATCTTCTGATTCCCAGGGTCATTCGTGTACGCATAGACACTTTTCTGTATCGTACTTGGAAGAGAGCTTGCAGAATACCTCACTTTTATTGCCCCACTTTCACCCGGTGCGTAGTTCTTCTTGGAAAGTTTAATTACCGTGCAGCCGCACGTCCGTTTTACATCCTTTATCACTAACTCTTCAGTACCTGCGTTTGTGAACTTGAACTCGCACAGTGTGTTTGAACTGGGGGCGATTTCGCCGAGGTCCTGGACTTTTGTTTCAAACTCTATGACAGGACCGGTCCTGACACCTCCGGCCGAACCTTGCTCTTCGGTTTTGCTCGCTTTTGCAGGTTTCTCCTGCTCAGATAAACTCAGTTGGCAGAAGAAAATTAAAAAAATGCTCACAATTGTCAATACGCCAAATACTCGCTTCATAACTTGACCTCCGAAAATCTAAAAACCTATTCAAAACTAAAACCCTGTATTTTAACTGAAAAGACGTTTTATAGCAAGCGATTTCCAGCACCTTATTGTTTACAACCCGTATGCTCCATCTATATTATGGGCGTTATAATGTTATAACTTAAGATTATTACGTTCATCCTCCTGGACAGTTCAATATCTTTGCGGCAAAATCCAATACAACGGGACTAAATACGATGCAGATAATTCCCAGCTTCCGATAATCCCTTAAATCCGACACACTTACTTACCCCCCGGCGTATGAATACCTTTTTTACCGAACATTAGACCCTACCCAGCCGATATTGTAGAAGTGCTGCTGTTATGTTGCAATATTGCCCGGTAAGAGTTAAGATAATGCAGATAGAATCAGTTTTGGAGACATAAATGGATAAGCAAAATATCGAAATCTCGGTTGTCGCTCCGGTTTATAACGAGCAGGAAAATATAAAGCCGCTCTATGAACAGATAACTCGGAGTTTGAAAGGCAAATACAACTACGAGATAATTTTCGTAGATGACGGCAGCGATGACGCCAGCTTCGAAAATTTGAAAAAACTCTACGAGACCGACAAAAACGTCCGCGTTATTTGCTTTCGCAGAAATTTTGGCCAGACCGCAGCACTCTCAGCCGGCTTTGAACATTCAAGAGGAGAGATTATTGTTGCTATCGACGCCGACCTCCAAAACGACCCCGCCGACATACCAAAAATGTGCGATAAACTAAATGAAGGATGCGATATTGTAAGCGGCTGGAGAAAAAAAAGACACGACAACGCTCTAACCCGGCTGCTTCCATCGAAAATTGCCAACTGGCTGATTTCAAAAATCACCGGCGTAAAGCTTCACGATTACGGCTGCACTTTGAAAGCGTATCGCAGGGAAGTCATTGCCCACACAAAATTATACGGGGAAATGCATCGTTTTATCCCTGCACTTGCAAGCTGGAGCGGAGCTAAAATCTGCGAAATCGTCGTAAATCATAAACCGAGAGTCGCCGGCATACCAAAATACGGACTCGCCAGGACCTTGAAAGTTATGCTCGATTTAATCACCGTAAAATTCCTGATGTCTTTTTCCACAAAGCCAATCTATATCTTCGGAGGACTCGGTTTTATCAGTACCCTGGGAGCCGTCGTTTCAGGCCTGGTCGTCCTTTATCAAAAATTCATCGCAGAACCGCCGCTGATGATGAACAGAAACCCGCTGCTGGTTTTAACTGCTATGCTGATTACCGCTGCAATTCAGTTTATCCTGATGGGGCTGCTGGCGGAACTGATGGTAAGAGTTTATCACGAATCGCAAAATCGACCTATTTATAACATAAGGGAAATCCTTCAGGCATCACAAAATAGCAGCGAGAAAAAATGACAAAAAGCAAAATCCATAAACCGCCGAAACACCACGCTGAACAAAAGCCGCTTTCGATTGAAAAAGGGAAAAATAAAAAAAACCTTCTGATTATCGCTCTAATTGCTCTACTTGCCGCCATCCCTTTCTCTATGGGAAAATACATAGAATTCAACTCCCCGGGCGCCTACGACAGCGGCAATTACGTGTATTCCGCTGCACATATCATAGACGGAGCCGAAATCGGCGTAGAGGAAAAACCTTCCGCTCAGCTCGGAACTCTTATGGTAAATCTCCTCGGTGTCTGGATGTTCGGATATAACGAAACCGGCCCGGAAATTATTCAAATGATTATGCAGGCTGCCGCACTAATCCTTATGTTCATCGCAGCTCGCAAGCTCTTCGGCACCCTCGCCGCCGCCGTCACTGTCATTGTCGCATCCATCTTTCTCTCATCCCCTTTGTTCGCAAAGTTCGGAAATGTCAAAGAACAATATATGATTGCCTGTATGGTGCTGGGAATGAGCAGCTTTATTCTATATCAGCTTGGCGGCAAATGGTGGTGGGCTGTTTTAGCCGGCGCCTTCCTTAGCTGGGCACCGCTTTTCAAACCAACCGGAACTACCGCAATCGGCGCTGTCGGACTCTTTGTTATCTTGCAGCCGATTTTAAAAAATAGAAAACTAAAACAAACAGCGATAGATATAGCCCTGCTCTTTGCCGGCGCTGCAATTGCACTCGCCCCGTTATACATCTGGATACTCGGCGGAAATGTCCGGCTGTCTTATCCCTACAAGTTCGCCTTCAGAACCGTAGCAAAATTTATACCTTCGCAGCAGGAAGTTGAATCCGCAGCAAAAACCGCAGCGGCCGGAGTAGAAACCGCCTCGAAAAAATCCGGCGGGCAAGGATATATCGCCAGAAGCTGGAAAATGATTCCTTTCTCAACACTCTTTCCAAGAGTAATGAGATACTATTGGCTCGCTATATTGCCAATCGCTCTCGCACTCGCCTCACTGATTGCACGGCTCTCCAGAATGCTTTTGAAAATCCTCAAACCGGATAAATTTGAACATAAAAATTACGACCGCTTTGTCCTCCTGTTAGCTCCCTGGTGGATTCTCGATATGGCCTTTGTATGGATTAGCCCACGCTCCTATGAGCAGTATTACCTGCCCCTGACTGCCTCCGGTGCTATGCTCGGCGGATACATCATCTCTCTCTATTACGATAAAGCAAAAGCCGCCGTCTTCAAAACAAAATGGCTCGCTTGCGGTATTGTTGGTTTCGCTCTTATGATTATGATGCTCTGGCACGTTTTCTTCGGTATCGGCACAAGCCCGCACAGCGGACAAAAATACCCGCAAAAAAGAAGAGGTTACACGCAGCAGCTCCAGCAAATCGCAAAACGCAGAGCTTCAAATCTTAAAGGTCCCTGGGAAATCCTCGGCGAATACATCCGAAGAAATTCCAGCCCCGACGATAAAATGTACGTCTGGGGATGGTTCCCCGGAATTTACGTCCAGGCCCAGCGATTTGCTCCCACCCCTTACGCCTGTATGATGCCAAGGTCCGCACCCAGTGCTATGAAAAAGAGAATCCAGGGAATGTTAAGTGACTTCCGCAAAGAACCGCCGAAATTTATCGTGGACAGCAGAAAAAATCACATCCCACTCGAAAGACCACCTTATGAACTCTGGCCAAGAACCAAAAAGGGGTTCCTGCCGCCAAATAAACAATTAGCTGACCGGTACGATAAACAATATGCTAAAATGCTCGGGGAAAGATTTGACGAAGCTGAAGCTCTAAGATACGAAATCCTAAAACCCTTAAGAGACTTCATCATGCAGAACTACAAAATAGTCTCAACCTTCGGCTCGCACGTGCTCTTCGAACTCAAAGAAACAAAACCAGCTCCAGAACAGGGTTAACCGTGGATAAACTCAAAATCCTAATGCTCAATCACGAATTTCCTCCCGTAGGCGGCGGGGCTTCACCCGTAACTTTCGAATTGTGTAAATACCTGGTAAAAGCCGGACACCACGTTGACGTTGTTACAATGCATTTCGGCAAACTCCCGAAATTCGAGGTCAAAGATGGTATAAACATATATCGAACGCCCGCAATCCGAAAAAAAGCGAATATCTGCTACACATACGAGATGGTAACATATTTGCCGGGTGCGATTAGCCGCACTTTGCGTTTAGCCAGGCAGCAAAAATATGATATTATTCACTGCCATTTCATTATTCCCGGCGGTCTTTTAGCCCTAACAATCAGTAAAATAACAAAGATTCCATATATTGTTACCGCTCATGGCACCGATGTCCCAGGTTACAATCCCGACAGGTTTCAATTACAGCATAAATTTACAAAGCCATTGCTCAAAGCCGTATGCAGAAATGCGAATATGATTACATGTCCCTCAAATTATTTGAAAAATCTGGTTACTGCCAATATCGGCAATTACGATATCAGACATATACCGAACGGCATTGATTTGGAAAAATTCAAACTGGATTTAAGCAAACCGAAGGAAAACATTATTCTGACAACAGGTAGGTTGTTAAAAAGAAAAGGTTTTCAGACTTTGATCAGGGCAGTGCATAATATTCAACTTCCCTATGAAATCCATATAGCAGGAGATGGACCATATCGAAAACAACTGGAAAAACTAGCGGAAAGCTCTAAAACTAAGATAGTCTTTCACGGCTGGCTCAAACAGGGCTCCCGGCAATTATTGGACTTGTATGCAAGAGCTGCTGTTTATGTTTTAGTTTCCGCCAGGGAAAACGCCAGCATTTCCCTGCTTGAAGGGATGGCTGCAAAATGCGTTACCATAACATCAAATGTTACGGGTTGTCCTGAAACCGTTGGCGAAGCCGGCTTTTCGATAGCTCTTGACGATGCGGACAAGTTAAGAGGGATTCTTATAAAACTCAGCGAAAACAAAGAACTTATAAAGCAGTATTCACAAAAGGCCTACGACAGAGTCGTACGGGATTTCTCATGGGATAAAATAGCTGCCGACTATATTAAGGTCTATATGGATGAAAAGAGAACACAAACATAGTAAAGAAGAAATCGAACAGCAGCTAAACGAAAAAATACTCAGCTTTGATTTATTAAAAGAGACAGATTGCTCTTTTTTATATCTTGTGGCGGGGGAAAAAAGGTATGTTTTAAAGCTTAACAAAAAAGGAAATATCGGAGCCGAATATGATAATCATAGAAGAATCTATGAATGTTGGAAGGAAGAAAAACACAATCTGACTTTCAAAATTCCCCAAACTTACTTTTTAAGCACTGACAAAACATTTTATGTAATGGAATATATAAAAAACGGAATTAATCTTTTGGAGGTGTTGTTTCAAAATAGAAATGACACCGACAATCTTTTCAGAAAAACCGGCAGATGTCTAAAACAGTATCATGACCTCGCTACGAAATATTTATATGAAAACAGACAAAGCTTTCTTGAACACAATACCGTCAAGCAAATCTTAAAAACCCATAAAGGTCCAATGCTCAAAAAAATACTCAACTACTTTGACGATGATTCTTACAGGATTATTTTCAAAGATTTTAAGCCGACAAATGTAGTTATCGGCGAGAAGGATGATTTATACTTTTTGGATTTCCAGAAAATATACTATTATGCACCGTTCTACTATGACTTGACTAGGTTTGTCGATGCTGCTGAAATCTTTAGCATTGTCAAAAAACCTGTATTCTCATTACTTAATTTTGCAAAAATAAAAAAGGCAATGAAAAGCTTCCTTCAAGGATATGAAGGGGATATTGACGAGAGCAGCTTGAAAAAAATGCAAATCTTTCACCGGCAGGAACACTTTCAAATGAAAAAAAACAAAAACAGATTGAATGCAATTGTTTTAAAATTACTTTACTGGATTATACGAATATGAATGAAATTGATTATCGAACACATTTCAAGAACCCGCAGGCATACGATAAGCTCACGCAGTCAAAACACGTCAGTTTAATCTATCAGCTTGAAAAAGAAGTTTTGTTTAATATCTTAAAACGGATTAACTCTCAGGAAAAGACCCTCATGGATTTTGCCTGTGGCACCGGAAGGTGGACCAGGATTCTGGAAAATTCCTTTCAGGAAACCACAGGAGTCGATGTGTCTGAGGGAATGATTGACCTCGCAAGACAAAAATCTAAAAAAGCGAAGTTCGTGGTTACTGATATCACATCCCAAAATGTTGACCGGCAATTAAAAGACAGAAAGTTTGATGTGGTAACCGCTTTTAGATTTTACAAAAATGCGGAACAGGATTTAAGATACGCCGTCACAAAAAACCTGCCGAAATATCTGAAAGACGATGGCCTCTTTATCTTTGACCTCCATTTGAACACCTTCTCTTTTATGGGAATATTGGCGGGTATTATCCGCTTTCTCAAATTACACAAAATCTTTGGAATAGCCAGTTTGACGATAAGAACCATCTCATTAAAGGATATAAGAAAGTTGTTCAAGGACTCGCCCTTCCGGATAATCGATTATTATGGCATGGGACTTCTGCCTGGCCGGTCAAATTACACCATACTGCCTCAAAAATTCCTTCATAAATGGGAATCCTTTTTTACTAAGCGAAAAATCTTAAGGCCAATCTCTTATAACTTATTGATAGTCGCACAAAAAAAGAGCTGACAATCTCCTGCCCCGGCCTAAGTTCCTGTTCGCTATGTACTTACATAAATCGTATAGTCGCTTCTCGCCCTTACCTACCGATATAGCACGAAAAAAAAGTAAATTCCGCTTGACATTAATTGCAAATGCGTTAAAATTAGAGAAAATCTGGAAGGAAAATTTGTATTTAGGAAATATGTATTTTAGTAGCAGCAAACATTTCTGGTCTTCAAATCAACTGCAGGGAGGATGTGCATCTTTTCTGCAAATTTTTTTAATCATTTCTGACACCCGTTTTATATAGGAGGTAAATTATGGGTAAGAGAAAAAAATTATTTTTTACATTTTTTGTGGTATTGTCATGCATAAGTACTCCTGCCTTCGCACAGTTGGGAACTGTGCTGGACTACCAGAAAATAAGCGAAACGCAGGGGAATTTCACCGGAAATCTGGGATATGATTATCAGTTTGGCTCTTCGGTTTGCTCTCTGGGCGACCTTGATGGTGATGGTATTAACGATGTAGCGGTAGGAGTTCAATTCGATGATGACGGCGGGACTAATACCGGAGCGGTATGGATACTTTTTCTAAATCCTGACGGCACTGTAAAAACGCATCAGAAAATAAGCGACACTCAGGGTGGTTTCGGAGGAAATTTAAACTACTGGGATTATTTCGGTCAATCTGTTACTACTCTTGGAGACTTGGATGGAGACGGTGTCACGGATATCGCCGTTGGAGCTGGAGGAGACAACAATGGTGGTTCCGGTGGAGACCCAAAGGTAGGTGCTGTCTGGATTTTATTCCTAAATTCCGATGGGACTGTCAAGGATTATCAAAAAATTAGCGATACCCATGGTGGATTTACCGGGACATTAGGAGACAACGATTACTTCGGTTTTTCGGTTGATTCTATCGGCGACCTTGATGGTGATGGCGTAACCGACCTTGCTGTCGGCGCACGCTGGGATAATGATGGCGGTACAAAAACCGGAACGGTCTGGATTCTCTTTCTTAACCCCGATGGAACCGTTAAATCTCATCAGAAAATCAGTGCTACCCAGGGTGGTTTTACCGGCACTTTAAGCAGTGGAGATACCTTTGGTGTTTCTATTACATCATTAGGGGACTTTGACAATGACGGACTTGCCGATATCGTTGTAGGAGCTCGCACAGATGATGATGGCGGAAGCAATAAGGGTGCTGTCTGGATGTTATTTCTTAACTCGGATGGAACAGTAAAATCGCATCAAAAAATCAGCGAAACCAAGGGGAATTTCACCGGTTCGCTTGAAAATGGAGATTGTTTTGGCAGCTCTGTTGAATCTTTAGGTGATATTGATTTTGACGGCGTTACCGATATCGCTGTTGGTGCCTGGTTTGATGATGATGGTGGAAACGACCAGGGAGCGGTTTGGATTCTCTTCTTAAATCCTGACGGCACTGTAAAAGCCCATCAGAAAATAAGCTCTACCGAAGGTAACTTTACCGGTATCTTAGATGATGGAGACCGCTTTGGAAGAAGCATTGCTAATCTTGGTGATTTAAACGGCGATGGTTCAAAAGACATTGTTGTGGGAGCTTGTAGAGACGATGATGGCAACACCGATGCCGGCGCTGTCTGGGTCCTCTTCCTGGATACCGACCTATATACTGTAGCGATTAAGAATCTTGCAGATGCGATGGAAGAAAAACAGCAGGCCTTAGATAAGATTCAATCCGCAATGGAAAAAGAGCTGGCTGCGATTAAGGCCCTTGATGAATTGCGCCACAGCGGTGACCTCGGTGACTTGAATATGCCGGATATTATAAAGGCAAAGGTCAAGGTTCATGTAGCGATGGTTTGGCAGCGGATTTGCAGCCAGCATCTGCACAAAAGTATTGGAAAACTTGAAAGCGCGCTGGAAGACCTCGGCTGTGAAGTCGAGCCGGCAAACGAGCCCAACTTAATCGCTCACTGGAAATTTGATGAAACCAAAGGCAACATCGCCTACGACTCAATAGGCGATAACGATGGAACCGTCTATGGCGCACAGTGGACAGAAGGACAAGTCAATGGCGCTCTTGAATTCGATGGACAAAATGATTATGTAGCAGTGGCAGATAATCCGGCTCTGGATGGGATGTCGGCTTTGACTCTTTCGGCCTGGGTCAAAACAGCCGGTGGACACGTTATGAATAAATTGATTAACTTTACCGATACTACCAATGATGATTCGTATAAGTTAACAGTGGGAGAAAACAACGTAGTGCTTTGTCACGGTTAAAGATTTGGGTACAGGGACTTCAGTTTAATCCGGGCTTTTTCAACAGTGAACTGCCAATCGATGCCTCGTTGTTTTTCGTTGCTGGAGTCGGCCCAAGACGACGT
>JAUVVQ010000013.1 GCA_030604525.1 Phycisphaerae bacterium | reverse complement strand
ACATGTTGCGAAGTCTTATTACCAAGAGCAGAAAGAACTCTGGTTGCCTGTTTGTCCAAAGCATCCATTGATCTCAATAATGGTGTTTTCTTATCAAGTGCCAAACCGGTATATGAACAAAACGCGTTTATATATATTTATCGGAACACTGAGAGATGAACTTTGAACAATATCGGGAATTATAATACTCCTCCAAAACCGGGCGCATAATTAAGGTGGGTTAGTCGGGGGAGGGATTGAGGCGGAGGGAGAGGGAATTATCGGTGATAGTAATTTTTTCGAGGCGGACGAGCCGGTTTTTGACTTCGAAGGCAGGGGCGAAAGGTTTGTTGACGAGGATTGCGGCGATGATTTTCGTATTTATTTCATTCGGGTCGAGGTATTCGTTTTCGATTCTTTTCTTGAACATATACTTTGCGATGAGCGATGCGATGGGCGTGATGTTCAGCGCTCCTATTTTTACGGCGGAGATGTTGAGGTTCAGCATATTGTTTTTGTTTATTTCCGGTTTTGCCCGGAGCGTGAGGACGATTTTGAATCCATCTTTTTCGACCAGGGCCATTAAGGTAAGGGTGTCTTTCGAGAGTGTTACTTTCGGTTTGTGAATTATGATTTCCGGTGTGTGGATGGGCCAGCTGTATCGACCCGATACGTGGGGGTGATGTGTGATAAGCTCGTTGAGAGAGTTCTGGTCGATGGCCAGGTCGAAGGGCTTCTCGTATTGTATCTGGTTGTAGAAATTCGGGATGAGCTGATTTGTGAGTTTTTGGCTTAGCTCTGTTTTTTGATTTTTGTAGCGTTCCGGCTGCGGTTTCGGGGAGCCGGCGGGTTTGTAGAAGAGCAGTGCGAGCAGTATTACAGTAGGCAGCAGTGAGAGGGGCAGCCAGCAGATTTTTTTGCGGAATTTTTTTGGAATTTTATTCCAGAGTTTTTTTAGATTTCCCATTTTCGCTTTCGGAGTTATCATAAATATCAAATTCGGTCTTGCCTGATATTATTTGTGCGATTATAGTTTATTTTGTTTGCATATTAAGGATATTTTTTGCGTGGTGCCTAGTCGGCGATTTTGGAGTTTTTATATTGTCCGGATTTTTGTTTTAGATTGGCTTTTGAAAGGCGGGTTAAAAGATGGCGAGTCATTTTGGCGACCGGCTTTTTGCTGCGGTAAAAAGTAAGGGGACGATGTTGACTGTGGGTCTTGACCCTGTGGCGGAGAGGTTGCCGGAGGAGTTCAGGGGCGGTAGCGGCGATGTCGCCTCTGCGGTGGAAGGGATGTATAACTTTTGCGTAGAGGTGTTGGGGATAGTGAGCCCTCTTGTTCCTGCGGTGAAGATAAACTCAGCGTTTTTCGAGCGGGAGCGATGGAAGGGTCTGGAGGTTTATTATTCCGTGATAGGCAAGGCGAAGGAGGCGGGGGTAGAGGTTATAGGCGACGTCAAGCGTGGCGATATCGGTCATACAGCGGGCGCTTATGCGGAGGGACATTTGGGGTCTTTTGAGGATATAGTTTTGCCGGATGCGATAACGGTCAACGGTTATTTTGGGGCCGACGGGATTGAGCCGTTTGTGGAGACGGCTAATAGAGAGGGCAAGGGGGTCTTTGTCCTGGTGCGGACGAGTAATCCGAGTGCTGGTTCGCTGCAGGATTTTACGGATTCCAGAGGAGAGCGGATGTTTGAGCGGATGGCGGAGGTTGTTGGTCGGATAGCGGAGGAGCAGGGGCAGATAGGTAAGAGCGGTTACAGCAATGTCGGGATGGTGGTCGGCGGGACAAGCGGCGAGGAGACAAGCTCGCTGCGGGAGAAGTATAGCAAGGTGTGGTTCCTGGTGCCGGGCTTCGGGGCACAGGGGGCGGGAGCATCGGATTGTGTTCGATTTTGCAGGGCGGACGGGACGGGGGCACTGGTAAATTCGTCGCGTTCGATTATATATGCTTACGAGAACGAGAAATACCGGAGTAAATTCGGCGATGACTGGCGGGGGTGTATCAAGCAGGCGGTATTGGATGCGAGGCAGGTTTTGTTAGAGGGGATGGGCTTTTCAAAAGCGTGAAAGCTATGAAGGATGCCGGGCTGGAAAAGGGATTTTTTCGAGGCAAGAGAGTTCTGGTAATGGGGCTGGGTCGGTTTGGCGGTGGCGTTGACGCTGTTAAGTTTTTGGATGGAGCCGGGGCGGAGGTTACAGTTACGGATTTAGCGTCGGCGGAGGAGCTGAATGGGCCGCTTGGTCGGCTGGCGGGTTTGGGAGAGATTGAGTTTCATTTTGGTGGTCACAGGGAAGAGGATTTTCGTGAGGCGGATGTGATAGTGGTAAATCCTGCGGTGCCATCGGGAAACAGATATGTTGCGATTGGCAGGGAGTCGGGGGCGGTTGTTAGTTCTCAGGTGGAGCTTTTTTTTGAGTATTGTCCAGCGGAGATTATCGGCATAACGGGTGCGAACGGCAAGAGCACGACGGCGGCGTTGACGGCGGCGCTTTTGCGGGCAGGTGTTGGCCAGGAAGGATTTGGGTATCGAAAGGTATGGCTGAGCGGGAATATCGGCAATGAGCCGATGCTGACTGTTTTGGAAGAGATTGGCGAGGAGGATTTGGTGGTATTGGAGCTTTCGAGTTTTCAGATAGAACAGCTTGGCCGGAGCGGATTGGGGCCTGCGGCTGGGCTGCTTACGAATCTGTCGGCTAATCACCTGGACCGGTACGGAACGTTCGAGAAATACTGTGCGGCGAAGGAGGGGATGTTCGAGGGTCAGATAGCGGATGAGAAGAGGGGTTGTGTTTCGATTTTTAATATTGAGGATAAGGTTGGTAGAAAATGGTTTGAGAAATACAGTCGGGATGCGGCTCGGGAATGTATCGGGTTTTCGACGGATGATTTGGGTGAGGTGTTTCGGGAGGCATTTTCACTTCCGGGGCAGGCGAATCTTTCGAATCTTGCAGGTGCGGTTGCGGTTTGTCGGTATTTCGGTGTTGATGATGAGCGGATGTTGTTGGTGCTGGGTGATTTTAAGGGGCTGGCGCATCGGCTGGAGCTGGTTTGTGAGCGCGGCGGGGTGCGGTGGTTTAACGATTCGAAATCGACGACTCCTGAGAGTGCAATAGCTGGGGTGGAGTCGTTCGGCGGGCCGGTGATACTTATTGCGGGCGGTTATGATAAGGGGTTGGATTTTGAGGAGCTTGGGAAGGTGATTGCAAAGGGAGCCAAGGCGGCAATACTAATAGGTGATGCCGCACGAAAGATATCAGATTCAATTACTGCTGTGCCGGAAAACAAAACCACAATTCAACTCGCTCATTCTTTGGAAGAAGCGGTTGAGGTTGCAAACAAAATGGCAGCAAGCGGTGATGTGGTTTTGCTTAGTCCCGCCTGTGCCAGCTATGGGCAGTTTCGTAATTACGAGGAGCGCGGCAGAGAGTTCGTAAAACTCGTGACCCGTGACTCGTAAAAGGAAAAGATTAACCACAGAGAATAATCAGTAATCAATAATCGATACTTGTCCCGAGCGTAATTGAAGGAATCAATTATAAGTGGCTGTGAAAGCGCACAAAAAAGGCCGGGGGGTGTTTCCGGCCTTTTTGTCATACGCTTTCACTGAGATAAAGAAGCTGGTTTGTTAAATTCCACCGTGAATATTCCATCGCTCAGGTTGACCATATACGGGGCGAACAGCAAGGCCATACGGCTCAACTGATTTAACACCATCTCTTTCAATCTCAATCTTACAAGGTACTTTGAAACCACCAACTCCGGGTATTGGATAAGGGATAGGTTCGCTTATTGAAATTATCCGCACAACGTCGAATTCTGCGAATATCTCCTGTATTTTCGATGCAGGTATTCCCCCGAAAAGTCGGCCCGCCTTAGCATAGTCCTTGGCAATTAAAGCCTGGAAAAACTGGCGGACGACTTCAATAGCGATTTCTTTGTCACCAAGTTGTTCCTGAAGCAAACCAACATCCTGAGTTGTTTGGTCAACTCGCATCGCATCGGGAGGGATTTCACTATCCAGAACAAACATTCTGGCGTCGATAGGTTTATTGTAGTCATAAAATTCCATCCGTCCTGAGTATTTATATTCGCCGTCTTTTAATTGGTAAAATTCTATTGCAGTAACAAGTTTCGTGGCCTGGTTGACAAACAAAACTCCTTGTTTGCCCGGTGTTGAACTCTCCGGCAAATATGTCGCTGTTACAACAATCGGTTCAGTTTTGTCGGATGGTTCGTCAATTTCTATCTTTACCTTGCCCTGCTTTTCACGCTCGTATAGGCGTTCGACGGCTCGTTTTGGGTCTAATTCCTCTATCATTTTGAGAAACTGGGCTGCTACGGTTTTATCCCAGACGGTGACAAAACTTTTCTTTTTCTTAAACCATATCTGGGCTTTATTCTCTTTCCACACTACTACTTTAGCGCCGTCACCGCCCCCTGCCCATTTGGGGAAGTCAAGCCGGATATTCTTAACCTGTCCGTCATTGTCAAATTCGACCCAAAACTGTTTTGGTTCATTCTCTCCGGCTTTGAAGTCTTTGATGTGTAAATAGCGCACACTGTGATGAGCTTTGATGGTTTGCTCGATGGCGTAAGCCGGGGTGGTAGAGAGGTCTAAAAGAAAGAGTGTTAATCCCACAGCTACTATTATTACCGCAGCGGCGGCGAGTTTTGTAATTTTACTTTTCATAATTATTCTCCAGATATTTGTTTGGGTGGCTGGTTTTGTTTTTTGAGATTCAGCTAATGTTTTTTGCAGGTTATTTAAGATTCTGTTGTGTGTTTCTCTGGTAGTTTTGTATTGGAGGTTTTTGATTAGATTTTTTATATTTTCTGCAGGTTTCATTTTTGCACCTCGCTGTTTAATAGTGAGCGGAGTTTATCCAGGCCGTACCGGTATCGGCTCTGGGCTGTTTTGATTGAAACGTTTTGCAGGACGGCAATTGCCTTGAATTTCATATCGGCCTGCTGTCGGAGGATTACGGCTTCTCTTTGTTCATAGGGGAGATTCCTCAGAGCGTGAGCGAGCTTTTTCAGCATTTCTGTCTGCATAATTAACTGAATGGGATTTTTCGAGTTTGAAGCCATATCTTTTTCGTGTAGATTTTCGTTTGAATTTTGATTTTTTTGTTTTCTCAGCAGGTCTCGCGCTTTGTTTGCGGTGCAGGTCGCCAGGTAGCTCTTCAGGTTTTTTCTCAGCTTGAAATTGTCAATTGCCTTTAGGAATTTCATGAAGACGTCCTGTATGATGTCTTCTGCGGCGGCGTTATCGTGCAGGAGGTTGACAGCGATGGTGAACAGGTAGTTTTCGTATTTTTCATAAATACGCTTCAGGGCGTCTTCGCTGCCGGCTTTTAGCCGGTAAACAAGTAGCTTATCTTCCATTTGGTTCCTTAATAATCCGAATATTCGGCTCCGTTGTAAAAGACGTAAGAACGAGATATTTTACTTTAAAATAAAAGGGTTTCCTTTTACAGAATTATTATAGGAACAAAGGGGGTTGCCTGTGTTTAAGTTTTGAGGAATTTTGTTTGCCAATTGCGGGTTTATTGGGCGTTTTCGGTTAAAATTTGGTTTTGCAGTTAAGAAAAAGGGTTTTCCTGCGAAAGTGGGTGGCTTTTTTTGACGAAGCCAGGTGTGCGAACTTAATTTTATGAGGTTATAATAATGGTCGGATTTGAAGAAAGGCGTAGAGAAAAGCGGTTGCGGTATCACTGGCCTGTCTGGTATGCGGAAGATTTTTCAGATGAGTTGTTTCAGGGTCAGATGGTGGATGTGAGCAGTGGCGGAGCGGCGTTTACGTGTCGTGTCGGAGAGGTGAGTCCTTATGAGGGTCAGGAGGTAACGACGCGGTTCAGTGTGCCGCGTTTTGGAAGAGATGAGAGTTTCGATATGGCAAGCTTTACTCGTTCGGGTAGGGTTTGCCGGGTAGATAACGTCAATGTTTTTGTTCGTCGAGTAGCGATGCAATTTGCCGAGCCGCTTAGCTTTAAGCCGGGAGAGCAGTCAGGAGGAGGGGCTGAGGAAGAAAAGAGGATGCGGGCAGTAACGATATAGGAGGGGATTGCCAGCAAATAGAAACAGCCGTTATGCTAATAGGCGAGGGGGAACGGCTGTTTTTTTTATGCGCTGAGTGCTATCCTTCAATGCAGTTTTGCAGCGCAGAGGATACAGGTTTCAATTTTCTTTTCCGAATATTCCTTTTTGGTTTTTACTTTCAAGATTGGCGGTTTGCATTTAATATACTGGTTATGCTTGATAAAGGGCTGGTCCAGAT
Organism: Phycisphaerae bacterium; assembly: GCA_030604525.1. Lineage (GTDB taxonomy): Bacteria > Planctomycetota > Phycisphaerae > Sedimentisphaerales > Anaerobacaceae > JAUVVQ01. The sequence continues at coordinate 47,308 of JAUVVQ010000013.1, read as the reverse complement.
ATATACGGGTGACGGTAAGGGCAAGACGACGGCGGCGTTCGGTTTGGCGCTTCGAGCGGCGGGTCAGGGTAATAAGGTTCTGATATTTCAGTTTTTGAAGCCGAGAGCGCTTGATATCGGCGAGCGGTTTGCGCTGGAATTAGGGGCGGTTCGGATACGCGTGGAATCTTCGGATGTTGAGTGGGATATGGAGAAGGGTTTCGAGGATTCGGAGCAGGTTGCGGCGGCAAAGGAGGAGATATCAAAAGTTCTGGAGAAGATGACGGAGACGGCGGCGAAGCGATTTTATGATGTGATTATACTGGATGAGATAATATGGTGTCTTTCTGGGGGGTTGGCGGAGTTTGCGGATGTCAAGCGGATGATAGAGAAAAAAGATGGGCGGGTTGAGATAGTGCTGACGGGTCGTGGGGCGAGTGATGAGCTGATAGAGCTGGCGGATTTGGTGACGGAGATGCGCAAGGTGAAGCATCCGTTCGATAATGGTGAAAAAGGCCGGCGCGGGATAGATTATTGAGAGCGCGGAGTATTTTATGTCAGGAAATGTAGGAGTGATAATATGTGCGGGCGGTTCGAGCAGCCGATTCGGCGGCAAGCGGAAGAAGCCGTTTGTCGATGTGGGAGGACGGGCGGTATTTTTGCGGAGCGTGGAGCTTTTCTCGGACAGGGAGGATGTTAAGCAGATACTTTTAGGTATTCCAGAGGAGGATGCGGAGCTTGTGGACGTCAAGTGGGGGACGAACCTTAAATTTTTCGGTGTGAAGGTTTTTGCAGGCGGAGACGAGAGGGTTGATACGGTTCGGGCGGGGTTGGAGCTTCTGGGAGATGATATAGAATTAGTTGCGGTTCACGATGCGGTGCGGTGCTGTGTTCGCCAGGAGTGGGTTGACGAATGTATCAGGCAGGCGGGTGAGAGCGGAGCGGCGATACTTGCCGGCAGAGTGGTCTCGACGATAAAGGAAGTCAAAGACGGCGAGGTTGCGAGGACGGTTGACCGGAGCGGTTTGTGGGCGGTTCAGACGCCGCAAGTGTTCAGGCGTGAGCTGATAACAAAAGCGTATGAAAATCTCGATGAGAAAAACAAGGGGCAGATAAGTGATGATTCCCAGCTTGTGGAGCTTTTGGGTGAGAAAGTGCGGATTGTGGAGACGGATTCATCTAATATAAAGATAACGCAGCAAAGTGACATCTGGATAGCGGATTCGATTTTGAAAGGTCGGGAGAAGGAAAAGAAACCGAAGAGGCCGATAGGGCCTTACGAGGAGGCGCAGTGGTAGTGTCGGGGGCGGTTTTAATCGGCAGAAGATTTGCTTTTCGAGGAAATACTTATGCAGGAATATTTGAATTTTGACGGGGTGTTGTTCGACCTTGACGGGACGCTTTTGGATACTTTGCAGGATTTGGCGGATTCGATGAATACGGCGTTGGAGCGTCTGGGTGGGCCGTCTCATCCGGTAGAGTCCTATCGTTATTTTGTAGGTGACGGCGTGCGCCGTGAGGCGGAGCGTGCGCTGCCTGAGGGTCATCGGGATAAGGAGTTAATCGAGAAGTGTGTTGAGATAGCGATGGCGGAGTATGAGAAATGCTGGTCGGAGAATACCCGTCCTTATGCGGGGGTTCCGGAACTGCTCGGCGGTATTGAGGAGCTTGGCTTGGGGATGTCTGTTCTTTCGAATAAGCCGGATGAGTTTGTGCAGGTGATGGTGGAGAAGCTTTTGGGAGAGTGGAAATTTGAAGTGGTGCTGGGTTTGAAGGAGGGTTCTGTGCGTAAGCCGGACCCCGGTTCGGCGATTGAGATAGCGGAGAAGATGGGTGTCTCGGCGGGTAAAATGCTTTACGTTGGAGATACGGGGACGGATATGCAAACAGCGGTTTCTGCGGGGATGTATGGTGTGGGAGCGTTGTGGGGGTTTCGAGATGCGGAGGAATTGGTTTCCAGCGGGGCAAAGGCGACGATTAAAAGGCCTCAAGGGGTTCTGAGATTATTTTCGAAAAATCCTTGATTCTTTCCTATATATATTGTAAAATACTCGAAATATATCTTCTACTCAGTTAACCTCTAAGACAAGAGGTTCTGTGGATAGGGAGTTAAGAAAAGGAGGCCGATGATGAACGAGAGGTGTTTTTTGTTTTCTATTTGTCTGTTTTTCATTTTTTCTATTCTGGTTTTTCCAATCAACCTTGCAATGGGGGGCGGTGTGACTTCAACCGTGGCAAAATGCTGTGGGCAGGGCATGGCATTCACTGAGGCGGTTAAATTTGCAGAAGTAGAGGTCATTTTGGACTCTGAATCAACATTTTCGGATGTAATGTCTTTGCCGAGAGCACCCGGGAGCGAAGTAGAGATTCTCGAAGGCCCTGATAGAATTCGAGTTCAGCTTTCAGCTGAGGGGGTCGAGTATCTTGCTGAAAGAGGCGCAAGTATAACAGTTAAGCGAAAGTTTGTTTTGCTTGAGGGCCCCCCAGAGGGTTTGGGCGATTCAGGAGAAGCTTTGGATACTTTATCGACCTGTTCCGGCTCTTTCATTATCGCCCCCAGCTATACTAACGTTTCTATTCCTGATAATACATGTCCTACTCTTTACGCACACAGTGACATTACCATTTCCGGGGCGCCGTCAGGTGCTGTAGCCAATTGTATAGACGTACATTGGGAGGTGGTTCATTCTTATCCGTCGGACTTAGTAATTGTTGTCTCGGATTATGATTTTGATTACAGTTATATTGTTCAATATCTGGAGCCCTATACGAGCGGTACAATAACGGGCATTACCGGTTGGGGTTCTGAGCTGGTGAACCAGACATGGACGTTATGGGCCAGCGACTGTTTTGCTGGTTATGTTGGGTATATAGACTATTGGTGGATAAAGGTGTACTATGAAGAGGTTGGGGGCTATTGCGGCGCTTCAGGCGGGTGCAGTTCTGCTCCGGGTAGTTTGAATATCGACAGCGTAGAGGTAGGAGACATCAGTAATACGGGGACTGGCTGCAGCGGCTATACAGATTACACGAGTATGTCCACGACGATGGAAATCGGTCAGGATTACCCGATTACAGTTGTTAATGGAGACCCCTACGACCAGGATGACCAGTGCGGTTTATGGGTTGACTGGAATCAGGACGAGGATTTTTCAGATGCCGGCGAGACGATAGCACTTACCGGCGATGAGGATAATATAATATTCACGGGGACAATTACACCGCCGGAGGGAGCGGTTTTGGGGGATACTCGGATGCGTGTACGGATTAGATGGGCGGGTACACTTGGGCCATGCGGGACAACCGACTGGGGGGAGGTAGAGGATTATACGATTAACGTTACAGGTCCGGCGAGCGAAATCCACGGCAGCAAGTTTCACGACATCAACGAAAACGGGGTATGTGATGGCGGTGAGCCGAATCTATCTGGCTGGGAGATTTACTTAGATTTGGATGAAGACGGCCAGTATGACATTGGAGAGCCGAACGTTATTACCGGAGTGGACGGCAGTTACCAGTTCCAGGATTTGGAGACAGGTACATACATTGTCTCGGAAGTTGCTCAGTGCGGCTGGCGACAGACGGCACCTTTATTTAGTGGTGAGCAGGAGTTGATAGTGGTAACCGACGCTCGGGATTTGGTGTTTGATTGCCAGCGAAATCTTCTCTACATCAGCACAGCCAGCGGGATGGTTGAGCGATATGACCTCGTTTCCAAATCGCTTCTTAGTCCACTAAGTGTAGGGACGTCTCTTTATGGTATAGATATCACGCCGGATTGCAATTGGTTATATGTAACGGAAGGACAAACGAGCGGTAGTGAGGGTTATGTGCATAAAGTGAATCTCAACACCGGCATAGTGACAGAGGTCAGCTATACTTTAACTACTAATGAAAGCGGCAGCTGGGACATCGAGATTGGCTCAGACGGCAAAGGACTGATGACTACGAGTTTTGACGGCAGCGGTGGTACCCCGGTGAGGGAGCTTGATACAGCAACGGGTGTGCTGACAATTCGCAACGATGTGCCTGGGACGGAGCCCGACGGTAAGGTTAGTATGAACAGCAGTATTTACCGAAGCGGTGACAGAACGTTATTATTAATAACCGGTACATCTTCTGGCGGTCATGTTTACAAGTATGATGCTCCCGCTGATTCATTCCCGGATGACATTGAACTGGAGGTTTCCCTTTCCAACAGGCCGTTTAGCATAGACAGGAATGGCGATTTGATTGGTTTTCAGACATGGACCGAGCCGGTTAAAGTCTGGACTGATAATTTTTTCCCGGTACTTACGTTCAATACCACGATGGGTGGTCTGGTTTTTGATTCGCAGAGGAATATTCTTTTTGTTGCCGAGGAAGACCTGGACCAAGTAATAGCTTTCAGCAGCAAAACCGGTGTTGAGCTGGGCCGAGTGGATGTACCGGAGGACATCGACTATTTTACCACTTTCTATGAAGGTATGATGGCGGTCAGTGACGACGGACGTTTTCTGGCTCTAAGCACCACTTCAGGTGTACGCTTATTCGGCATTGGGGGCGTACACAGCGTTACTCTTGCGGATGGTGAAGATGCCGCCGACGATATTACTTTTGGCAACAGTCCTGTGATAGCCGGGGATTTTGACGGGGATGAAGAGGTAGATTTCAATGACCTTGAGATACTTTCTCAAGGATGGCTGATGGACGATTTTTGTATTGACATTGCACCAACCGGTGGTGATGGCGTAGTGAATCTTGGAGACTTTTCCGCTTTGGCAGCAAATTGGCTTGAAGGTATCGTGTTTGAAGAATATGAAGATTTCGAGACTGGAGACTTCAGCCGATATCCCTGGTCTCATAGCGGAGATGCTCCTTGGACAGTTGTTTCCGATGAATTTTATGAGGGCAGCTATTGCGTTCGTTCGGGTGATATTGCAGATAACCAGACAAGTGTTTTAGAAGTCACTTTGGATGTCGAAGCCGGTCCTGTTAGATTTAATTACAAGCGATCCAGCGAAACCGGAGGCGACATTCTGGTTTTCTATGTTGACGGAGACTGGATAGTGAGCGGTTGGTCAGGCGACATTGACTGGAGGAGGTATACCCACTTTGTTTCTGCCGGTGTTCATACCTTTAGGTGGGAGTATCAAAAGGATGGAAGCGACAGTGATTATTCAGATTGTTGCTGGCTTGACGGCATACAATTTCCTCCTATAAATTAAACAGCAGTTTCTGCGGGGATGTATGGTGTGGGAGCGTTATGGGGGTTTCGAGATGCGGGGGAGCTATCGGCGAACGGGGCGAAGGTTTTAGTTGAGAAGCCGGCGAAGGTTTTGGGTTTATTGTCGGGGAATGTATAGTTCGGGGACGGAAGTTTTTACAAGAGTATGCGTTAATGGCATAAGGGGGGTTAACAGGGGCGGTTTTAAGTTTTATTTGTAAGAGGAAAATATTTAGATTTTTTTGCGGTGAAATGCGGGGTTTTCGGCTGTGGGGGTCTGAGAATTGCCGTTTTAAAATGGGAAAGCAAGGAAAAGAAGAAAATCTTGACTATGGGACAGATTTTTGCTATAATATGGGACTAATAGGAGCTGTATGAAGTGCGGAAGGCCTGTGACAAATTGTTTTATCCTACAAAAAGCCGGATGGATTATATCTGTGCATTATGGAATTTAATTGGTTATTCAAGTAATGAGGCAAATCTTTCATTAAGTAATGCTGTATTTACAAATTCATCTGGAAGTTCTTATACCTGGGCTAAAGGTATTTTGTTAAAAGCTTACAAGATAACATAACACTAATCAGACAAAATTAGTTCTAATAACAAAAATTAAATAGAGTAGATACTTAATTTATATATAAATAAAATAAATATAAAATGAAAGCTTTAAAAATAGTTGTCATTTTGGAGTTAATATGGTAAAAACATTAGAAAATTTTGTAAATTCAACTAAAGAAGTTGGAAAAGATATAAGAAAGCATTGGAAAGAGACTATTACAGCAATTGCTTTGCCTTTTGTTTTTACGAATAATGTTGAAGCAGGTAGATTAAGAGTGTATAATAGAAGTAATGATGTTACTTTTAGTTCTGCTTATATTGATTATATAGATGGAGCAACAGAAGGAAAAGATGGCAATCATGATAGTTATTATCTTAGTGATAATCCCAATATATTACATATTTATTCTGTTAATAATCTTTGTGATCCTAATAAGTTACAAGTAGATGCAAGGGGGATAAATAGCACAACTACTTATAATTTAGAATTGTATAATAAAGAATTTGTTGAAACTGCAGATAATTTTTTTAGATTCAGAATGTATGATAGTAATAATTTTGAATGGAAAAATTTATTTTTAGGAGATAAAAATGATTCTAATGATATTATTGCTGATATTAAATATGTTATTTCTAGTGATGGTAGAACTTATGAAGATGGAACTCCTTATGGTGATTTTTATATTGATGATGTTAATGATACCCCTACTGGAGTTTATGACAAAAGAAAAATAATGCCTTTTAACCACGCAGACCTCAACCGAGACAGAAAAGTAAATGGATTAGATTATGCTGTTTTTGCAAATGAATTTGGAAAAGATAATATTTCAGACCCAAACAGATTTGGAAGTTATGTTGGAAAAGATGTTAATGATTTAGGTGCTTATGCTGATATTAATAGAGATGGGTTTGTTGACCCCTGTGATTTAGGTGACTTTTCTTATGAATGGCTTTGGGATGCTGATGATCCAAACACATGGTGATTTTTTCTTTTCTCCAAATCTTTATAAATCCTGTTTTTTTCATTTCTTTGAAAGAAGTTCCTCAAATTTTCTGAATTCCTGCAATTTTTGGTTTCGCGATTTTTCTTTTTTTCGGGGTGTTTTTTTGTTAGACTTTTTTAGATTCAAATCTTTTTAGATTCAGGGATGATTAATGGTTCGAGCTAAGAAAGAGATAAAACAAGCCGGCATAAAAGCGGCTCACCGATACGAGGTGGTGGATTCCGGTATTGGGCGGATAGCGGGGAAGCGTTTTCACTTTATCGGTGCCGGGGGTGTTGGTATGAGCGGGCTGGCGGGGCTTATATTGAAGAACGGCGGGAAGGTAAGGGGTTCGGATGCGCTCGGCAGCAGTGTGGTAGATAAGCTTTGTGAGGCCGGGGCGGATATACGAGTAGGTCACAGTGCGGGGAATGTGAGGGCGGATACAGAAGCGGTGGTTATATCGGCGGCGGTGAAGGAAGATAATTGCGAACTTCAGTCGGCGAGGAAGAAGGGCGTCAGGGTATATAAATATGCAGAGATGGCTGGGATGGTGTCGAGTCGATATGAGTGTATAGCGGTTGCGGGGACTCACGGCAAGAGCACGACCTGCGGGTGGGTTACGTATTGTATGCAGCAGGCGGGCGTTGAGCCGAACTTTATAATCGGTGCGGAGGTCAGTCAGCTCGGTGTATCTTCGGGAACGGGGGCGAGCAGGTATTTTGTTGCGGAGGCGTGCGAGTACGACCGGAGTTTTCTGAATTTTCGTCCTAAGATTGGCTGTGTACTGAATATTGAGGCGGACCATCTGGATTACTATAAAGATGAGGAGGAAATAGAGGAGGCGTTTGGCGCTTTTTGCGGGCAAATCAGGCGTGGAGGGGTGTTGGTCGGCTGCGGAGACGATACGAGGGTTTTGAGAATAATGGATAGGATGAGGGGTGAGCCGAACAAGAAGGAGATACGAGTTTTGAGTTTCGGTTTCGGTCGCGGCTGTGCTATTCGAGCGGAAGAGATTTCGCTTCAAAAAGGTTACTATTGGTTCACTATCGTGGAGCAGGGAGAGCGGGTTGGGAGGGTATGTATTTCTTTGCCGGGCAGGTATAATATTTTAAACGCACTTGCGGCGTATGCCATTTTAGCTGAGGCGGGGTTAGAGAGAGCGAGAATTTTAGAGCTATTGGGCGGCTTTGGCGGAATGGAGAGGCGATTGATGTATAAGGGAGAAGCAGGCGGAGCGGTAGTAATTGATGATTATGCTCATCATCCAACGGAGATAAGGGGGAGCTTGGAGGGGATACGCCAGCGTTATGAGCCGAGGCGGTTATGGTGCGTATTTCAGCCGCATCAGTATAGCCGGACGAGGTTTTTGCTTGATGATTTTTCAGAAAGCTTTAAGCTTGCCGATGTAACGATAGTTCCGGAGATATATTTTGTTCGTGATACGGAACGAGCGAGGCGGGAAGTGAATGCCGAGCAGCTTGTGGAGCGGATTAAGGCAAAGGGCAGCGAGGCGTTGTTCATAAAAAGTTTTAGCGGAATATGTGAGTATTTGAAAGCTAATGTGAAGTCCGGCGATGTAGTGGTAACTATGGGAGCCGGTGACGTTTGGAAGGTGGCAGATGAGTATATTCAGCGGGTTAGAGAAGGTGGTTAAGGAAGATTACCCTGTCTCTAAGGAGACGTGGTATAGTATTGGCGGGAAGGCGGATTATTTTATTCGTCCTGCGGACGCTGAGCAATTGAAGAGTGTAGTTGAGCGTTGTAATGAGAATAACATACCGGTTTACGTGCTGGGGTTCGGCTCCAACCTGTTGATAAGCGATAAGGGCGTTCGTGGGGCGGTAGTCAAATTAGACAGCGAGAGTTTCAGCCGGAGCAGTTTTGACGGAGTTCGTCTTACGGCAGGTGCGGGAGCGAATTTGAATGAGTTAGTCTTTGAGAGTGTTCGGAAGGGATTGAGCGGTCTTGAGGCATTAACGGGGATACCTGGTTCGGTAGGCGGAGCGATAAAGATGAATGCGGGCGGTAGTTTTGGAGATATCGGAGCGGTGGTTGAGAGCGTAACTTTGATGGACAGTTACGGCAATGTATTTAAGAAGAGCAAGCCGGAGCTTAGGTTCAATTACCGGGAGACGAACATTACGGCTAAGTATATATTGGCTGCGGAGATGGAGCTGTCTGAGACGGACTCGGAGGCAGCGTTAAAAGAAGTCAAAGAAATATGGATTTATAAGAAAAACTCGCAGCCGCTTGAGGGAGCTAACTCGGGTTGTGTCTTTAAGAATCCCCGTGGAGTATCTGCGGGAGCGTTGATTGACCGTGCTGCTCTTAAAGGATTGCAGATAGGAGGAGCGAAGGTAAGTGAGAAGCATGCCAATTTTATTATAGCTGAGAAGGGTTGTCGAAGCAGGGATGTTTTGCGGTTGATAGAGGCGGTGAGGGAACGGGTTAAAGAGGAATTCGACGTTGAGCTGGAACTTGAACTTGAGATCTGGGAATAGTGATGTCGGTTGAATTTTCAGATAACCGGTTGGCTGGTGTTTGGCGTGAGGGATTTAAGGTAGTGGTGCTTTGCGGCGGTATAGGCGAGGAGCGGGAGGTGAGTCTTGAGAGCGGCGAGCGTGTTTATAAGGGTTTGATGGAGGCGGGTTTTGATACGAAGCTGTCCGATATATGTCCGGAAGATATTTCGGTGCTGGACGAGAGTGATGTGGATGTATTTTTTGTTATGCTTCACGGCAGATTCGGCGAGGACGGTCAGCTTCAGCGGATTATGGAGGCGAAGGGTTTGGTTTATACGGGCAGCGGTCCGGAGGCGAGCCGATTAGCGTTCGATAAGCTTGCCAGTAAGAAGTTATTTTCGTCGGCGGGTGTGTCAGTTCCATCGTCGGTTGAGTATAAAGCGGGTCAAGAAGATGAATTTAGAAGAGGTCTTGTCGGTTTATCAGATAAATTTGTCATCAAGCCGGTCAGGGGAGGCAGCAGTGTTGGCGTGCGTATATTTAGTGATGTGGAAGCGGCGGTTGAGGGCGCCGGTGAGGTTTCTGAGCAATTCGGCGAATGTTTTGCGGAGGAGTTTATATCCGGCAGAGAGGTTACGGTCGGTGTGTTGTGCGGCGAGTCGCTTCCTGTTATTGAGATTCGTCCCAGGAGCGGTTTTTATGATTATCATTCGAAGTATATTGATGCTGGGACGGAGTATCTTTTTGATACGATACAAGAGAAGGAGCTTTTGGCTAAGATTGAGCAGACGGGTCTTGCTTGTTTTGAAGTTTTGGGATGCAGTGACTTTGGGCGGGCGGATTTTATTTTAGGTGATGACGGTGTGGTTTACGCTCTTGAGGTAAATACGATACCGGGGTTTACGGAGCACTCTTTGGTTCCGAAGGCGGCGGCGAGGGCGGGCAAGTCGATGGCCGAGGTTTGTGGAATGATAGTTAAGGCGGCCTTGGCGAAACGAGTGGGCAAGTCCGCCAAAGGCGGATTGAATTTTGGTGGTTAATGACGATGGTACGTCGTAAAAGAAAAACGAAGAAAAACAGCGGTGTTTTTTCCGGTCTTGTTAAAAGCAAGCGTGGCGGCTGGCGTATAAGCTCTGGTTTTAAGGGTAGTTTTCTGGTATTGGTTTTGCTGATTTTTTTGGGCGGCGGCGTGGTAGGTTTTCATTATCTTGAGAATTACGTACAGGAGGAGGTTGGAGTAGTTAACCGGGTGGGGGTATTGGAGTTAGTGAATCCGCCTGCGTGGATTAATGAGTCGCTGAAGGAGAAGATTTATTCAGCGGCACGAAGCAATGGTGAGGATTTGCGGTTAGATTTGGATTCTGCTCGCTCGGTTCAGTCGAATATTTCGGAGCGTGTCAGCTGGCTGGAAAGCGTTCGTGTTCAAAGCACAGATAGGAGTTTTCGCATTTATGCTCGCTGGCGTAAGCCGGTGGCGCTGGTGAAGATTGGGGTGGAGCAGTTTTATCTGGATGCGGATTTGATGGTATTGGATTATGAGCCGGTGCCTGAGCTTCCGATAGTAGAGGTGAGCGGTTTTTCTGCCCGTCGGCGTGTGCCTATTGCCGGCAGTCTCTGGCAGCATGCGGATTTGGCGGCGGCGGTTGAGCTCATTGTTAGTTTTGACCGGATGGATAAGCTTGTTGCAGGCGATAAGCCGTTGCTGAAAGAGATTGCGAGTATTGATGTTAGTAATTTTGACGGTCGGAAGAGGGAGAGTGGACCTCACATAATACTTTATGCGAAGGACAGGACGGAGATTGTCTGGGGAGCGGAGCTTGGGAAGTGGCAGCGTTACCTGGAGGCGCCGGACAGTGAGAAGCTGGCGAAGCTTTACAGTCATTATAAAGAGTATGGTTCATTGATGAATAACGTTAAGTATATCGACCTTCGTGCTCCGGAGGGAGAGGTGTATCGTCCGACGGATAGATATTGAGCGGCGGCTGGTTGATCGCTGTTTTGAGGTCCATATAGTGGTATGGGATTTTGAAGTGCAGGCAGATTTCCTTTAGTTTTTTAATGGCTGTTTCAGTAAGGATTGACTGGAAGGTTTTGTCGGCTTTGCAGAAGAAGATTCTGCATCCGGCGAAGCGGTGTTTGTAGATTAAGCATTTCCCATCCTGGTTGTATGGGCAGGTATCCGTTGTCATAAGTTTGGATTCTTTTACGGTAAAGTTGTGCAGGTATAGTTCGGGCGTGGTGATAAAGAGCCGGTGGCCGAATTTTTTGAAGTTGCAGCATTTCCCGCAGGCGAGGCAGGAGTCTTTTACCCGGCGGTTGTTTTCGATTTGCGTGTCGAGCCAGTCGTAGATTTGGTTTACCTGTTTTATCAGCTCGAGGTTATTTTTCATTGAGCTACCATTTTTTATTTTCGATAATGTTTTGTATTTTTTCGAGGGTGTGTAAAGGGCCTTTGTTTATGCCGGGGCATCTTTTAGCAACCAGGTTCCAGGAGTCGGGGGATTTGAGGTTTGATTTCCAGAATGGCCAGGTTCTGCACTGTGTCGGTCTTACGGGGTAGATGGAGCACTTTTTTTTGCCCTGGATGTTTTTTAGGAATATGCAGTCGTTGGTGACGTGGTGTTCGATAATGGAGGTTTTGAAGCCGAGGCGTTTGAGGTAGTTTTTGCGGAGATGGTTGGTGGAGCAATTGAGGAAATCAGCGATGAGTTCTATTTCCTGTTTTGTTACCCAGATAAACCCCTGCTGAGGTCCTGAACAGCATTGGCCGCACTTTTGACACTCGAAATGCAGGCCAGCAGCATACCAGGGAGTTTTGTTTTTATTTGCCACAGAGGTCACAGAGAACACAGAGAATATAATTTATCTTTTTGATTTTTTAGCCACTGATTTCAAAGATTAACATTGATTTTGATTCCCGCGCAAGTGGGAATCTAATCACCGTTTGCTTGTCAATGCCTTTGCAGCGAATCACAAATACGCTTTAGGTCTAATATATCTAATCGGTTTACAGCCAGTGCCAGTGGTTTCTAATTTGGTGTGCTATCTGATTAGCAGGGATGTTTCTGGAATCAGAAATGAAAAGCGGATTAGGTAAACCTTGCGGTAAATTATACGGCAAATTCTGAATCCCGAGAACAACAATTTGAGCGATTGGCCATGTTGTGTCGATAAAAGCCTGAATATACTGGAGGCCATTTGGTTGTCCGTTACCCTGTGAAATCCACAACGACACCAATATGTTGGGGTAATCTGCAGCTTGCCTAATAAATTCTTGTGGGTTAATATTTGCTTCCTGCAACGCCCTAATTTGGACAAAAACGTCTATAATTTCATTTTGAGTTGCAATCTGAAATAGCGCTCGTCCAAAAGCACCTGTCAGCACTCTTATTATTGCTGATTTTCTTGTTTGTGTATCGCCCAGCACGATAAAAATATTTGGCATGTTTCAACACCTCCAAAAAAATGTTCTGGAATTACTGTGGTTGTTAAATTTCTGATTATTTATTGTCAACGTAGAAGGCCTGCCCTTAGTTCTCGAAGCTCATCGGGTAGGTCACGCTTAGTTTTTAACATTTCCTTGAATTGTTCTAAGGTGATACCCTTGCGAAAGAGTTCTAACGGTACAACATCAAGAATAGTCTTCGAGGCACCGGAAGCCGTACGATATCTATATGTTCCGACAACAGCAATATCAACACCAATACACTCTCCGTTGGAGTCATCAGGACGACGCTTGTCTCCTACCCACCGTTGACCATCTATAAAATTCTTAGTTGACCACCCCTTAAATCGTACCAGCTTAGACTGCAAACCATAATCAGATTGTCGGCTAGGTTGGAGAAGATGGTTAGCAATCATCTCTTCTGGACCAAGTAAACGCTTAACAAGCATCTCGTCTGGACCAAGTACTTGAAAGATAGTAAGTTGGTTCACCATGAAAGGCCCCCGACCCCAGCCTGCCAGACCATATTCCCCTATTGCCCACTCGGGCAACTCCATGAACCACAATTTTTTACTACTATAAGGATAATCCGTTGGGTAAGATTTACCTTTCCGGCTGTTTGCAAACTTTAAGTCGAAATTAGGGAAGAATATATATTTACCGTCAAGCAAAGCATATTTATCCTTATATTTATGATACAACTCGGCTATGTTGCCTTGGTTGTTCTTTTGTTTCGTTTTACGTTTAGTGTCAATACCGGCTTTTTCGCAGAGTGCTTTTAAACGGCGGATTTCTTCCTTTTGTGTTTTGATAATAGTTTGAAGTTGCTCAATTTGGTCTTGTAAATCGCTTATTAGCTTGTTCTTCGAGATTTTTGTTTTTTGCTCTGTGTTTTGGCTGTATGCTACAGTTCCGATACTAAGAACAATCAACCAAAGCCCGATTATAATAGAACTCATCTTTAATATGTTCATTTTTCTACCTCTCTATGTGAACGATTTTCGTAAACATAATCCAATTTTAACAAGTTTTAGCAAAGTTTCAAACTTTTACCATTTTAGGACAGCTCCGGTGTCGGCGGAGGTGGCCATTTTGGTATATTTGCCGAGGTATCCGGTGGTGATTCTGGGAGCGGGCGGTTTGAAGTTTCTTTTTCTTCTTTCGATGTCCTCTTCTGAGATTTTGACGTTTAGTTTTTTGTTCGGTATATCGATTTCGATGACGTCACCGGGTTTCAGCAGACCGATAGGTCCTCCGGCGACGGCTTCGGGGCTGACGTGCCCGATGCAGGCACCTCTTGTTCCTCCTGAGAATCTTCCGTCGGTAATCAGAGCGACGGAGTCGCCGAGTCCCGCCCCCATAATGTAACTTGTCGGCGAGAGCATTTCCTGCATGCCGGGTCCGCCCTTGGGGCCTTCTCTTCTTATGACGACGACGTCGCCTTTTTTGACTTTTCCGGCGAGGATGCCTTCGCAGGCGTCTTCCTGAGATTCGAAGATAACGGCGGGTCCCGTGTGTTTTAACATATTATCGGAGACGCCGGCGGTTTTTACGACGCTTCCATTCGGAGCGAGGTTTCCCGTGAGGATTGCGAGTCCTCCGGTTTTTGAGTAAGCGTTTTCAAGCGGCCTTATGACATCCTGATTTTTGATTTTGGCATCAGCGATATTTTCGCCGAGGGTTTTTCCGGTAACGGTAATGCAGTCGGTGTTGAGCAGGTTCGGCAATTTGCTTATTTCTTTTAGGATGGCGTAGATACCTCCGGCGTTATCGACGTCTTCGACGTGGAAGGAAGATGACGGCGAGACTTTGCAGATGTTAGGGCATTTTTGGCTGATTTGGTTTATTCGCTCAAGGTTGTATTCGATGCCTGCTTCTGAAGCGACGGCGAGAGTATGCAGGACGGTGTTTGTTGAGCCGCCCATAGCCATATCGAGTGCCAGGGCGTTATCGAGAGACTTTTTGTTTATAATATCGAGCGGTTTGATATCCTTTTCGATGAGTTCGAGGATTTGTTTGCCGGCGGTTTTGTATAGTTTTTCTCTTTTTGGGTCAACGGCGAGGATGGTGCCGTTTCCCGGCAGCGCCATACCGATAGCTTCGCAGAGGCAGTTCATAGAGTTTGCGGTGAACATACCGGAGCAGCTTCCCTGTGTGGGGCAGCCGGTGCGTTCGAGCTCTGTGAGTTTTTCTTCGCTGATTTTGCCGGAGTTGAATTCAGCGACACCTTCGAAGATGCTGATGAGGTCGACGATTTTGCCATCTTTTGTTTTTCCAGCTTTCATAGGTCCGCCCGAGACGAAGATGGTTGGGATGTTTAGTCTTACGGCGGCCATTAGCATGCCCGGAATGATTTTGTCGCAGTTCGGGATGCAGATAAGGGCGTCGAAGCAGTGTGCTCTTACCATAGTTTCGACGGAGTCGGCGATAATTTCTCTTGAGGGGAGGGAATATTTCATACCGGAATGTCCCATAGCGATGCCGTCGCATACAGCGATTGTGTTGAATTCGAACGGTGTTGCGCCAGCTTTTCTGACAGCTTTTTTTACAGTTTGTGCGACTTTGTCGAGGTGGACGTGTCCGGGAACGATTTCGCAGAAGCTGTTGGCAATTCCGATAAATGGTTTATCGAAGTCCTGGTCTTTTAATCCGCAGGCCCTCAGCAGGCCTCTATGCGGAGCTTTTTGAAAGCCCTTTTTTACGGTATCACTTCTCATATTTTTCTCCTGTTAAAAGTTTTAAAGAGAATATTTTAAGGAAAAACACTATTTTACACGTTAAGAAGGAATGGATAAAGAAAAAATCGGTTGTTTTTGTTTTACAGTATTATATAATAAATATTGGTATTTTCAAGATAAAGATTTTTAGGGAGAACGCATATGTTTTTTCAAAAAGAAACCAGAATTTTTTTGATAGTTTGTTTTGTGCTTTTATTATTTATGAGCGGCTGCGGCGGCGAGAGCCCGGCGAGAGCCAGGCAACCGGAGGCGGTCCGGCAAGAGACAGAAGAGGAAGTTAAGGCGTATGTTGAGCCGGAGACTGTTGATGAGAAAGCTGTGGAAGAAGCGAAAGAGACGGTTTTAGAAGAAGCGGAGGCACCTTTGGTTGTCCAGGAGCGTCAAGAGCTGGAGAGGCCGGCTGCGGAAGGTGCAAATTTAGCTTTAAAGTTTGAGGTAGGTGATGAGGCGACCTACAGGGTAATTACACAATCGAGCCAGGAGGTTAAGTGGGAGGGTGATTTACCCAGCAAAAGTCAATTCAAAGGAGGCAGCAATGAAACGGAAACAGAGTTGACTTTTACGCAGCGGATAGAGGATGTTGATAGTTCGGGTGGTGCAGTTGCCCGGATAACGATTGATAAGCTGAAGTTTCGAGCTATAAAAAACAAGCGGGTTTTTATGGATTTTGACAGTGCAAAGAAGAGTAAGGCCATAAATGCCCTTGGCAACATAGTTGGCGAGAGCTATAAAGTAGCGTTATCTACCCGCGGTGAGGTATTGAAAGTTCTTGATGCCATGAGGATACAAGATATAGCTAAACGTGGCTTTATAAGTACGGCCAAATTTGCCAGTGAGTTTGTAAATAATTCGAGTATAAAGGAGCGTCACGGGCATTTGAAATTTCCTTCTGCTGGGAAATTTAAATTAGAGAAGGGAAAGCAATGGACGGACAGCGGGAGTTTTGATTTTGGAATGATGGGTTCTGAGCTTTATGAACGAGTATATACTCTCGATGAGATTAAGGAAGAGGCAGGCGGGAGGACGGCTATTGCATCTATGGAAGCGATACCGAGCGTGAAGACATCAACGGAATTAAGCAATCAGAAACGCAACGGGGGATTAAGTGAGATGTTTGATAATAAGGCGACATACCAGGGGGAGCTGGTGTTTGATTTGGAGGCCGGCGGGATAAGCCATTATACGGAGGATTTGTCTGTTCAATGGTTTATGATTATGCCGAGCGATAAAACCAGCAGCAAGGAGCCGGTTGTTCTGCAGATGGATGCCAGCCGCAAGTATGATTTAGAAAGATTGGAATAGTTTCGGATGGCAGGTCAGGGCGTAATTAAAACGTGACACGGGGCACGTGAGACGTGTCCCGAAATTGGCCAAAGGCCAACAAGGGGATATAGATGAAGATTGGGTTTACAGTTAAGCTTTTTCTTTTGTTTTGTATGGTAGTAAGCGGTTGCGGCGGCGGGGTTAAGGAAGAAGCCGAAGGGCCGGTGGATAATGGGAAGGTTTTTTTGGCGCTGGATTTTAAGGAGGGGCAGCAACTTCGATATAAGTTTGTATCGCACCGAGATATTACGCTTAAGTGGGGCGCGGGAGAAGCTAAGAGGTCGGCAGAGGGCCAAAAGGGTTCTGAGGAGCTGGCGATGGTTTTTTCTTACCGGCCGGTAGAGTTAAATCCTTATGGTGTATCTACGATAGAGGCGAAATGCGAATCTGTTCGTGCCAGTCGCAGCGGGAGTATCGACGGGAAAGGAAAGAAGGATGCGGTAACGTATTTGAAGGGCAAGCGTTTTATTTTCAAGGTGGACTCCAGCGGCAAGATAAAAGATTATTCAGGTTTGCGAGAACTTGCTTATGAAATTGGCAGGAAGTCGTTTCGTAAGAGCAAGCAGATGGGCAGGATAAAAGAGCCGGATATGACAAGGGATTTTGTTGCGAGTCAATGGTTTTTGTGGGATTCGATATCGAGTATCAAGAAGCCGGCAGAAGGTGTATCAGTTGGAGACAGTTGGGAGTCGGAGGTTTCAGTTCCTTTGCCGATGTTGAAGAAGGCCGGCCGAGACGTCAGATACAGGTTTTCTCGAATACGCGAAGGTGACAGAGGGAAGATTGCGGTAATAAGCAGCCGATACAGTCTTTCTGATGAGACCAGCAGGGATTGGCCTTTGCCTTATGAGGGGTCATTCAGGATGTCGGGGACGTTTGGATTTTTCAATAAATATGACCTTATAAGCTTAAGTGGGAGCGGTCGACAGGAGTTCGATATAGATAATGGTCGAGTGGTCAGCGACAGACAGAATTATCTTGTAGCGTTGGAGGGGGGGATTCCCGGCGGGCTTTTAGGCAGTATGCCCGCACCCAAGGTTACGGTAAATCAGAAGTTTACGATGGAGCTGCTGGCGGAATAAGCGATTTTATTCTGCCGAGGTGCGGTTTCGGGAATTGGATTTTTTTGTAGTTAAGCGGATTGCCAAGGGAGGTGTTTTTTGGAAGGCAAGAATTTATGGGCACCCTGGCGTATTGATTATATACAGGGGCTTGAGACGGACAGAGATGAATGTTTTTTGTGTCATAATCATTCGCATCCACAGGATGATGATAAGAATTTTGTTTTGTGGCGAACATCTCTGAGCATAGTCGTTCTGAATCGCTTTCCTTACAATAACGGACATTTGCTGATAGCGCCGGTGCGTCACATATCGGATGTTTCGGAAGCGGAGGAACCGGAGCTGGTTGAGTTAATGAAGCTTATCCGCGAGACGAAGCGAGCGCTTTTGCTGGCGATTAAGCCGCACGGTTTTAATGTAGGGATGAATTTTGGCCGGTGCGGCGGAGCGGGTCTTCCCGGACACCTTCATATTCATGTTGTGCCGAGGTGGGATGGAGACACGAATTTTATGAGTGTTTGCAGCGATACTAATGTTGTGAGCCAAAGCATAACGGAGCTTCTTGTGTTGCTGAAGGAGGTAAGCGCCGAGCACAATCTTCCTTCTTTATAGTTTTGGTTTTGATGCACAGCACCTATTTTTAACCAGCAAGAAAATTAGCAGATTTTTGGTTTTTGCTGTTCAAAAAAGCAGGTTTTTGGTCGGAGTGGGATTCAGGTTTTATATTCAGGATGCAGCGAGGATAGTCGGGATATGTCAGATGAGCAGGCGGTCTATGCGGTGACGGTTGAGAAGAGTAAGGGCAGGCGTTTTTTTGAGAAGCTCCATGCTTACCGGAGCTGCTTTGAGCGTGACCGCGACAGGATAATACACAGCGAGGCGTTTCGCCGTCTTGAGGGTAAGACCCAGGTGTTTAGTCCCGGGCTGGATGACAGTTATCGGAATCGTCTGACGCACAGCATCGAGGTGTCCCAGATAGGCAGGACGATAGCGAAGTGTTTAGTGGTGAACGACAGTCTGACTGAGGGGATATGTCTCGGCCATGACCTTGGTCATCCGCCCTTTGGTCATACGGGCGAGACGGTGCTTGCTGAATTGCTGAGCGGCTTTGGAGGATTTGAGCATAATCTTCAGAGTCTTCGGCTGGTTGATTTGCTTGAGCATCCATATCCTGATTTTTTCGGATTGAATCTTATGTATGAGACCCGTCTTGGTTTGTATCGTCACAGGGGACCTTATGATAAGCCGGGCGGAGGGATATTTTCGGAGAAGAATTGCTCGGTAGAAGGCCAGATAAGTAATTTGGCGGACCGAATAGCTTATAATTGCCATGACCTCGAGGACGGGATGCGAGCCGGCTTGATTGACAGTGAGCAATTGGAGGGAGAGGGCATTGAGCTGTTTTCGTTATCGGAGGAGCATATTGAAGCTGAGGGCATAGAGGATTTATCTGTTCGCAGGACTCGGATTGCCAAGTCGATTATTGATATGCTGGTAAGCGACTGCATTGATGCGAGCAGGGGTGCGATAGAACGTGCGGGAATAGAATGCCTGGAAAATGTATACGAAGCGGGCGGGGATGTAGCGGTTCTCAGTGAGGAGAACGATAAGAGGTTGAGGGAGCTGGAGGGATTTTTATTACGGAATTTTTATCAACATCCTTCACTTCAGCCGACGAAGGTGAAGATAAAGGACGGGCTTGGTCGGCTTTTTGAGCACTTGTGTAAAAATCGGGAGGTGATGCCTCGTTTTTATCAGGGCTTAATTGATAAGGAGGGGGCTGAGAGAGTGGCAGCGGATTATATTGCAGGGATGACAGACAGGTTTTGTTTTGCTATGTTAGAGGAGATTTAGCGGAATAATTATATTAGCGTGTAGCGTATAGCAATTTATAAGAGATTTATTGTTTGGATTTTAAGTGATATGAGACGATTGCTTGCAAGTTGTTTTGGTATTGGGTGTCTTCGGTTTGCCCCGGGGACGTATGGTTCGCTTGTGCCGGTTTTGTTTTTTGTTTTGTTTAGTATTTTGGGGATGTCTTCGGTGTGGGTGTTTTCTTCGATGGTGTTTTTGTTTTTGTCAGGTTCGGCGGTGTGTTTGCTTTGCGGGGAGGCGGTAGCGAGGGCGAAGCAGCGAAAGGACCCCGGCGAGATAGTGGCGGATGAGATAGCTGGCCAGTCGGTTGTATTTTTGTTTGCGCTTGGTTTTAGGAGTGAGTTGGTTTTTGTAGTGGCTGTTTTGGGATTTTTGCTTTTTCGTTTTTTTGATATTTTCAAGCCCTGGCCTGTTTGCAGTGCTGAGAAGTTAAAGGGGATGTGGGGCGTTTTGGCAGATGATTTAGTTGCCGGTTTGTATGGCGGAGTTGTTTTGCTGGTGTTTTTGAAGAGCGGGTTGGTTGAGAGGGTTGCGGGATTTTTCGGAGGTTCGGGAGAATCGAGTTTTGGCATATTTGAGGCGTTGGTTTTAGGTGTGGTACAGGGATTGACGGAGTTTTTGCCGGTATCCTCATCGGGTCATCTGGTTTTGCTTGAGGATATCTTTAATTTGTCTCCTGATAGCGGTGGTATGCTTTTGTTTGATTTGTCGGTTCATGTCGGGACGGTAGTTGCGATAGTGGTGGTGTTTCGGAAGTCGATATTGTTTTTTTTGAGTGGGCTTTATTTCAGCGGCAATTATGGTAGCGGTTTTGTCCAGAGATACAGGCGGTCGCCGAGCGTTCACATACTGGTTCTTGGTGTGGCGGCGACTTTGGTAACGGGCGTTTTGGGTTTTTTGTTTGAGGATTATTTCAAGTCTGCGCGTGGCAATATCGAGGTGGTTTCGATTATGTGGTTAGTGACGGGGAGTTTTTTGCTTATTACTGATTTTCGCAAGCATGCGCGTATGGGGCTTCGGGAGTTCGGTATTATAGGCGCTTTGATAGTTGGCTTGTCTCAGGCGGTGGCGATTATGCCGGGGATATCTCGCAGCGGAGCGACTATTTGTGCAGCGATACTGATAGGTCTTCGGCGTCGCTGGGCGGTGGAGTTTAGTTTTCTTCTGGCAATACCGGCCATATTGGGCGCCACGTTAATAGAGATTATCAAAGAATTCGGGGAGCTTGGAGCCTCTGGTCTGGGGCTGGGAGTGTTTTTGATTGGGATTGCTGCGGCGGCGGTAACGGGAGTATTGGCCTTGAAAGTGCTGATACGGGCTTCAAGGAGGCGGAATCTGAAGTATTTTGCGGTATATTGTTATGTTCTCGGGGTTTTGGTTTTTGTGTTTTATTTCTTGAAGTAATTGCGGATTTGCGTGAAAATTGCCCATAGAGCAGAGTGTTTTTAGAAAGACATTTTATTATAAGCGAAAGGGGCGCTAATAATGAAAGCTGAGACCATATCATCCGGTTTAGTCAAGATGATAAATCACAAGCATCTGAGGAAAGTTCTGGAGAAGCGTATTGACAGGTATATTTATAAGAGCATAGTTGAGGCGGCTGGGGAAGATTTGAAGATGGTTCGTCAGAAGCGGTATGAATTTTTGTCAGCGATGCTGAAGTGCACTATGCGTAATGTAGATAAGGGGTATATTTCGGATAGAGTAATCAAGAATATAGCCAACGTATTTGTGCAGAACAATCTCATTGACGCTGGCGAAGACCATTTGCGGACAGTTGAAAGGTATAATGCCCGGTATGGTGAATTGCCTCCCGCCTTTATAGTTTTCTCACCGACACAGCGATGTAATCTTAATTGTATAGGTTGCTATGCGGGGTCTAATTCTCATACGGCGGCGACCCTGCCCTTTGATTATGTGGACAGGATAGTGGGCCAGACGCACGATATATTCGGGAGCCGTTTTATGACAATCAGCGGTGGTGAGCCGTTCATGTATAAGAGTGATGGTAAGACGCTGCTTGATATTTTTGAGAAGTATAATGATATGTTCTTTCTGGTATATACCAACGGGACCCTTATCGATGATGAGATAGCGGAACGTCTTTCGGGGACGGCGAATGTAACGCCTGCGATTTCAGTAGAGGGTTTCGAGGCGGAGACGGATGCCCGTCGCGGGGAAGGGGTATATAAAAGAATACTGAATGCGTTTTTGCGGCTGCGGTCGGCGGGAGTACCCTTTGGTGTATCGGTAACGGCGACGAGTGCAAACAAGGATGTGCTATTGAGCGATGAGTTTTATGATTATTATTTTCTTGAGCAGGGTGTCAGTTATATGTGGCAGTTTCAGTTGATGCCGATAGGCAGAGGCAAGGACCAGATGCGTTTGATGGTATCCCCATCCCAACGGCTTGAGCTTTACCGGAAATGGGAGGAGCTTTTGGGAAAGAAGGGTTATTGTGTGGCGGATTTCTGGAACAGCGGAGTTCTTTCGAGAGGTTGTGTAGCATACGGCAGGAGCGGAGGGTATTTTTATATAGACTGGGAGGGGAATATTACGCCTTGTGCATTTATCCCTTATTATGTTGACAATGTTTACGATTTATTTGATAGCGGCAAGACGTTAGCGGATGCGTTGTATTCGGATTTTATGGTCAGGGGCAGGCGTTGGCAGCGTCAGTATGGTCTGGATGATTGGTCTAAGCCGAAGAATTGGCTGATGCCTTGTTCTATCAGGGACCATTACGAGATATTCAGGAAATCCGTTCTTCCTGTAGCGGCTAAACCCGAAGAGAAGAAGGCGAAGGAAGCTCTTGAATCGGAGGAATATTTCGAAATACTTAAGAAATATGATAAAGAACTTGAGCATTTGACTGGAAAAATCTGGGAATATGAGTATTTGAATGTATAATAGATTCGATGTTTTTGTCCGGCAGCTGTTTTTTGCACAGGAGAAGCCGAAGAGCTTTTAGTTCTCTTATTAGTTAAAAATAGACGGTGGGTCGAAGGTTTTTAAGGTTATTAAGATATGTCAGCAAACTTAAATTTTCTTTGTGATGATTTTTTTATTGAGATGTACGTAAATACCGAGCTTGATTTGCCGAGCCATCGAGATACGCTGCTTAGTTTTTTCGAGCGTGTTCAAAAGCAATATCCGAGTATGGGTAAATTTTATTGCAGTTCCGGGGGGGACTATTTTCTTGAAGACGGCAAGCAAGGCGACAGTTACCGCTGGGTAGCTTTAGAGCACGACCGGATATGCTCGGTGGTGGTTAATCCATCTGATTTTGAGGAATCTTATCGCCAGCATAAGCTGATACTCGAGCTTATACCTTATATGCTCAGTGTGAGTCATCTTGATATCAATTCACTTGATGTTACCTTCGGTATGGACTTTGAATACGAGGGCAATCATGATGAGGTTATTCTGGAGGCGTTGTTTAGCGAGAGTTGTTTTAAGAGTTTTTTTGAGATGGATAGAGTGAAGGTTAGAGGATTTTCTCCTGTTGCGGTATTTTCTTTGAGTGACGATGGTAATACGGAGGCGAGAATAAGTATCGAGTCCAAGACAAACGTATATGAGTCATCCAGGCGAGGCCGGGGTTCAGATAGTGCGATTAGTTTGTCTTTTAGCATACGTCAGTATCCTTCCGGTATCGGGAAGTTTAATTCGGAGGAGTCATTTGTGAGGCAGTGCGGACTGGCGGAGGAGCTGCTGGAAGAGAAGATAATCCCGCATTTTGTGCATCCTTTAAGAAAAGTTATATCCAAGAGGCGGTTAATCAGTTAGCTGCTCCCCGCTTTTGCGGGGACAAGCTTTGCGGGAATGACAAAGAGCTGTTTGGCAAGAGAAATTAGTCGGGAATTTTTTAAGAGGTGCGAAGATGTTGATAGAGGCGCCGTGCAGTAAGTATAAAAAGACGAATTTTAAGATTGGTATAGTTTTGTGTTTTGCTCTTGCGATTTGGTGTGTATATGACGGTTACTTTAATGAAAGATGGATAGAGGCGCATACGGATAAGCAAGGGAATCCTGAGGCGTATTTGCTCATCAATAAGCAAGGGCCTTATTATCTTGTGGGAGCGGGGTTGATTTTGAGTGTAGTAATGGGCTTTGTTGTGCGGCGACGTGTTCTGGCGGATGAGGAGAGTCTTGTTATCAACGATAAAGAGCGGATTGCCTACGATTCCATTGAGAAGGTAGATAAGACTTATTTCGATAAGAAGGGATATTTTATTATTATTTACCGTGGTGCGGATGGTCGTGAGGTTCGCCGGAAATTGAGTGACCGCAGCTATGATAATTTGCCGGCGGTGCTCGAACGTTTAGTAGCAGAAATAAGTTGATTTTTTCTTATTGTCAAATACAATTCATATTTTGCCGCAACAGGCGGGGCATTTAGCTGTTGCGGTTTAAATTTGTATGGATTCTACTGTTATTTGTTTTTTGAAAGTTAATTTAAAATCGACAGGGTTTAATGCAGGAAAAAATAAGGATGAATACTTGTGTGATTGGGCTTCAATGGGGCGATGAAGGCAAGGGCAAGATAGTAGATATTCTTGCGGAGGACAGCGACGTAGTTGTGCGTTATGGTGGTGGTGCGAATGCGGGTCATACTGTTGTGGTAGGTGACAGCCGTTTTGCGATGCATCTTTTGCCGAGCGGTTCGGTTCGTCAGGGAGATATATGCGTGATTGGCAATGGAGTTGTGGTGGACCCTGAGTGTCTTTTGGAGGAGATAGAGGTCTTAAAAGGGCAGGGGATTACTCTGGCGGGTCGCTTGTTTGTCAGCGAGAATGCCCACGTTGTTCTTGATTATCATAAGCTTGAGGACCGCCTTCGCGAAGAATCGCTCGGGAAGGGCAGGATTGGGACGACCAGTCGCGGAATAGGACCTTGTTATGCAGACAAGATAGGCAGAAGTTATGCGGTACGGATGGGTGACTTTTTAGAGCTTACTGCTCTTAAAGAGAAGCTTGCATCGATTGTTTCGTATAAGAACAAGGTTTTTTTGGCGGTATATGGAGCGGGGCCGATAAACGTTGATGAGCTTTTCGAGAAGTGCAAGGTTTATTCTGCGAAGCTCGGCATTTTTATTTCCGATACGACGGAGCTTCTTCACCGGTTGGATTCAGATGGTAAATCGATACTTTTCGAGGGTGCACAGGGAACACTTTTGGATTTGGACCATGGGACATTCCCCTTTGTTACGAGTTCGAATTCGAGCGCCCTGGGTATGCCGGCGGGTTGCGGATTTCCAGCTAAGAAGGTTGACAAATTTATTGGGGTCGCCAAGGCATACACGACTCGAGTCGGAGCCGGTCCTTTTCCGAGCGAGCAGGACAATGATACGGGCCAATACATCCGGGACAAAGGTAATGAATACGGGACGACGACGGGCCGTCCGCGTCGGTGCGGCTGGTTCGATGCGGTGGCGACATCCTACAGTATTAAGATAGGGGGCATAGATTCGGTAGCGTTGATGCATTTGGATACTCTTGGCGGGCTGGAGGAGATTAAGGTTTGCAGCTCTTATAGGATTGACGGAGAAGAGCAGAGCGTATTCAGCGGGAATCCTCATAAACTTGCCAGGGCTGAATGTGTGTACGAGAGCGTTGCCGGCTGGGAGCAGGACATAAGCCCTGTTAGCTCTTTTGAGGATTTGCCGAAGGCGGCGCGGGATTATGTTAATTTGATAGAAGGTTATCTTGGTGTGCCTGTTCATATAGTTAGTGTTGGTCCGAAACGTAAGCAGACAATATTCAGATAGCAGGTTTTTTGTTTTGTTGTAAAGCGAGGAAAACGAATTGGGCGTTGATTTAGAGAAGCTGGAATCGACGGCGGAGCGATTAGGTATAAGCGTTGAGAGAATGCCTCGCCATATAGCAGTAATTATGGATGGTAACGGCCGATGGGCCGAGCGACAAGGATTGTCCCGTGCTGCGGGACATCGTGAAGGAAGCAGGAGGACGGAAGAGCTGGCCCAAAGTTGTGTGGATTTTGGTATTGAGGTTTTGACATTGTATTCTTTCAGTGCTGAGAACTGGAAAAGGCCTAAGGAGGAAGTGGATGCTTTGATGTATCTTTACACGGAATACCTTATTAGAGTTCAGCCCAAACTGATGAGAGATAATGTCAGGTTGGTTCATCTTGGCAGGAAGTCTCAGTTGCCTGCTGAGGTTCAGGATGCGTTGGATGCGACAACTGAGAAGACAAGGGGTAATAGTGGTATGGTTCTGGCGCTGGCTTTGAATTATGGAGGCAGGTCTGAGATAATTGATGCGGTTCGGGCTATTTGTGAAGAACACAAGATGGGGGAGCTTGGGTTGGAAGATATAGATGAGGAGTGTGTATCGTCTCATTTGTACACTTCGGGTTTATCGGAGCCAGATTTGCTGATAAGAACGGCGAACGAGAAGAGGGTGAGTAATTTTTTGCTTTGGCAGATTTCTTACAGTGAGTTTTATGTGACGGAGACTCTCTGGCCTGAGTTTAAGGAGGTGGATTTAGAGCATGCGATACTTTCTTATGCGAATCGAAAGAGGCGTTTTGGTGACGTTGACAGTTAGCGTCTTGTTTTCTTCGAAAGCAGGTGCGAGAAGTTTTTTATTATGCTTAGATACAGATTGCTGTTTGGGACATTGATGACGTTATTTTTTGCCGGTTTGCTGGTTTTTGACGGCTGGCTTGACGGGCGTATTACTTCTACGTTGAGTGACGATAAGGCATATCAGGGGACTCTTTTGTGTGTGTTGATTTGCATTCTGGTTATACCGGCACAGTTTGAGATTTCGAATTTGGCGAAGAGGAATGGGATACGTATTTTCAAGCCGATAGCGATTGCAGGCTCAATGCTTTTTGCGAGCAGTTGGTATTGGCATTGGCTTTTTGGTATTTCGCTTGAGTTATACTTTTTGTATTTGTCGGTATTTTTGCTGTTTTTGTTATTATTTTATCAATATTTTCATTACGGCACAAAAGGGGTTTTCAGTAACTGCGGCGGGAATTATTTTTCAATAATTTATCTTGGAGTTTTAAGCAGTTTTATCCTGGGGATACGGATTGATTTCGGATTGTGGCCTGTTTTGATGTTTATTTTTGTTGTAAAATCTTCTGATATAGGCGCTTATACGTTTGGCAAGCTTTTTGGCCGGAGGAAATTTTCGCCGGTTATCAGTCCCGGCAAGAGCTGGGAAGGGATGGGTGGTGGAGTGCTGTTTGGTGTAATAGTATCTGTTTTATTTGGCGCTTTTTTTGATATAATGGGAATATGGAGCAGTGTTTTTTTTGGCGTATGTTTTGCTTTTATAGGTCAGGTTGGAGACCTTGCGGAGTCGATGCTTAAGCGTGATGCGGAGCAGAAGGATTCTGTTACAGAAGAAGGTTTAGGCATACCCGGTTTTGGCGGTTTGCTTGATGTAATAGATTCGCCTCTTGGTGCGGCGCCGTTTGGTTATTTGTTTTTTTTATTTTTGGTGTAACCAGGCGAGGTAGATTTTGGAGATTACATTAGAATTAGGAGCTCCCTCTGAGCAGCTCAGGTTATTTGGTCCGGCGGATGCTCATCTCCGGATGTTGCGTGAGTCACTTGGTGTGCGCTTTACTGCCCGAGACAGGAATTTACTGATTTCCGGTAATGAGGCGGATGTTACGAGGGCGGCTGAGATAATTCGTAAGATGCAGTCCCGTGTAAGTAAAGGTTCCAGTCTCGATGCGGAGGATGTAACGGAGCTTCTTGAAAGAGGGTCGAAGAGAAAAGCTGTTTTTGATAAGGGTTCAATGTCGCTTTCGGTGTATTCCAGCAAGAATGTCATAAAGCCGTCGACAAATGGTCAACGAAAATATGTCGAGAAGATGCTTTCGAATGACCTTACATTTTGTATAGGCCCTGCGGGGACCGGCAAGACCTATCTTGCGGTGGCGGTAGCGGTATCTATGCTTAAAAGCAAACAGATAAGGCGTATAATCTTAGCGCGTCCTGCGGTCGAGGCGGGTGAGAAACTTGGGTTTCTTCCGGGTGATTTGCAGGAGAAGGTCAATCCTTATCTTCGTCCCTTGTTTGATGCACTTGAGGATATGATGGATTTTTCTCAGATGCGGAAGTTTATGGAGCTTGATGTAATAGAGATAATTCCTCTTGCGTTTATGCGCGGCAGGACATTGAATGAGTCGGTGGTTATTTGTGATGAGGCGCAGAACACATCTGCTATGCAGATGTTGATGATACTGACTCGTCTTGGTCGCGGTTCCAAGATGATAATAACAGGTGATATAACACAAATTGACCTTAGGTCCAACCAGCGAAGCGGTATGATAGAGGCGATAGAAACACTCCGGCGGATACGAGGGATAGGTTATGTTAAGCTGACTCAAACCGACATAGTTCGTCATCGGCTGGTGCAGAATATAGTGCGTGCGTACAAACGTCGCAGGAAGAATGAAGGTCGTGATGTGCGGTAGAGTTTTGTTTCAGATTTTTTTAGAGGGAATAAGATGCGATTTCGAAAGAAATTAAATTTGCGTCGGAGCAAAGTTCGTGAGACAATATCGACGGGACGAATATCTCAGATAACTCGTTTTTTGACCTTGAAAAGAGTCAACATTCTTCTTTTGTATTTATTGTTTGTAATTTTTTGTATAGCAATACTATCGTTCGAGCTGATACAAAGGGGTTCTTATCTTAAGATTCTGTCGTTAGGTATAATAGTGATAGAGCTTAGCATAGGCGCTGCTTTTTATATTTATCATTATCAGAGGCGGATACTCCAGAGGCCGGCGAGGGTGTCAGCCTTAATAGGATTATTTGTTCTTTTATTGTTTGCAGCGAAGGTAGGCGTTTTATTTAGTCATCATACGTCCTGGGTTTTAGGCAGCTCCGTAATAGCAGCGATAATATTGACGATATCTTATAATCAGCGATTAGCTCTTGGTTTGGGCTTGTTTTATGTGATGCTCAGCAGCTTAACCACTCTGCGCTTAACCACTCTGCCGGTAGTTGACGTCGATTTACTTTTTACGATGACGGCAGCGGTGGTTACCTGTTGTTTTTCTTTGAGAGAGGTGCGCAGCCGGATGAAGCTGCTGGAGGTGGGAGCTCTTACGGCGGCGGTGGTTTTAGTTACCACAATGGCTTTGAGTTTTCTGTCCGGGGAAGCGAAATGGGTTCAGATATTTACGGATGCGGGTTATAATGCGACGGCGGCTTTTCTGGCGGCACTTTTGCTTCAGAGCTTGCTTCCTGTTA
Source organism: Phycisphaerae bacterium (assembly GCA_030604525.1). Lineage (GTDB taxonomy): Bacteria > Planctomycetota > Phycisphaerae > Sedimentisphaerales > Anaerobacaceae > JAUVVQ01. Next base: position 18,432 of record JAUVVQ010000013.1, on the reverse strand, counting down.
TAGAGCGTGTGTTCGGGATAGCAACGAGTATGACTCTTTTAGACTACAGTGATGCGAGTCAGCCCTTGTTAAAGCGTTTAGCGATGGAGGCCCCCGGCACATTCAGTCACAGTTTGCTGGTTGGGTCGATAGCGGAGTCGGCGGCGGAGTCGATTGGATGTAATGGTTTGTTATGCCGAGTCGGGTCTTATTATCATGATATAGGCAAGATAAACAAGCCGCATTATTTTGCGGAGAATGAGCTTGGTTCACATAGTCGTCACGAGGAATTATCGCCGGCGATGAGTCAGTTGATTATAATAGGTCATGTCAAAGACGGGATAGAGATGGCTAAGGAATATGGCCTTCCTGCAGTGCTGCGTCAATTTATAGAGACTCATCATGGCACGACGCTTGTGGAATATTTTTATCATGAGGCGAAGAAGCAGCAGGATTCGAAGAATGGTCGAAGTGGTTTGCCCTCGGAGAGCGAATTTCGTTATGAAGGTCCTAAGCCGGGGACAAAGGAAGCAGCGATAGTGATGCTGTCTGATAGTGTGGAAGGCGCTCTGCGGTCGATGCCGGAATTGACTCCGAAGAAAATAGAGATATTAGTGCATAATATGGCAATGAAGCGTCTTCAGGATGGACAGTTTGATGAGTGCGAGCTGACATTGCGAGAGTTGAGCCAGATAGAATCGAGTGTGTCCAAATCCCTTGTTGGTCACCATCATGGCAGGATTGCTTATCCGTCGGATGTTGTTGAGGCCGGGCAAGAGGGTGCGCAGTCAGCGGAGGAAGTTGACGGCGGGGGACAAGAGGAGAGTCAGGCATCACAGAAGGGGCCAAAGAAAAGTTGAGATTTATGGTAAGCTCAAAGAAAAAGTTTAAAGTGTTAGTGGGGATTTGTAAAGATTTCAAGGATATAGATTTTAGTGATTCGGCATTACAGGAGCTTGTCAGTTTTGTATGCGGTCGTGTTTGTGAAGATACAGAGAAAGAGATTTTTTTCGAGGTGAGTGTGGTAATTGTGGGAGACGGCAAGATATGCGAGTTTAATAAAAACTTTCTTGGTATGGAAGAGATAACAGATTGTTTGAGTTTTGATTTGTCTGAGGATGAAGGTGGTTCGAAGCGTGTATTTGAAGTTATTGTAAACGGCGAGGAGGCCGTCAGGCAGGGGCGAAGGAGAGGTCACGGGGTGGGAGCGGAATTGGCTCTTTATGTTGTTCACGGGCTTTTACATAATTTTGGTTTTGATGATACTGAATCAGGCCAGGCAGAACGGATGCATTCTGCCGAGGACGAGATTTTGCAGGCATTGGGATATGGTATGGTGTATAATAGCGGATTAGAAGAAGAGTAACTATGATTTACGTGACCCGCCGAAGGCGGATTGATATGGTGGCTTTAATTTTTGTGAATTAATTGAAAGGGTGTTAAGTGAGTGCGGGCTTGTGGCTTGTTTTTTTGATAGTATTTTTGAGTGCAGGCAGTCTTTTTTTCTCAGTTGCCGTCATATCCCTGCGCACGGTTTCCCGAGGCAAGCTGGCAGAGGTGTTTAAATCTTTTGGCAAAGGGAGTTCTGCTGACGAGCTTGGAGCTGACAGCGAGCGGTTGGCTATGGTCTGCGTTTTTTATCGTTTGTTTTTGAATGTGTTAGTATTGATTTGTTTTTTTTTGATTTTTACCGCTTTGCGTCCTCGTGAAGCGGAGGTTGGAGATTATATACTTACAGTTCTTCTCTCGTTTGCAATTTTTTTGTTTAGTCTTTCTGTAGCAAGCGCATGGGCTAAATATGCAGGCGAGAATTTTTTTGGCAGGACTTACGGGGTTTTACGATTTTTTTCGATGATAGTCGGTCCTGTTTTTTATTTAAGGCATTTCACGGATGTTCTTGTTCGTCGTTTGGCGGGTGTTCCTGAAGATGGGGCGGAAGAGAAAACGGATGTGAAACAGGAGGAATTTTTAACGGACCTTGAGATGGCAGGCGTAGCAGATGCGGAAGAGCAGGCGATGATAGAGAATGTTCTTGAACTGACGGATACGACCGTTGAGGAGATTATGACACCCCGGACGGATATCAAAGCGGTTGAAGTCAGTTCAGGCCGAAGGACGGTTTTGGATACGATAACAAAAGCGGGTCATTCACGAGTGCCTGTTTATGAGGATGATATAGACCATATAGTAGGGTTAATCTATGCGAAGGATTTACTTAGCGAGATAGACAGGGAAGAGTCGGAGTTTAATTTGTCTGAGAAGATGCGTGATGCGTATTTTGTTCCGGAGACGAAGTATTTACGAGTTCTTCTTCATGAATTTCAAAATCAGAAGCTTCATGCGGCGATAGTTCTTGATGAGTATGGTGGGACGGCGGGGATTGTTACGATAGAAGATATATTAGAGGAGCTTGTCGGTGAGATAACGGACGAGTATGAGAAGACGCCGATAAGTGCGATACGCCAGGTAGGCGAGAATGTTTTCGAGGTGGATGCGCGGACCGATATCGACGATGTTAATGATGAGCTGGGCTTGGATTTGCCTGAGGAAGAGGACTATGAGACTTTAGGCGGATTTGTATTTTCATATTTGGGTTACATACCGAAGACAGAAGAGAGTTTTGAGTATGAGGGTATCGGTTTTACGATTTCATCGGCGGAGACGCGACGGATAAGGCGGATACGAATGAAACTTCCGGTTCGAGACGAGCAAGAGAAAAGCGGTTGAGTAAACAAGTTATTATGCTGACTAAAGATAGAGGAATTTGTATACGAGCTGTAGATTACTCGGAGACGTCTCAGGTGGTGACATTTTTTACAAGGGGGCAGGGGAAACTAAGTGCGATAGCAAAAGGGAGCAAGCGGAGCAAGTCATCTTTTGGTGGGCCGATAGAGTTGTTTTCGGAAGGCGAGCTTGTTTTTTCCGATACCGGCAGAGAGGGGCTTGCAACGTTGACGGAGTTCGAGGAAGGGCGTGGGTTCGGTCGGCTTTCCGGCAATCTTGTATGTTTGAATTGTGCGAGTCTGGGTATTGAACTTGTTAGAGAGCTGACCGATGAGCAGGATTCGCATCCCGGTCTTTATGATGGGCTTGTGCGGCTTTTGCAAAATACTGAAGGTTGCCGGGGACGGTTGGATGCGTTGAAGCTTTTGATAATGTTTGAGGTAACTTTGCTGCAGGAGGTTGGGCTTTTGCCGGTGTTCCAAAGGTGCGTAAGCTGCAAGCGAGGATATGATTCGAAGTGGGACCAGGTATATTTCAGCAGTTCGGCGAATGGGTTTGTCTGCAGGGATTGCGAGGGGGGTTTTGTTGACAAGGTCAGGATAAGCAGGGAGTGCGGAGATGTTTTGAGTGATTTTAATCGGTTGGTTGGTGCAAAGCAAGAGACGGTTGAGCGGATAGAGGAGTTGTTGGTTAGTTACTTTCAGAATGTTTTGGGTAAGCCGTTGAAGACAGCCAGGTATGTTATCACAAGTTGAGAAAGAACAGAGCAAATATTCATTTGATTTTCAGCAATTTATTGGTTGTTTTTGTTGAAGAGTTGCGGTTGGTTGGCTTGTTTTGTTTTTTGTAGTTTTAGATTCAGGTGCTTGCAGGCGTGCGGGGTGATTTCTCTTCCTCTTTTTGTTCTTCTCAGAAAGCCCTTCTGGAGCAGATATGGTTCGACGACGTCTTCGAGGGTGTCCCTTTCTTCGCCGAGCGTTGCAGCGACGGCGTCGATGCCGGCAGGGCCTCCGTTATATACTTTTGCCAAAGCGTTGAGGAAATCTCTGTCAAGTTTATCAAGGCCGAGAGGGTCGATTTGCTCCATTTTGAGTGCGTTTTCGACGATTTTTTCGCTAAGAATGCCTGAGCCCTTTACCTGTGCGTAGTCACGAACTCGTTTGAGGAGTCGGTTTGCGACCCTGGGAGTGCCTCTTGAGCGGCTGGCGATGAGTTCCAATGTGCCGTCTTCGCAGGTGAGATCGAGGAGTTTTGCAGACCTTATGAGGATTTCGGTAAGCTCTTTTGCGGAGTAGAAGTTCAGGTGGTAGAACATCCCAAATCTGCTTCGCAGTGGTGCGCTGAGGAGTCCTGCTCTTGTGGTTGCGCCAATGAGAGTAAATCTTTTTAGCGGGAAGTTTATGGTTTTAGCGTGCAGGCCGCTGTCAACGGTGAAGTCAACTTTGAATTCTTCCATAGCCGGATACATAAACTCTTCGACCTGTATGTTGAGCCGGTGTATTTCATCGATGAAGAGGACATCTCCTGTTTTAATGTTGCTTAGCAGGCCCATTACATCGCCCTGCTTGACGAGAGCCGGCCCTGAGGTAGCCCTTATTTTTGCATTCATTTCGTTTGCGACGACGTTTGCAAGAGTGGTTTTTCCGAGTCCGGGCGGTCCGTGCAGAAGGATGTGCTCTAATGGCTCTTTTCTTTGTGTTGCAGCTTTTATGGCGATGGAAAGTTTTTCTTTGACGTTTTCCTGGCCTATACATTCGTCGAGGGTTTTTGGTCTGAGGGAAAGGTTGAAGTTTTCCTCTTTCTCGTTCAGGGATTTTCCGGTTATGATTCTATCGATAGACATTTTTTAGTTGTTCGTCGTTAGTATTTAGTTATTGGCGTTCCGGTTATAATAACAATTTAAAAACCAGTTTTCAATTTTCAAACTTCGACGCCCTGTTTTAATCTATATACAAGCGGGACGAGCTCTTCGGCGGATTTTACATCCGGATGTTTTTTTTCTGCGAGTTCTATCAGTTCGATGGTTTCATTTCTTCTTTCTCCCCAGGCGATGAGTATTTCAAGAGCTTCTGCCTGGAATGGTCTGAATGGATGTCTCTGCTGTGCGGAGATTGCGTGTTCTGCGGCGAAGGCGGCGACTTTCCCTTTTAGTTCAGCGATGATTTGATTTGCCATTCTTTTACCGATTCCTGCCAGCGAGGTGATGGTTTTTTCGTCGTTGTTTTCTATTGCGGCAGCGATGGTTTCAATGGGTAGGGTGAGGGATTTCAAACCTTTTTTTATACCTATTCCTTTTACGCTGGTGTATTTAGTGAAGAAGTTTCTTTCGTCGTCGTTCAGGAAGCCGACCAGTCGGGGTATTAAGTTACCGCCTCCCGGAGAGCCCTCGAAGTATTGCATTGTACAAAGTGAGATTTCGGAGCCGATTTTGTCAGCGAGCTGGTTTACGCAGTATCCCGGGAGCATTACTTCGTAGCTTATTCCGCCGATTTGTATAAGGGCGGTGTGGCTGTTTAGTTTTTCGAGTTTCCCTTCGATTTTTGCTATCATTTTTATTTGTCAGGGGTCAGGAGTCAGCATTTATTTTTTAAATCAAAAAGTTTTAACAAAATTCATTTCATTTGAGCAACAAAGAGCGGCTGCGATGGCGTCTGCGACATCCGGCGGTTCGGGTAGTTCGGTTAGATTCAGGATTGTCTGTATGGTTCTCTGCATTTGCATTTTTGAAGCCCTTCCATTTCCGGTAATCGACTTTTTTATTCTTGTAGCACTGTAACTTTTGACGGTTATTGCAGCTTTTTCACATTGCTGCAGTATAACACCTCTTGCGTGTCCCATCAATATTGCGGTTTTCGGGTGAGCATAGTGTGAGTAGAGTGTTTCGACGGCGACGGTATCTGGTTCGAATTTTTTGAGCAGTGAGGTTATGTAATTTGCTATTTGGTTTAATCGTTTTGGTATTGGAGCGGGGCTTTGCGTTTTGAATGTTCCCGCTTCGATGAGGTTTTCTTTATCGTCCCGGTTTTCCATGCAGGCATAGCCGCAAATTTGCAGGCCGGGGTCGATTCCGAGGATTTTCATTTTTTTCTCCATTTTGTTCCGTCTGGTTTGTCTTCGAGAATGATACCGGCTCGGCTTAGTTTATTGCGGATGTTATCTGCGGTTTTAAAGTCATTTTGTTTTCTTGCAATTTTTCTTTGTTCGACGAGTATTTCGATTACATCGTTTAATATTTTTTCATCTGCGTCCGAGGTTTGGCCGTAATCTTCTTTTATTATTCCCAGGACGTTCGAGGCAAGCCGGGTGAAGAGGTCATCGACTTCTTTGAGGGTGTTTTGAGCAGCGTTTTCCTTCAGGAGCTTGGCGGTTAAGCGAGTGAGGTCGAAGATGGTGGAAAGAGCGATGGCGGTGTTCAGGTCGTTATTCATAGCATCTTCGAATTTGTTTTTAATTTCTTCAAGTTTTTTATTTGTCTCTTTGTCGATGTCACCTTCTGGTGCAGTTTTGATTTGTTTTCTCAGGTTTTTAACAATATCGTTTATTTTTTCGTAGCCGGATTGAGCGGCATATAGTGCGGCATCGGAGAAATCGAGCGGGCTTCTGTAGTGGCTGTTGAGGATGAGTTGTCTTACGGCGAGGGGGGAATATTTTCGTGTAAGTTTTTGGTGTGAGCCGGAGAAGAGCTGTTTTAGATTTATGAAGTTGTTCAGACTTTTGCCCATTTTTTGACCTTCGACGGTAACCATATTGTTGTGAAGCCAGAATTTAACGAATTGTTTTTGGTTTGCGGCTTCTGCCTGGGCGATTTCGCAGTCGTGGTGTGGGAATTGGTTTTCAAGGCCGCCCCCGTGGATATCGAATGGCTGGCCGAGATATTTTGTGCTCATAACGGAGCATTCGAGGTGCCATCCGGGGTATCCCATCCCCCAGGGACTGGGCCACTGCATAATGTGGTTCTTTTCTGCTTTTTTCCAGAGGGCAAAATCGACGGGATTTCTTTTGTCTGATGAGACGTTAGCACACACTGCTGTTCTCATTTCTTCGACGTTTCTTCCGGAGAGTTTTCCGTAGTCCTTGAATTTTGAGATGTCGAAATAGACGGAGCCGTTAGCTTCATAGGCATAGCCCTTTTCGAGCAGTTTTTTTACGAGGTCGATTTGCTCGGTTATGTGCCCTGTAGCCCGTGGGCTAATGTCCGGTCTTGTGCAGTTTAGTTTGTCCATATCATCGAAGTAGCTTTTTGTGTAGTATTCTGCGATGGCCATTGGGTGTTTTTTTTCTTTTTTTGCTTCTTTTTCGATTTTGTCTTCACCTTCGTCAGCGTTGTCGGTGAGGTGTCCGACGTCGGTTATGTTCTGGACGTAAGTTACGGAATAGCCGAGGTAACGAAGGTATCTTATAAGGACATCGAAGCTGACATAGCTTTTTGCGTGTCCGAGGTGAGCGTGTCCATAAACGGTTGGTCCGCAGACATATACTCCGACGCGGCCTTTATTAATTGGTTCAAATATGTCTTTTGTTCTCATTAAACTGTTATAGAGTTTCAATGTCATTTGCTGTTACCTTTTGTTTTTAGAGTGTTCTTTTGAATTTCTTTTTTAGCAGTGTGGTGGCAGTAGCGGCGATAGCGTCTCCGGCGCCTACGTCGCCGAAACCTTCGTTTGTTTTTGCTTTTATGTTAACGGTAGCGAAATCTATATCGAGGAGTTCGGCTATGCATCTTTTCATTTGTCCTTTCATTTTAGCGAGGTTTGGTTTTTGGAGGTGGATTATGAGGTCAACGTTTGCGATTTCCCATTCTTTTTTTTGTAATTTTTCTTTTACGGTTAGGAGCAGTTGTTTGCTGTCGATATTTTTGAATTTTTCATCGGTATCGGGGAAGAGAGTTCCTATGTCACCCATAGCAGCGGCGCCGAGGAGAGCGTCGATAAGGGCGTGAATTCCGACGTCGCCGTCACTGTGTCCTGCGAGTCCTTTCGGGTAGTCGATTTGGACACCGCAGAGCATAAGCTTTCTGTCTCTGACGACTTCGTGTATATCGGTTCCGATGCCGATACGATATTCTGGTTTTGGACGTTCAATCACAATTTTCCCTTTGTGCTTGGGATGTCTGCACCGGTTATTTTAACGGCTTGTGCGAGTGCCTGTCCGATGGCTTTGAATACGGCTTCAGCGATGTGGTGGCTGTTGATTCCGTATGGGACGTTTATGTGCAGATTGAATTTGCCGTTGTTGGCGAAGCTTTTTAGAAATTCTTCGAGGCACTGGACGTCGAAGTCACCGATTTTTTCAGTGCGAAACTCTACTTGGTAAACGCAACTGCTTCTTCCCGAGAGGTCGATAGCGACGTTTGCCAGGGCGTCTTCCATAGGAACGGAGCTGTGTCCGTATCTTGCGATACCTTTTTTGTCTGCGAGCGCTTTAAAGACGGCCTGGCCGAGGACTATACCAAGGTCTTCGACGGTGTGGTGCGGGTCAATTTCGAGGTCTCCTTTTGCTTTTATATTCAGGTCGATTTTGCCGTGCTTGCTCAGGTGGCTCAACATGTGGTCGATGAATCCGATGCCGGATTCGATATCGAATTTTCCTTTTCCATCGAGATTCAACTCGAGGTTGATGTCGGTTTCTTTTGTTTTTCTTTTTATGCGGGCGATTCTTTTTTTCATAAAGGTATTCCTTATATAATTTTATTTAATGCGGCAATGAGTTTTTCGTTCTGCTGTTTTGTTCCAACGGTTATTCTTAGTTTATCGTCTAATCTGGGTAAGTCAAAGTATCTGACGTAGATATTTTGTTTTGCGAGTTTTTGGTAGATTTGTTTAGCATTTTGTTTTTTGCAGGCGGCGAGGACGAAATTGGCGCAGCTGTCGGGGACTTTGAAATTTAACAGGCGTAATTTTTCGGTGAGATATTTCCTCTGCTGTTTAATTTTTTTTATGTTTTGGGAGAAATATTTTTGGTCTTTGAGGGCCTGTGCTGCTGCGGTGACTGCGACGGCATCGACGTTGTATGAGTCTTTAACCTTCAGGAGCCCTTTTATTAAAGACGGCTGGGCGACGGCGTAGCCGAAACGCAGGCCTGCAAGCGAGTAGCCCTTGCTCATTGAGCGGAGGATTATGAGGTTATCGAAATCTTTGATTAATCTTATGCAGTTATCTTCTGCGAAGTCAACATAAGCTTCGTCAACCAGGACGACGGTATTAGATTCGTCGGCGAGAGAAGCGATTTCGTCGGGGTTTATGAAGCTGGCGGTTGGAGCGTTCGGGTTGCAGATAATTGTCAGAGCAGCATCGGTGCCGGCGAGCTTGGGGGGAAGGTTGAATTCGTCGTCGAAGGGGATTTCGATGGTTTCGCAGCTTTGGATTTGAGCGAGGACGGGATAGAGGGAATATGTCGGAGTCGGGTATGCGAGGGGTCGTTTTGGGTCGCAGAAGGATTGCAAAGCAATTTTGAGCAGGTCGTCTCCGCCGTTACAGCACATTATATAATCCGGGGAGAGGTTCAGGAAGTCTGCTGCGGCTTTTCTGAATTCGTCTGCGAGTGGGTCGGGGTATTTGCGCAGTTTTTCAGGTTTGATGCTTTTTATCGCCTCCAACACTTTTGGTGAAGGAGGGTATGGGTTTTCGTTGGTGTTGAGCTTGGTTACGTCGGCTTCTTTTGGTTGGAAGCCGGGAGTGTAGCCCACCGCTTTTTCAATGTTTTCTCTGAAATAGGTCATAGTTTCTCCTATTTAATTACAGGGAAGATTATACGCATAAAGAAGAAAAAACGAAAGAGAAGAATTTGTAATATTGATGGGCTTTTGAAGTTTATTTTTGTGTTATTATTGATAATTGAGCTGGTATGGGATAGATTAAGAGCGATGGAGAAAGTTAAAATACAGGCAGTGAATGGGGAAGTCGGGGCGTGTAGTCGTTTATAAAAAGGTTAAGTTTAAGGCCAGGAGATAGATATGAAGTCAGTGTTTTCGAAAAGGCGCTTTGTAAGGTGTCAAGTATGTGTAATTATTTTAATCATTGTATCGATTGTTTTCTGTCTGGTTTCCTGCAACGGATTGCAACGGGGAGATTATAAGGTTGCGGGTAATTACAAGCGGTATATGTTTGCGTGCGATTTGCGGGATAAATCGGAGTCGGTCGAAGCATACCGGTGGTTATTGCGGGACGAGTTCCCGGAACAGGTAAAGAAAGAGCTGATAGATATGGGCGTACTGCAGATGCAAATTTATCAGTTTCAGGACCGTTTGCTTACAGTGCTGGAGACGAAGGATGGATTTGACTTAGAGACGGCGAAGCAGGAGATTAAGGCGAATCCGGCATATCAAAGCTGGCTGAGGAAAGTCGGGCCGTATCTGAAGCCCCTGCCGGAAGCAAAGCGGGCGGATAAGTGGGTTTTGTTAGAGCGGGTTTATAAGCTGGAGCAGAAAAACGAGTATGACAAGCGGGAGGGTTATCCTCAGCAGCCGTTATCAGTGGGGAGCAAACGCTTTGTGGACGCCCGGGAGCTGGTAGCCGAGCCGGGGATGGTTCAGCGTTACAAGGATGTGCATAAGTTAGGCAGAGCGTGGCCTGGTATTACGAAGGGGATAAAGGATGCGGGGGTTCTCGACCTTGAGATTTATCTGGTTGGTCACCGAACGTTTGAGTTTTCCGATGTTGTTTGCGAATTCGATATGGAAACGAGCTGGGCGCCGATGGAGAAAACGGAGGCGTCGAAGGCGTGGGGGAGATTGGTAGGGCCTATAGATAAGCCGTTCGTAGATGAAGGTGGTAAGCCGTTTGACAATCAGATTATGGAAAAGATATTTCAACTAAAAAGATAGCTGCGGAGAAAAGCGAATGGGCAGGGACGGGCCTGAATCGACGACACGCGGATTTTCAGACCGTATGTCCCACTGTAAGTAGTTGTCCCATCGATTGTTATACGCTTTTTTTTTGACGTAAAAGTTGGGTGCCAATTGGGTCCGGCTAATGCAGAGAATTGCTGAAAAGTTGGATTTCAGATGGGACACTGGTTGAGGTACGTCAAAGAAACGATAATCAGTGGCCAAGTTCGTGTTTTTGCTATTATTGTGGCTGAAATAGTTTCAAAATGAAGCTGGAAACATTGAATTTTTGAGATCAATTTGATATTCTATCGGAAAAGAGTCAGCGGCGTAGCTGAGCAAGGATATAAAACATTATACGGGAAATCCCAGTTTGGAGAAAGATCATGAAACATATCATCAGCCGGCGCAGTTTTATAAAGATGTTCGGTCTGGGGATAACAGCAGCCAGTCTGTCGGTTTCTGCGTCTCTTTTTGAGAATCGAGACAGGAGTAAAAAATCCAACATCCTTTTTATCGCTGTAGATGATATGAATGACTGGATTGGGCCATTGGCCAATCATCTGCCTCATGCAAAGACACCTAATTTGGATCGGCTGGCGAAAAAGGGAGTGACATTTACCAATGCACATTGTGCCGCCCCTGCATGCCACCCGTCTCGACTTTCAGTGATGACCGGCGTGCACCCAAGCCGGTCAGGTATTATAAACAATGTGTTTACCAGCAAAGGAAAACCAACGTGGCGAACCGGACCCGATAGCGGTACAGGAGTCTTGAAGGATGTTGTTACGATATCACAGCATTTTCGTGATCATGGCTACAGGGCCTTTGGAGTTGGAAAGATCTATCATGCATTACAGTGGTGGGATGGCAGTGAATGTCCCGGGGAAGACTGGGATGAATACTATCCGAGTGCAGAGAATCCAATCCCGAAATGGATTCGGCCTGAGTTGATACCGGATAAGGAAGCGGGGCTGACAGAGGGCAGGCCGTTGGGAGCCAGACAACTATTCGGAGCAAAACCTTTGCAGATTCCTGAGGAGCAGACAAGTGATTACAAGGTCGTGGAATGGGCGGTATCAAAACTGAACGAAAAACATGAAGACCCATTCTTTCTGGCTTGTGGGGTTTTTCGTCCGCATATCCCATGGGAGGTGCCGCAGAAATATTTTGATATGTACCCGTTAGATAAGATTCAGTTGCCGCCTCATCAGAAGGATGACCTTAAAGATGCTTTTTCGCACGGTCGCGAAGCATGGCACAGATGGGTATTGGAAAACGATTACTGGGAAATTCTTGTACAAGGATATCTGGCGAGCATCAGTTATGCGGATGCGCAAATTGGAAAGCTGCTGGATGGATTTGAAAAGAGTGAATATGCTGAAGATACCATAATTGTACTATGGTCTGATCATGGAATGCATATTGGCGAAAAGGAGAATTGGGAAAAGTTCACTTTATGGGAAGAATCAACACGAGTTCCTTATTTCTTTGTCGTTCCGGGTATGACACAATCGGGTTCGAGGTGCACTTCCGCAGTAAGCTTGATTGATACTTATCCGACATTGTGCGAACTTACAGGTTTGCCAATCCCAAAACAATGTGATGGCGAAAGCCTGGTGCCGCTTCTAAAGGATGTCACAAAGAAGCGCTCTGCACCGGCTGTGACTTCATTCGGCTTTTATCGAGGAATAGTCGGACATAGTGTACGCTCCGAACGCTGGCGTTACATCAAGTACAGCAATGGCTTTGAAGAACTCTATGATCATTCGGAAGATATTAATGAGTATGCAAATCTGGCCGGTGATAAGAAATATGCAGATGTGATCAAGGAACTTTCCAAGTACATTCCTGATTATATTATTCCTTCTTCAACACAAAAACATTAACGGAGAATTCGAAAATGGCCAATGGAGTGAATCGACGTGATTTTTTGAAAGCTATGGGCGCTGGCGCCGCATCGCTGGCAATACCGGGATACGCGAAGGCTATGAAGCTGTCGGCGGACGAAGTGCTCGGGGACAGGCCCAATATCGTTCTAATTATGTCTGATGATATGGGCTTTTCTGATATCGGCTGCTACGGCGGCGAAATCCAAACGTCGAATCTGGACAATCTCGCTGCTAACGGACTTCGATTTACCCAATTTTATAATACCGCACGTTGTTGTCCGACCAGGGCGTCGCTCTTGACGGGGTTGTATCCGCATCAGACGGGCATCGGGCACATGGTGAATGCTAATCATAGACTCAAGGCCTATCTGGGCGATTTGAATAAAAATTGTATGACCATTGCCGAAGTCCTCAAGCAATCCGGCTATTCGACCTATATGGCAGGTAAGTGGCACGTGACGCCGCATATCGCACCGAACGGCCCCAAGCATAATTGGCCTTTGCAGAGGGGATTCGACAGATTCTTCGGGACGATTCGCGGGGCGGGAAGTTTTTATGACCCCACCTCGCTTACGCGAGATAATACCCAGATTGCTCCGGGTGAAGATTTTTATTATACCGATGCCATCAGCGACAATGCGGTGAAATATATTCAGGAGCATAAAACGAATAATCCATTTTTCATGTACGTAGCTTATACGGCGGCCCATTGGCCTATGCACGCCCTGCCGAAGGATATTAAAAAATATAAGGGAAAATATGATAAAGGATGGGATGCTATACGGAAGGAGCGTCACGCGAGACTGATTAAAATGGGATTGGTGAACGAACAATGGTCGTTGACGGCACGTGATGAGAAGGTACCGGCCTGGGAAGATGAAAAACTGAAAGAGTGGCAGGCGCGTCGTATGGAAGTATATGCCGCTATGATTGATAACATGGACCAGGGTATCGGTCGGATAGTGAAGGCATTAAAGCAGAAAGGGCAATTTGACAATACCCTCATTTTTTTCCTGGAAGATAATGGCGGTTGTGCTGAGGAATATGGGACAGAGGAACCGTATAATCCTGCTCGTTATGCGAAGAGGAAACTTGAACCAATGGCCCCGGACGAACTTCAATATGACATGGAGCCAAGAGTTACACGGGACGGCCGACCGGTGCGATTGGGGATAGGTGTTATGCCCGGTCCGGCGGATACATATATATCGTATGGCATCGGCTGGGCAAATGCCAGTAATACCCCTTTCCGGCTTTATAAGCACTGGGTTCATGAGGGGGGTATATCAACACCGTTGATTGTGCACTGGCCGGAACGAATAAAAGCCAAAGGCCGGTTAAGCCATCAACCCGGACATCTAATCGATATAATGGCGACTTGTGTTGATTCTGCCTCGGCAAAATATCCTGTTGAATACAAAGAACATAAAATTATACCGATGGAAGGCAAGAGCCTTGTCCCGGCATTTGAGAATAAACCAATCAAACGAGAAGCAATTTTCTGGGAACATGAAGGGAATCGTGCCATTCGAGTCGGCAAATGGAAATTAGTAGCTCGAGTTCAAAGAAATTGTCGATATATTGAAACCGACAAAGATAAATGGGAATTGTATGATCTTGAAGCGGACAGAACTGAAACGCGAAATTTAGTCGGTCAACATCCGAAACGTGTTAAACAAATGGCCAAGTTGTGGGAACAATGGGCTTATCGGACAAAGGTGCTGCCTTGGCCCTGGGACAAACAAACAGCAGATAATAATTAGGGAGAAAGATTAATACGGATTTAAAAAGCCATAAATTTAGAAAAGCTGGATTTCTTTTTAGATCCCAGCTCAAAGCTGGACCTAATGAGGCCATATGGTGGGCCAAGGGGATGAGTGGACCCGCGGCGGGAAGATCAGAAATAGTGCTGACTTGAAGGACAAACTTCCTCAGGCGTATCAACTTTTTGAACAAACCATCCCGAAAGTCATAGTGTCACCAAGTAAGTCTACACTTGATGGATTTACCAAGGTACCTGCCGGCACCTTACCCTTGTCCCTGAATCCTCTGCGATCTTTATGCTGGGCTTCGGTGCAGTGATGTTGAGAAAAAAACAAAGATGATTTTATAAGGAGAAAGCTATGAAAAATGGTGCTCATATATCATTCGGTCAATTCTTAAGGGCTACAAGTTTGTTGAAAGTCGCATTACTCGTATTGATTGCTGGTGGATGTGCCACGAAGAAGGCGGCTCCCGATTGGCGTAGCGAGGGTTCCGTACCTGGAAATATTATGCTCTCTGCACGTGAACTGCGCGAACATATGCTGGAAGATCCATACCGGCCGGGATATCATTTCACTGTACCCGAAGGCATGGGTAAGCCGGGCGATCCGGAGGGAGCATTCTATGCTAACGGGCGATATCATCTGATGTACTTGTACGAACGAACACAATCAGGATTCTGTTGGGGGCATATTTCCAGTAATGATCTAATCCATTGGAGGCATCACCCTGATGCAATTGGGCCGGGTAATGGAGATACCGGCTGTTTCAGTGGAGGTGCGTTTGTGGACGATGATGGAACGGTTTATCTTTCATACTGGATGATATGGGATATTCTCGGAATTGGTTTGGCAAAGAGCAGTGAACCACATTACAACCGGTTTGAGAAATTACGCGAGAATCCAGTCATTAAATCGACCGGATGGGGAATAACAGATACAACAGATGAAAACGGCAATCGGTTGATTTATGGTTCGGCCGATCCGAGCAATATATGGAAGAAGGACGGTGTTTACTACATGGGCACAGGTAATTTGCTGGTGCTGGATAGCTTTGGCCGTGAAGAAGATTCTCCACCATATATGCAGGGTGACTGGCTTGACCTTTTCAAATCTACCGACTTGGTCAACTGGGAATACATGCATAGATTCTACAAGCGTAATCCGGAATGGACCGAAACAAGTGAAGACAACATGTGTCCGAGTTTCCTTCCATTGCCGTCAAGCCCGGACGGTGGTGAACCGAGTAATAAGCATCTCCTGCTTTTCATTTCCCATAACCGCGGAGCCCAGTATTATATCGGTGATTACGACACGACAAACGACCGATTTATCCCGAACAACCATGGACGAATGTCATGGATCGACAGAACTTATTTCGCGCCCGAAGCACTGGTTGACGGCAAGGGCCGCCAAATTATGTGGGCCTGGCTCAGGGACAATTCGGAAGACCATGATACCAAAGGATGGACAGGTGTATATGGATTGCCACGCACACTCTGGCTTGGCGATGACGGAACACTACGGATGGCCCCGGTCCAGGAACTGGAAATGCTGCGCCAAATGGAAAAGAAGTGGGAAGGAATAACTCTCAATGATGGCCAGACGGAAACACTGAAAGGTGTCGAAGGCGATTCATGTGAATTGGAACTTATCATCAAACCCGGCGAATCTGGGCAGTGTGGCGTGAAGGTTCGCACTTCACCCAGTGGTGAAGAAGAAACGTTGCTCTATTATGACACAGATACAAAGGAACTGGTATTCGACTCAACACGTAGTGGCGTCGACGGATGGGAGAAAGTAGAGCGAGCACCGTTTGTGTTGGGCGATAATGAAGATCTGCATCTACGCGTATTCGTAGATAAATGCGTAGTAGAAATGTATGCCAACGATCGGCAGGCAATTACCCGCCGAGTCTATCCCGGCCGCGATGACAGCCTGGGACTTATCCTGTTCGCAAAGGGTGGCAAAGCCACTTTCGAAAGCGTAAAGGCATGGGACATGATGCCGGCAAATCCATATTGACAATTGTTCCTGAGGACTCCATAGGAGAGGCGCAAGAGATTGGAGCTTCCTTCGCGTAAAGCTTCGGAGGACAGGTAAATATTGAAGAAGCAAGCGGAACTTGTTATACAGAAAGACAGAAGTCTGTTCCCTGCCGAACATGCGGGGACAAGGTTTGGGTTTTTATACAGAAACTACCTAATCATAAGTTTGGTTGACAAGAAAGAACGTAGAATATGAGATACATAACCACAAGTCGTCGTCATTTCATTAAGGGGCTGGGTTTAGGCATCGCAGCACTGCCCACATTCTCGATGGGCGCAACGGCGCTATGGGCGGGTACATCGAAAGCGAAAAGAAAACCGAATTTTGTCGTGATATTTATCGACGACATGGGTTATGGAGATATCGAGCCCTTTGGTTCAAAACTGAACAAGACTCCTGAATTGAATCGTATGGCCGACGAGGGGATGAAGCTGACCTCGTTCTATGTGGCCGCACCAGTCTGCACACCGTCTCGGGCGGCACTGATGACCGGATGCTACCCGAAGCGCGTAGGACTTGCGACCGGCTCCTGGGGCGTCGTGCTCTTCCCGAAAGACCCATACGGACTCAATCCGAAAGAGAAGACCATAGCGAGCATTCTCAAGGATGCTGGCTATGCTACCGGCTGTTTCGGTAAATGGCACTTGGGAGACCAGCCAGAGTTTCTTCCCACCAATTATGGATTCGACAGCTACTTCGGTATTCCATATTCGAACGATATGTGGCCGCCAATGCCGGAGGCGAAGGAATGGAAGGTGGCTCCCTGCCCCCTTCCAGTATTGCGCAACAACAAGGTCGTGGACATAGTGAAAGATATGGACGACCAGGGGCAGTTGTGCAAGCGTTTTACCGACGAGGCGGTCGCGTTCATCCGGGATAACCGGGACCGGCCGTTCTTCGTGTACCTTCCGCATGCCTTTGTCCATTCTCCCTGCAATGCTCGCAAGGAGTTTATTGACAGGGCGGGTCCGGCAAGGGATTTGGACGAGGAGCGAATGGCTCGTGAGCCAACATACGCCATGCGCCAGCGAACTCGGGCCCAGATCGAAGAGGTGGACTGGTCGGCGGGACGCATACTGAAAACCATTAAGGAATTGGGCTTGGCCAGGAACACGATGGTGATATTCACCTCTGACAACGGTGGAGCATGGGGCTGCTCCAACGGACCGCTGCGAGGTAACAAAGGTGCTACCTGGGAGGGCGGTATGCGAGAACCAACACTTGCCTGGTGGCCGGGCACCATCCCCGCAAACAGCACCTGCGACGAAATCGCTACTACTATGGATTTGCTGCCGACTTTTGCCATCCTGGGCGGCGGTAAGGTTCCAAATGACCGGGTTATCGACGGCAGGAACATTGCACCACTACTCCTTGGCCGGGCTAATGCAAAATCACCGCACCAGAGCTTCCTCTACTACAAGGGCAATAACCTGCAGGCGGTCCGCTCCGGTAAATGGAAACTGCATAGCAATGCTGAGCTCTACAACCTTGAGAAGGATATTGGCGAACGGCAGAACGTTGCCAAAGACAATCTGGATATTGTGAAGCGCCTCAGAAAGTATCTGGATCAGGCCCATGCGGACTTGGATAACCCGAAGAATTGCCGCCCCGTGGGCAAGAACATGAATCCACAATACCTGGTTCCGCTGGAGAGATTAAAAGACAATCAATAGATGAAGCGAACAATCGAATGAACTGTACGAATGAAAGGCGTGCTTTCATTTGCCGGTTATCCGCAGCGTTTGGTTGACAAGAAAGAACGTAGAATATGAGATACATAACCACAAGTCGTCGTCATTTCCTTAAGGGGCTGGGTTTAGGCATCGTAGCACTGCCAGAATAGTTTAACACGATATGCAGCCTCAAAAGACGGCATACACTGGAAGGCAAAAAACAAAAATCTTATCGAAGGTCATGACGCCGAGGTCTTAAAAGTCGCCGACGATTTGTATCTGATGTACTATGGCCCCCCAAATCACTTTGACGCCAAGGATTGCGATATCCGCCTGGCCGTTTACAATGGTTGGCTGCCCGACCTCGTTTGCACTAAAATTCTTGATAGCTCAAGGTAATTTTGGTAAGATTTTGATGTCGTTCGGAGAAATTATATTTTTTACGTATTTAAAGGGCAGGTATTAGGGAAAGCGGCATGTTATGAAAGTCTGTTCGGTATGTATTTTTATTCTGGTATTTCTTGTTT
>JAUVVQ010000073.1 GCA_030604525.1 Phycisphaerae bacterium | reverse complement strand
GCGAAGCGAAGGTCAGCCGAACGCTGGTTCACCTTCTCTACTCACTGCTGGCTTACGCCAGCCGCTCTACACTTGTAGAGAGAACTCTACAAACCAAACTTTTTTATGCAAAACGAACCCAATTTCCAAAAAACCGCAACGAATGTAACTTTTGTTGCAATAAAACCTTATACCAATATTCCCCTTCGCAGACGCTTCAAAAACAAAGCCAATTCAAAGCCAATCGAACCCAATCGCCAAAAAATCAAAATGAGCTTAAACTCTTATTAAACAACGGCTTACGAAAAAAAACAGCGATTTTACACAGCCAAAAACAAAGCCAAACTCAGAAATGAATATAACCTTTTATTAGAGAAGGGCTTACGAAAATTTATGTATATAACCGCCTCAAAAACAAACCCAATTCAAACCCAATTCCAAAAGCTCGCTGCGATTATTTCCTCAGCAAATTTGGTTTTTCCCCCTGCAGCCAGCCGGGCAGTTGCTCACGTCTTACTTCCTGCCACAATCCTTTTTTCTCTCTGCGAGCAGTGGCTTCTAATTGTTCGTATTTATGGTAAAAGCTGTGACGGAACCGCAGGTCTGCGTAAGCGAACCCTTCCTGCAGCAGCACTTCGTTCAGGAATTTCCCATCGGGCAACTGCACGTATGCCAGCAGTCTGCCGTAATATCCCCTCGTACGATGTTCTTCAAGATAGATTTTTACTTTCTTTCCAAGTGTTGATTTTTTTGTGAATTTGCTCGCTTCCGGGCCAAAGTATACAATTTCGGCGTTAGGTTTTTTTGTCTCCGGGGTGTCTATACCCCAAAGTCGGACGCGGGTGACTTCTTTGTTGCCGTCGGGGATGCCTATATCGATTGTATCACCGTCAACGACATTGGTGACTATAAATGTTTTTCTGTTATATTTTGAAAAATCTGCAACGGAGGTTGTTTTTTTTGGATTTGAGCGAAGCTTTCGGGGGCTAATTCGAGAGTGGTCCAGAAAAATCAAAGATGCAATGATAATCGATGATGCAGCGATTAGAAAATTTCGCTTCTTTCTGCTCATCGCAAATATCTTTTTCTTTTGCAAACTCAAACCGTCACTTATTTATGAAGTTTGCTTCCGTTGTTCAGCCGGCTTATCTAATTCGAAAGCTCGACAAACAGCTCGCAGGGCCTTCTTCGACTGTCCCTTATCCACTATACAACTTATGCGGATTTCACTGGTGGTGATAGAGTCTATATTCACCTTTGCTTCTGCGAGGGCGGAGAATAGCTTATCAGCTACGCCGTAATGTGTTCTCATCCCTACGCCTACCACAGAGACCTCGGCAATGTCATCGCGGATGAAAATATTTTGGCAGTTGACTTCATCTTTGATTTTTTCAACTGTTTCTTTTGCTGCTTTCAGCTCGGCTGCATCCACGGTGAAGGACAGGTTGGCTTTTTCTGTGCTTACTTCTGTCTGGACGATATCGTTGATAATAACTTTTGCCTTTGCCAGATGTGAAAATACCTTTGCAGCATTTCCCGGTTTGTTATCTACGTTGATAAGGTCGACTTTTGCCAATTCTTTCTGTAACGTTGCACCTGAGACTACTACATCTTCCATTCGCGGCACCTCATGAGTTACTATTGTTCCTTTATCTTCTTTGAGACTATTTCTTACGTGTATTTTTACATCGTATTTTTTCCCGAACTCAACAGCACGGGTGTGCATAACATTTGCTCCCAAACTCGAGAGTTCAAGCATTTCGTCATAACTTATTCTTTCCATTTTTGCAGCATCGCCAAACAAGCGGGGGTCGGTTGTGTAGATACCGTCCACATCCGTATAAATCTCGCATTCTTCCGCTTTTAATGCAGTAGCAAGAGCCATAGCGCTCGTATCAGAACCGCCTCTTCCGAGTGTAGTGACATTACCATTTTTGTCAATCCCCTGGTAACCCGCAACCAGAACAATTTTCCCCTCATCGAGCTCTTTGTGAATCCTTTTTGAATCGATGCTTATGATTCTGGCTTTGGTATGAACGCTGTCCGTGACCATTCTTATTTGTGCGCCTGTAAAACTGATTGCCTTATATCCCATGGCCTCCAGTGCCATAGCGAACAGTGAGACCGTTTGTTGTTCTCCGGTACTTAGCAACTGGTCTAACTCACGTTCAGGCGGATTTGGATTCAGCTCATGTGCATCAGCTATCAGCTGGTCGGTCTGTTTACCGCGAGCCGATGCCACAACTACGACCTGGTAGCCCTTTTTTGTTGCTTTGATTACTCTTCTCGCAGCTTGTTTTATTTTATCTGCGTCGGCTACCGAGGTCCCTCCGAATTTCTGTATTATTATAGCCATATCTCGTATCTCATATTTCGTATCTGCCGATTCACTTCATCCCAATTCAGTCCCGATAAACAACAACACGACATCGGTATCGGGATTCACGTTTTACACTTCACGATTTTAAGAAATATTCCATCAACTCAAAACCATTATCAATCTTAAGGCCTGATTTCACGGCATTTGCTTCAGAAAATCCGTTTTTTAAAACACCGTTGATTCCAGAGCCGGCTATTGTGAAAGGAACAGGTTCAGATGAATGGGCGCCACTTCGCACAGGCGTGGGATGGTCCGGGGCAACAAGAATTTTCCAACTCTCTCGATTGCAAAGGGCATCAAAAACAGGACCTACAACAAACTTATCTATTTGTTCAACGGCTTTTTTCTTCATCTGAGCGTTTCTGCTATGTCCTGCTTCATCAGGAGCTTCTATGTGGACAAAAACAAGGTCGTATTTGTCTAAGGCATTTACTGCTGCAAGTCCTTTTCCTTCGTAATTAGTATCGATGAAACCTGTTGTGCCGGGGACGTCGATTAATTCAAAGCCGATAAGCTTGGACAAACCTTTTACAAGGTCCACGGCGGTAATAGCAACACCTTTGATACCGAATCGCTTTTGAAAACTTTCCATCCTTGCCTTTCTACCTTGCCCCCATAACCAAATGGAGCTTACCTGATTTTCGCCAAGGTCTCCTCTGACCTTGTTAATATCGTGATTAACCAGCAGCTTTCCAGAGCGAGCCATAAGGTCGATGAGTACCTGGCTGCCTTTCCCGCGTGGAAGGATTTTTTCTACCGGAGTACCTATGTAGTTGTGAGGGGGGTAAGTTGTTACATCAAAGGAAAGCCCTTTGAAAACCACAAGGTGTCTGTAGCTTACTCCTGCATAAAATCTGGTTTTTTTATCGCCCAGGTAGTCGTTTATTTCCTTTATGATTTGAGTGCCTTCTTCAGTGGAGATGTGTCCTGCGCTGTGGTCGGCCATTTTCCCCTCAGCGATTGTTACGAGGTTGCACCTGAATACCCATTCGTCGGGTGCTAATTCTATATCCATTGCAGCAGCTTCAATTGAAGCTCTGCCGGAATAATAGCGCACCGGGTCGTATCCCAGCAGTGACATCTGTGCAACGTCACTTCCCGCTTCGAAACCATCCGGGATAGTTCTAACTATCCCCTGTTTGCCGGACTTGCAGATTTTATCGAGGTTGGGGGTGTCCGCAACTTCAAAGACGGTTTTGTTTTCAAATTCCTCAATGGGTTCATCTGCGGCTCCGTCAGGCACAATTATAGCATATTTGGTGCTCAAATTCAGATCTCCGGCACATTAACTATTCTTATACAAACGGGTTTACTGCATACAGTATCAATCTTATCAAGACCGTCCAGCATTGTTGTTACATTGCTCTGCCGGGCGGGATGGGTGGTGATAACCACAGGCACGGTATTTTCAGGCCCTTTGCCTTCGTGTTGTAGAATCCCGGATATGCTAATGGAGTTTTCGGCAAGGATATTTCCTATCTGTGCAAAGACTCCCGGCTGGTCCTTTACCATCAGTCTGATATAAAATCTGCTTTGAAGATTGTCAATTTTTTCTATCAGCGATTTTGTTTTATCCCTGGGTTTAAGGAGCAAATGCCCGAATGTGTTGGTGGAATTTCCGAGTGCAACATCAATGATATCTGAAACGACGGCACTTGCAGTCGGCATCATTCCGGCCCCCCGGCCATATAGCATTACCTGACCGGTAGCGGTACCCAGTAAACTAACGGCGTTGAAAGGACCGTCAACTCTTGCAAGTCGATTCTGTTCAGGGATGAAGGATGGGTGAACTCTGAGGGAAATGTGGTCGTCTTGTTCTTTTTGAGCGATGGCAAGAAGCTTGAGAATATAGCCCATTTCTCCGCCATACCGGATGTCATCTTTTGAAATTTCTTCTATTCCCTCCACGAAGATGTCTTCAAGTCGTATTTCATATCCGAAAGCAATAGAAGCCAGTATTGTGAGCTTATGTGCGCTGTCGAGGCCGTTTATATCCAGGGTTGGGTCAGCTTCGGCATAACCGTTTTTCTGTGCCTGTGCTAACGCCTCTGAGAAATCTTCGCCTTTACTTGTCATATTTGACAATATGTAATTGCAGGTTCCGTTCACAATACCATAAATTTGTGTGATGTTATTTGCAGCCAGACCGGTGCGAATGGATGATATCACTGGTATGCCACCTCCACAGGAAGCCTCAAAAGCAATACAGCGGTTATGCCTATGAGCGACATTGAAAAGCTCATTGCTATGTTCCGCTAATAGGGCTTTGTTGGCAGTAACGACGTCTTTGCCTGTTTCGAGCATTTTCAATTGTATCGTTCTCGCTGCGTCTGTTCCGCCAATAAGCTCTACCCCTATCTGGATGGAATCATCTTTGAGTAACTTATTTATGTCATCGGTAAGAAGCCCTTTGGGTAGCTTTACCGGTCGAGACGATTTGGTATCTTTATCTACAACACAGGCAAGTTCGAGCCGTAAACCGCTCTTGGCAGCTATTCTATCCCCTTCTTCGAGGATTAGTTTTGCGACCCCGCAACCTACTGTGCCGAGACCAACGAGTCCTATTTTTACTTGTCTTTCAGCCATTCTTTTATATCCGATATATTTGTTGATAAAAGTTAAACTATTTTTGACATTTTATCTGATTGATATCAAGCATTTCGAACTCCAGCTTTTTTCGGTTTTTTCATTGACACCGATAATACCTTTTGTAAAACTATCTTAAATCTAATTCAAAATATACTATATGGTCAAGTAAAAACCAGCGAATAAAAAGTATAAGTAAGAGATATAAGCTCTTTCTCATTTTAGTTTTAAAGGGAGAAGATGGGTGTTTCCTGTGGAAGGATCGTTAATTTGCTAAATATTCAAATAGAAGAGGAACACAAAAGAAAAATAGAAGAAATCAAGTCTCAGATGAAGTGCAGAAAGGACTTTGAGTGCTGCAACAATGGGTTTCAACAATTCTGTAAAGTAAATCTTGTAGCGGGCGGCAGGCTTGTAGAATGTGACCCTTCGAACTATGAAGATTCAGAAGCGAAACAACCCGATTGTCAATTTGCCTTGCCTTTTGGCTATTCCACCTTTTTTTGCACTTGCCCTCTCAGGACTTACGTTGCCAAGAAGCTTGGTATTTAACATTATTGGATTTCACTTCTGCTTTGACCGGGAACAGTTCGTTTATTCCAACCACACGACCTGCAAGCTTTTGCCTTCTCGACTCATACCCTCTCCCCCCATCTGTTTATTGATATGATAAAACAGCAAATCGACGTGAATGTCTGCATAATC
>JAUVVQ010000046.1 GCA_030604525.1 Phycisphaerae bacterium | reverse complement strand
GATTATGCAGACATTCACGTCGATTTGCTGTTTTATCATATCAATAAACAGATGGGGGGAGAGGGTATGAGTCGAGAAGGCAAAAGCTTGCAGGTCGTGTGGTTGGAATAAACGAACTGTTCCCGGTTTTTCATTGAAGTCGATGGCATCGATGATTATAAGATTTTCCGGTGCGAGCTTTACAATTCGCTGGATATAATTTTCGGGGGCGGAGGCGGCATTGAAAACGGAAGCGGCGATTTTTTCTTTGTTCAATTTATCGCAGATTAAAGGTGCGGCGCCGTCATCGGCTTTTAAGGTTTGGCCAATTCCGAGGACGGCAGTATTTCCCCCGGCAAGTTTTTCTAAATCTCGAAGAGGTTCTCGGCGTTTTTTCATTTGTCTTTACAAGCTAATATTTAACTCGCATTTGCACTTTGGGCAGAGGATTTTCATAAAGTCCCTTGTTTTCGGCGGTTTTCCCGGTTCCTTTGCAGGCGACGACTCGGGCGGCTGGGTGGTAAGCTGCTCACTTTTGGCAAGCAAAAGCGAGGGATTGGTATATGCGAGCGGGCCGAGCTTTTCGTAAAGCCAGATAAGATGTTTTTTCGTGCCAATGACAGCACCGCATTTTTCGCAAAGCTGCAATTCGAATTCGTGAGTTGTGATATTTTCTTTTTTGTCCATTGTTGCGAGGTCCCACTGGTTTGAAAGTTTTATGCCTTTCTCCGTGGTGCAGTATTGTTGACAGTTTCCGCAAAAGATGCAGGCGGAGGCGTCACAGGTTATTCTTCTTACCGGCTTATCGGCTTCGAGGTCATCGTGGGTAGTCAGGCAATTCGGTGCTGGACAGACGTTGACACAAGCCCCGCAGCCGATACATTCATCAAGGTCGAATTCCGGCTTTCCCCTGTATCTTTCGGGGACCTTGCAGGGGACGTCAGGAAAGCGGGTTGTAAATCTCGGCGAGAATACCGCTGTTAGCGCTTCTTTTAGCTCTCTTAATTTTGGCCAACGCAATTTAACACTCCTAATTCGTGTTTCGCGAATCGCTATTTGTGGTTTGACTTTTGCTCTTTTTATTTTCTACTTTTTAGTTTGTTCTGCATATTTGTCAACGACACTCTTTTTCCAGAGAGGGACACCTGAAGCATAAGCCCCTTTTGCAATTGCGTGAGCGGCGGTTGGTGAAGTTATCAGGATAAAGACGGCACAGATAACGGCCTTTGCGGCAGTTGCATTTAAACCCGTTAGAAAAGCGACACCAACAAGCAGCATAATGGTTCCGAGGGTTACGCATTTTGTAGATGCCTGGAGGCGGTTATAAACGTCCGGGAATCGAACCAGTCCTATACAGCCGAATATGTCAAATAATATTCCCACAAAAATCAATATGTAACCTATACAATCAGTCATCAAATGACCTCCCCTCCAGAAATTTAGCCAGTGCGATAGTTCCGATGAAACTCAAAAGCGACCAGGCGATGGCTATATTCAAATAGAAGTCTTTTCCTGTAACGAGTCCGAGGATGCCGCAAAAACCAACGATGACAATCCCAAGTATATCGATAGCAACGGTTCTGTCAGGAGCGCTGGGTCCCCGTGCTATCCTGTAGAGACACAGAAAGCAACATATAAGCAGGCCAATGTAAAAAACGGCAATCATTTTTAACTCACACACCTTTCATTTATTAGTGTCAGCAAATAATCTTTATTCAAAAATTTTCTTCAAAAACCATTCAAATCTTTTTGCGATGTGTTTCGTAGCTCCTTCGACATCTTCTGCTTTGACATTAATCCAATGGACGTAGAGGTAACCGTCGTCTGTTAAATCAACGGTGAGCGTTCCCGGTGTCAGGGTGATAGAATTAGCCAGAGCGGTAATTGCTGAATCTGTTTTCAATTCGGTTTTTATTTTGACGATTCCTGGGTTTATGGGCATCTTGGGATGAAGTGCGCGATAGACCACATCGAAATTCGCCTTTATCATATAATAGAAGAATACCGGCACATAAACCAGGAACCAGAAGATTCGTACGGGGGAGATGAAGATGTGATGTTCTTTCGGGAGCATTACGTGGAAGAGGATTGCAACTATTGCAGAAGCAATGAGTCCTGCTATTACAATCTGAATATTCAACGACCAGGTCAGCAGCAGCCAGATGACAAAGCCCAATATAAAATATATAAGTCGTCTCATAAATTAGTCCTTTTACATACCCGAGATTGTTATTATATTTTTCGAATACCGCAGTCCGCCTATTAAAACTCTTACCGCCGGGTCAAGGACAATCGCTTTCAAGGTCGGTGATATAACAAGCAGACCCATAAACACACACAAGACGGCCAGGAAGACCATCGAGGCAAGCATCGTGCCTCTATGCTCTTTTATCTTTTTGAATTTTTCCGGCAGGTCTCCAAGGAAGACATAGCGCTGGAGTTTTAGATACATAATTAAAGTACATAAACTGACAAAAACGATAAGAGCAGCTATCCAATAGAAATGCGCCTGGACAGCGGCAACGACAAGAATCAGTTTGCTCCAGAATCCGCTGAAGGGCGGGATGCCTACAATGGAAGCAGAAGCGATAGTGCAGGTTGCGCGTGTCAATGGCAGCCGCTGTGTCAGACCGCCCATTTTTTTCATATCTCTGGTACCGGTGGCAGACTCTATAGAACCGCTGGTCAAGAAGAGCAATGACTTATAAACCGAGTGATTGAGCAGGTGGAAAAGCCCGCCGAGGATAGCCAAAGATGCCAGGACGATATTTTGCTGTTTAACCATAATAAGCCCACCGAGAGCAATCCCAAGGACGATATAACCTACCTGGCTTATACTGGAATAAGCCATAAGTCGTTTGATGTCCCTCTGTCCTATAGCCAAAAATGCTCCAACGGTCATACTTAACATGGCCAGAGCAAGCAGTATCCAAGCGACTGGAAGGGACAAGCCGAAAACGTTGAAAATTATTCTTGCCAGTGCATAAACGCCAAGTGTCTTTATGAGCACCCCTGAGAGCATTGCGGAGATAGGGGCCGGGGCGGACGGATGTGCGTCAGGCAGCCAGGCGTGGAATGGGACGAGGGCAGCTTTGAGGCCAAAGCCGGCTATAAATAATCCCAAGGCAAAGGTAAGTCCGGGATTCATACCGTTTTGCTGGATGGACTTTGAGATGTAAGCCATATTGAGCATTCCGGTATTGCCATAAACTAAAGCGACGCCGAAGAGAACAAAGATAGAAGCAATCTCACCGAGGACCATATATTTGAAAGATGCCTCAAGCTCTTCGTGCTCACAACCGAAGCCGACGAGGGCATAAGAGGCGATGGAGGCGACCTCGAGAAAAACAAACAGATTAAAGATGTCCCCGGAAAGAACAACGCCATTCATACCAGCGACCATAAGCAGGAATAAACTAAGATACTTCGGCTTAGCGGTGTATTGTTCCATATATTTTACGCTGAAAAGCATTGCGGCAAAGGAAACGACGGAGACAGCGACAAGCATCAGGACACTTAATCCATCAAGGACAAGGTTAATCCCCAGCGGAATAGTCCACTTTCCTACCTGATAGACATCCGATTTCCCAAGAGATAAAATAGATAAGGCAAGCAGCACGAGAACGGTAATATTTGCGAGCAATGTCGAGGCCGATTTACCTTTTCCGCCTAAACTTCCGATTATAGGCAGCAGGAAAGCTACAATCAAAGGTATAACTACAAAAAGAGGCAGCGGTATGTTCATCCCTTTAATCTCCTTATCTCAGTAATATCAAAAGTGCCATACTTTTCGTAAGTTCTGATGCAAATTGAAATCATAAGCGCGAGCGAGCCGAGACTGATAACTATTGCGGTAAGGACGAGCGCCTGCGGTAATGGGTCAACGCTGGAATTTATGAAAGCATTAGTAAGCTCGGTGCCTGTGGCTGCAATGTCCTTTTGTCCGACGATAGGAGCCTGTCCTCCGGTGCGGTATCCGAGCATAATAAGGAAAAGATTGACGGCATATTCCATAATCACAATGCCGATGACAATCTTTACCATATTTTTTTTGACAACTGCACAATACAGGCCAATCATAAACAACAAAAAGCATAACGCATAAAGCATCTGTCTCACTCCTTTTTTTTGTTAACTGATGTACCCGGCCTAAAGTCTTTACAGCAAATCGAAAGAGAAACAATTACCAAGAACAGCGAAGCGCCGACTTTCAATCCAATGGCGATATTGGAAAGAGGAATAGTTCCTGCGCTTACGAGGTTCAGTGGCTGTCCCGGCAGATACTTTTGGAACAAGAAATTGACGAAGAAAGAACCACCAAAGACCAATCCCAGAATCGCTATCATTGCAAACGAGAATGCCCCGAGACAATCAATCCTTGAGGCAGCCGGTAGAGAGAGGTTTTCTTCAACAAAATCCCTTCCGTAAGCCAGCATAATAAGGATATACGAACTCGCTAAAATGACACCACCAGCGAATCCGCCGCCGGGGGTAAGATGTCCGAATAAGATAATATAAATACCAAACAGGAATATAAGGATTTTTACCCAACTTGTAATGGTTTTCACTATTACTGTCATACCTTTCATCCGGTCGTCTCCTCCATTTTCTTTCTACACTTTTTCCTCAGAATGACAGTGGCTCCTATTATTGAAGTAAACAGGACGGTTGCTTCTCCGAGGGTATCGTAAGCTCTGAAGTCAAGTATCACGGAGGTAACAAGGTTAGCGGCCCCTGTTTTTCCCAGTCCCCGGCTCACATAAGTATTCGAAGGAGCATCGGCCACCTGGGCAAAGATTGGGCTGCCGAAATCCGGCAATGTCTGCAGGACCTGGATACCGGCCAGGAAAATCACAAATACAATTACGACAGAGACCACCACTTCGAAAAATTCCCTGTCTCCGGTAATAAAGGTAAGGTCCCTGGAAATAGTGGCTCTAATCAAAATAATCAAGCCGAGGACTTCCACTACAATCTGCGTTATGGCGATATCCGGCGCCCTGAGAAACAGGAACATCAACGATGCTCCGAAGCCGATAGCTCCTATGCAAATAACGGAACTCAACAGTTTTTCCGTCTCCACGGCAACGATGGCAGCTATCAGCATAAATATAAGTAAGCAATAGAAAATAATCATAACTACCTCACCAAATATCACAGATTATAAAGAGGATTATCAACAAGCCAACTGTCAACCAGGTCAAATATCTTGGCAGGATGCCGCTATGGAGCCATCTGAGATAAGCGGTTAATCCGAGTCCTACCTTCCCGGCCTGCTGGTAAGCGTCGAAATAACCTTTTTCCTGTCCGGCATAAAGTTGTTTGAGGCCTTTCATAGACGAGACGGTTTTGTAGAATTCTGTACCCGGTATAATCATCTCATTGTTATCCAGCACTTCCCCGCAGGTCCAGGCAGGCACTTCTCTTACTTTCCTTGCTATTAAACCGACAAGCAGGATAAGCAACCCGAGAACAATACCAAAGAGTATCATAGCAGTAGCGAGTACGGAATCCCAGGTGCCGAAAATTGCAGTGCCGAACTCTATATCCAGGGCGGGATAAATGAACTCTCTTAGCGGGAAATAATAAAAGACACCGAAAAACACACAGAGAAAGGCAAGAACGAGCATCGGAGCTGTCTGGAGGAAAGAGACTTCTTTGACCTTTTTGAGCTTGTCCGGCAATCTGGAAAGGAAAACGGAGTGTATAAGCTTAACAAAGGAGGCAAGTGTAAGGGCACTACCAAAAACAGCGGCAACGAGCCAGATTGGCCATAAGGTTGCGGTAATTCCGGTTTGATTTACGCCCATATCAATCACGCCCTGGTAAACCATCCATTTTGAGACAAAGCCGTTAAAAGGCGGTATTCCGGAAATACTCAAGGCAGCGATAAGGCAGGTAATAAATGTAATGGGCATTTTCCCGGCTAATCCACCGAGCTTGTCCAACTCAGCGGTTTTTGCCTTTTGCTCTACCGCCCCGCCGCAAAGGAATAAACAACATTTATATATTGCATTGTTTAACATGTGAAAAACACCGCCGGCGATACCAACAGCAGTACCGGTCGCTATACCGAGTATCATATAACCGACCTGGCTGATGGCGTGATAAGAGAGCAGCTTTTTAAGATTGTGCTGGACCATAGCAATCATCACGGCAATAAGAATAGTTCCTGCACCGATAATTGTAAGGACCAACTTGAGTACCTCTGAGTTTACCACAAATAGCTGTCTGACTATCAGAACAAGAAGGTAAATACCAAGCAGCTTGTCTATGGCAGCGGGCAAAAGCGCCATCACGGAGGCGGGAGCATATTCACCGCTTGTCGGAACCCAGGTATGTAAGGGCATTGCACCTGCCTTTGTAATTGCGGCAACCATCAAGAGGAGGAAAGCGACAATCGAAAGTGCCGAATCCGTCGGCAGCTTTATCTGCGATATTATTAACGTCCCTGAGAGAGTCCAGACTATAACGATACCAAGCAGGAAGGCGGCATCGGAAGCCCCTATCATTGCAAAACTTTTTGTTGCAGCGAAATTACTTTTCCTCCCGCCTGTGCTTATTAACAGATACAGTGAAGCGGTAACAATCTCCCAGAAGATAAGCAAAAACAATAAATTCTCACTGAGTAATATCCCCGCGGAGCCGCCTACGGTCAGCAGCAGCGCTCCGAAATATTCGTTCAACCGTTTTGATTCAGCCATCGATTTAAACGAATAAAGAGTTATCAGGACTCCGAACCCACAGGAGAACATCAGCATAAAGACCCCAAGCGGCTTGGCGGCAAGTAAAAGGTTTAATTTCAAAGTTCCTATTAATATCTCTAAAACCGAGAAGCTGTACGCAAAGCTCCCTGTTGCAGTGAGTATAAAAAGCCAGACCGATACGCCAAAGCAGGCAGCGGGGACAGCCAGGGCAAGGGTCTTTGTTATCCCCTTGATACGATTAGGAACAAATAAAAGAACAAAACCCGCTACTAAAGGCAGAAAAACCAAGACAGTTGAAAAAAGCATATTTAGTGACAAATCAGACACTTTATAAATCCTCCAGCTTTAGTTTTTCGACGCCTAAATCCTTGCTAATCCGGTCCATTTTCTCACGACTCATCCTCAAAAGCGATTCGTAATCGTGCATAACTTTATTCTCTCCATCCACCACAGCCAGTCGTTCCGTGCAGCTATAACAAGGGTCAACCGCCGCCAGTGTAATTGTAACGTCAGCAATATGCTCGCCGATACAGGAAGCCTTAAAAGACGGCACATTGACATAACTTGGCGCTCTGACCTTATGGCGAACTGGCCTGTTACCCCCGTCGCTTCTGACATAGTGGAAAGTTTCGCCTCTTGGCGCTTCTACTCGCCCTATCGCTTCTCCCGGCGGTATCTGTTTAACTTTCATCGCAACAGGGCCATCAGGTATTTTTTGTACGGCCTGCTTTATTATTTTGCAGGATTCAACTACTTCAAGCAAACGCACAACAACTTTAGCAAAAACATCTCCTTCCGGTCGAGTAATGACATCCCAGTCTAACTGGTCGTAAGCAGCGTAAGATTCATCCCGCCTGACATCAATATCGATACCGCTAGCTCTTGCGGTGGGTCCGGTTACAGCGAATTTTACAGCGTCTTCGTATGAGAGGACACCCACACCTTTTAGGCGGGCGTGAAGTATGGGGTCGTCGTCCACCGCTTTAATCAGCATATTGGTTTTCTTTTCTACGAAATTAATATCCTTGATTATCCTGGGCTTCAGCTCATCCGGAATATCTTCCCGACATCCACCTACCGTTACATTTCCGTAATTGTTCCTGTTGCCTGTAATCTCTTCCAACAAATCGAGGACCGTCTCGCGATATTTCCACGCCCACATAAAGACGGTGTCATACCCGATAAAGTGCCCCGCAAGCCCGAACCAAAGCACATGGCTGTGAATTCTTTCAAGCTCATTGATAATCGTTCGGACATACAGCGCCCGTACCGGCGGCTCAATACCCGCAAGCTCTTCAACCGCCTGCACGTATGCCAATGGATGCGATGCCGAGCAAATTCCGCATATCCGGGAGACCAGAAACGGGACCTGGTCGAACTGGAGTGATTCGCTTATTTTCTCTATGCCTCGATGGTTATAAGAAATTCGCATATCAATATCGGTTACAATTTCCCCATCCGTGGCGAGCTGGAAGAACTCCATTTCTTCCTGCAGGGGGTGAAACGGCCCGACAGCAAGGATGGGCTTTTTCATCGGAATAGTGCGACGTGCCGGCGATTTCTTCGATGGTCTGATCGAGGTTTTACAAGTCCAGCCCTGTGCTATCTTCGAATCCATATCCTTCCTGAGAGGATAGACGCCTTCAGGCCAGTCATCTGCGAGAATTAAGCGTCTCATATCGGGATGGTTGTTAAAATCAATCCCCAATATGTCGTGTATTTCCCTTTCTATCCATTCGGCTGCCGGCAAAAATGTCGCTATTGAATCGATGGCCGGCTTTTTGCGGTTTCGTATAAAGGCCTTGAGATTGACCATACTGCCCGCCCGGTCATTCGCATAATGATAAATAACCTCAAAACAATCCTCCGCATCGATACCGGTGGCGATTACAAATCTCAAACGCAACTCTTCGAACAAGAATTTATTTACCGCAAAACTGTTCTGGGATTCGCAGTTGAGATAAATGCAATTTTCGCGCGGTTCTTCTATGCCGATTAATTTGTCTTCAAGTTCCGTTAATCTCTTTTTCAGCTCTTTCTGGTTCATCTGTTATCTCAATAATTTAATATTGGGGTATTTATAAAGCCGACAGTGCCTTTACAACTCCTGAAATAATTGCTTCGGGCTTTGGCGGGCAGCCGGGGACATAGGCAATAATGGCATTTGGGTCTATTTCCCGAATTATTTTATCGACCGGTCCGACCATATGATAGCTGTTGGCAAATATTCCCTTATCACAGGCACAGGCACCGATGCAGAAGACGACACAGGGCTTCGGCATCTGACGATAAACCTCTCTGAGCCGGGGCGCCGCCTGAGCAGTTACTCCACCG
Organism: Phycisphaerae bacterium; assembly: GCA_030604525.1. Classification (GTDB taxonomy): domain Bacteria; phylum Planctomycetota; class Phycisphaerae; order Sedimentisphaerales; family Anaerobacaceae; genus JAUVVQ01. Next base: position 8,388 of record JAUVVQ010000046.1, on the reverse strand, counting down.
GTAACAAGCAGCGCATCAGCGTGGCGGGGCGAACCGACCAGCTTAATTCCGAACCTTTCCACGTCAAACTTGGGCGTGAGCAAAGCAACAATCTCAATATCGCAGTTATTACAGGCACCGGTATTTACATGAAATACCCAGGGCGACTTTTTCAATGCCCAGATTTTCCAGCTCATAAGATTTTCCTTAAAGCCAACCGATACCGTAATAATTTCCCAAGCCCGCCAAAACAACGGCAAGAATCAAAGCGAATCCGCAATACACCCAGAAGAATTTCATTGCCTGGTCGATGCGCATACGTGGGTTGGTGTTCTTTATAAGAATTAACAAAACAAGAATCAGGACATATTTAGCTATACCTGCCCAGAGGACAGTAAAACCGCCTAAAAACGCCAACACCAAAAACAAAGGCAAAGCCACCAGCATCATTGCCTGAGCAAGTTTCCAGATAGCAAGCAGTGCTCCGGAATATTCGATAAGGACTCCACCTGCCAGCTCAGTCTCCGCCTCAGCAATATCGAACGGGACGAAGCCGAGTTTTGCCTGCACGCAAAGCAGCGCTACGAGGAAAGCAAGTAATCCGGATATACTGAAGACCACATTGTTTTGAGCAATCTGAGCGAGGTTAAGCTGACCGCCATTTTTGATTACAATGACGACAAGGGCCAATGCGAGCGGCAGCTCGTAAGCGAGAACCAGCTTCATCTCTCTACTTGTACCAACAGCCGCATGGGGACTTGCGCTTGCACTGCTGCCGAGTATCAAAGCAAGGGAAGGTAAAACCATAAGGTAAATCGCCACTATGATATCACCAATAAAATCAATCCGGTCAAATGCTATCCGCCAGAGCATCGTCGAAAGCAGCAAAACAGCCGTCATAGCAATAAGCGGCGCCGCAAAAAAGAGTGCCTTCTGAGAACCACGCGGCACAAGCGTTTCCTTGCCAAGCAGTTTAAGTATATCTACAAAGGGCTGATATAACCTCGGTCCAACCCTCCACTGAACCAGTGCGCTGACCTTTCGCACGACCCAGGAGGCAACCAGACCAATTAAAACCGTGAAAACGAAACCCGGGAAAATCAAAATCCAGAACAGATATTGCGGTATTCTTTCCATCATAAGTTACGCTTTCCTCGTATCCCTCAAAACCGGTTTCCACAAGGCGCCGCCGGCAACCTTTACAACAATACCTTCGAAAACCTGCACCAAATCTTTTTCTTTTTCAAAATCTACTTCTCTATAATCGACGCTGCCGTCCCCGCAGGTCTGTACACATAACGGCTTCTCTCCGTTTTTTAATCTACCTTTGCAGAGGTCGCAAACGCTGGAAGGAAATGGAATTAAATCGGTATAAACCGTTCCGAAGGGACAGGCGATAGCACAACTGCCGCATCCGGTGCAGAGCATATTGGCCCTTTTTAGAATCAGCTCTCCTTCTTTATCCGTATCCGTGGGAACCTTCTCAAGAGCATCACGCGGACAGGCGTTAATACAGGGCGCTTCCTGGCAGTTTCTACAAATAAGCGTAAAGCGGATTTTCTCCAGCAGCGCATTTATACCCTTATTCCCAGGATGATGCTTGTACGAACACCGAATACCGGATTGCTCCTGCGGTCTGCATTTTGCCAAATCTATTACCAGTTTTTCGCCCATAAGGGAGACCTTCCCGGTTTAATCCCAAATATTCGGATAAGCTTTAATCTGGTCATAGGTAAAAACGGGGCCGTCTTTACAAACATAGTATTTTCCAATCATACAATGTCCGCATTTACCTATCCCGCAACTCATATTTTTTTCCATAGAGAGATAAATTGCACTATCAGGAAAACCGAATTCGACTAATTGAAAAGTGACAAACTTCATCATAATCGGCGGTCCGCATACCACCACTACAGCGTTTTTTATGTCAACATCATCTTCAGAAAGGATATTAGTAACCAAACCGACGTTATATTCCCAGTTGCTATCCGCTTCATCAGCGGTAAGCTTCATATCGACGCCGTCGAGTTTCTGCCACGGGCCAAAGAGAGAATCCTTGTAAATAAAATCCTTCGGTGTTTTAGCGCCGAACCGGCAAACCACGGAGTTAAAATCTTTTATTCTGTCAAGAAGTGACAAGAACAAGGAGCGGATAGGCGCAAGCCCGACGCCGCCTCCTACAATATAGACATCCTTTCCAGCGAAATCATCGAGAGGATAGCCATTTCCGAATGGTCCTCTAATCCCGACTTTTTGACCTTTATCACAATTGTGCAGCAAGGAAGTGACACTTCCGGCCTTCATAATCGTGAACTCCATCTTCTCGGTATCCGCCGGTGATGAAGAAGGAGTAAAGGGAGCTTCGCCTTCTCCGGGCAGAGTCAGCTCCACAAACTGGCCAGTTCGGAAGCGGAAAGTTTCATCCGGGGTCACTACAAAAGTTTTAATCAGAGCCGATTCGTCGATGATGTCAACAATTTCTGCGTTTAACGGTTGATAAGGATTGTTTTTCATTTGGCAATCTCTGCCTGATTAGTTTTCTTTTGTTTTTTTTCTTCGTCTAATTTTTTTAAGACTTCCCGGATATCTATTCCTCCTGCATCGGCGTCAACACATCTGCCGCAGCCGACACACATATCAATACCGTATCTTTCAAGGAAATAAACGAACTTATGCAGCAGGCGATGTTTAATTCTGTCACCGAGAACTTTCCGGGGATTCGCTCCGCCTGCTACACCAGCATAGGCCATCCTCATACAACTATCCCACATTTTCATTTTGGCAAAGTAATCGGGCTTTTTCGTATCATACAGATAAAAACAATGGCAGGTGGGACAAACCCTGGTGCAGGCCTGACACTCTATACAGTTTTGTGCTTCGATATCGAAGACATCGGAATCCTGACTGCCCTGTATTATTTCGCTGATTTTCGAGGTGAATTTCAAATCTGCATTTTTTTCTTCAAGCTCTTTCTTTACTCGTGCTCTGTTTTCATCTCTCTGAGCTAAAAGGGTATCCGGAGCATCCGCAAAGAGGTCTGGATTGTCGCCAATAAAGCGTTTTCCCTTCTGCGAACCTTCGGTGATTATAAAACCGTCCTTTATTTTCGAGACATTCAAATCAAATCCCAGGTCAGCAAATCCCTTTCCTCCAAAGAGATTACAAAAACAACTCTGGCCTGCCTGAGTACAGTCGCCAGAGATAATGAACATTTTCTCTCTCCTTGCTATATAAAAGGGGTCCTGAAATTCCCCTTCGTAAAAGACCTTATCAAGAATTTCAATAGAATGCAGGTCGCATTCTTTAAGCCCAAAGACAGCAAAGGGTTTTATCTGTTTTGCTTCCAGTGGTTCAGGAAAAGCAGCCGCCAGCTCTCGAGGCGGAAATGAAAATTCCTTAACCGGCAAGCAAGTTCGAATGCTGTTGAATTCCACTTCGTCAATCTCATCCGGATTGTATCGGTTAAAAGTCCAATGTTCCGCTTTTTTGACCGGAATGTAGAGGTCGCTCTTTTTAGAAATCTCTTCTAAAAAGGGTTTTAACTTACTTATAAAAACCGTTTCCATTTTTCTATCTAACTCCTGGATAATCAGGCCGACATATAATAAGGCAAACGAGCTAAGTCCGTAGCAATATCAATAGAGATAACCTTAATCTTTTTGGGGACCTCTATATGATGCGGTGAAAACTTCAGAATACCTTTTACTCCCGCTTCAACAAGGACATCAGCAACCTCTTGAGCGGCGTCTCTGGGTACAGCAATGATAGCCAAATCCACCTTTCTTTTCGAAAGAGCAGGCAGCCGGGAGACGTCCTCAACGTTAATATTCTCTATCTTTTTGCCGATTTTTGCAGGGTCATTATCAAAAGCAGCAACGATATTAAAGCCATAGGGGCCGAAGCCGGGATACGCCAAAAGTGCCCTGCCCAGATTACCAACACCAATTAAAGCTGTCTTATGTTCTTTATCAAGCTTGAGAATTTTTTTGATATGCCTGATTAGTTTCTCAACGATATATCCGACACCGGGCTTGCCGAAATCTCCGAAATAGGAAAAATCCTTCCTTATCTGCCAGGAATTGATGCCAACGATATCCGCAAGATTCTGACTTGAAATTGTCTTCCTGTTCTGCTCTGATAGAAACAACATCCCCCTTAAATAGATTGGTAATCGTCTAATTGTTTCATTAGCAATTTTGTGGTATCTCATTCCACTCACTTGAACTTGAGTTCACTTTCACAAAATCCTATTTTCATAATCCAGTACATCTTAAGCAACCTAATGTCAAGTAAATTTACAAAAAAATCGTGTTGGCTGTTGAATTCGTATCCCTTTGGGAAGGATAAGATGTATGATAACCGGTGATTATCGGAAGATAAGCGTTATTCGTGCAGGCAGGGACTATACATAAAGGCAGGTGAAAAGCTTCTGCCGTCTTTAAAACTCGGCAAAAATCCTGAACGGCTATTGGAGTCGGTTTTTTTTCGAATATCAACAGCGTTAAGACGTTTTGTTTAATCTGCTGATTCTTGCGTAATGTCCTGATATAAGTCCCATAGGGAATCGATAAATTTCAGCCAGTCATCCTCATTTAATTTGTCCCTTAACTCAGGTTCTGTACTCCAGAAGCCCTCAACGTCTTTAAGGAAATTGTATAATTGCTCAGGATTTATCTCGACTGGTTTTGGTTGTATCGGCTCTGTTTTTTGTATTTCCAGAACTTCCATACTGCTGACTTCCATACTGCTGAGACTCCCACCCATAGCAGAGCATCTTCCGACGGTCGGCTGGGTTCCCCAGGCGGACTGCCACAGCCAGTCTTGGCAGAATAAGTCGAGGTCGTTGTTGTCGATAATATCGTTATCAGCTAAATCATAAGTATCGTTATAATTCGCATCTGCCGGCGTGGTTCCCCAGGCGGAGGCAAATAAGGCGAAATCGACGAAGTTGACAATTTCGTTGGCGTCGAAATCAGCGGGACTCCAGTAGTATTCATCCGCTCCCATATCCACAACGGCGGTGCCGTTTTCATCGCCGTCAAATATACGCTCTTCGCCGTCGATATCGGTCTCGTTCGGCTCGGGTCTAAAATCGGGGTTGCCCGCATCGATACAGGGTGAATCATTCGGAGTAAGATGGAAATTATTTACATCGGGAGCGTAAAAATCAGGGTCGGAATTGATATTTCCCTCGCCGGGATAAACAGGGTTGCCCTGTATATCACAGTATTTTACAGTGGGAGAACTTGAATCGTTATGAATCTCAGACGGTGAATCTCCCCACAGGATACAGTTTGTCACTGTAGGTTCTGAATTGCTATAATTATCAATCGCACCACCATCACCATAAGAAGTATTTTCTACGGTATTGCCGTTGAAAGTACAGCCTATTATCTGCGGAGAAGATTCTTCATTTTCTATACCGGCACCGGTATAATAAGATTCATTGCTTATAAAGAGACAATTCTTTATTTTTGAGGAAGAATGGCTCTGGTTGTTGTATATCCCTCCGCCATACATATCAGCGTAATTACCACTAACAATAGAGTCCGCTATATTCACGATGGAAGAATCACAGTTATACAAACCCGCTCCCTGATAAGCCAGGTTATCGCTGATTAAACAATTTGTTAGGTTTAAAGATGACGAGCTGCAGTATATTCCCCCGCCGTTAATTCCCGCTTTCCCGTTTTCGATAATATTACAATCCTCGATTGTTAACGTAGAGTTTTCGCTGTATATTCCATGATCGTTATTACTTAAAAGCTCGCAGTTTTCAATATTCAGAGATGAATTACTTCTCGTGTATATTCCATAATAGTTATTGCTGATAAGCTCGGAGTTTTCAATCTTAGGGGATGAATTGTTTGCGCAGGATATTCCACTTCCCGCATAGGGATGTTCCCCATCACCATTATATCCTTTTGTATCTTTAATTATCGTATTTTTAATAACCGGTGAGGCATTATCGATTTTAATCCCGGCATAGAAGCTGTTTTGCACAGTGAATCCATCGAGGACGGTGGCTTCATTGACATCTGTGGCAATTATAATATGGTCGGTATCACTTAACGAATCACCGCCGAGCAAATTACCTTCAAGGATAGTTTTGTTTTCTAACCAGTTTCTCTGGTTTCTGTCTGTTTCATTTCCTTCGAATCCGCCGAACAGGCCGACACCGTTGACCAGCTCGAAGGCGGCAGACCAGTAAGCGTCGCCGCTTTCAGTATGTGTATAATAGGTTCCCTCCGCAACCCAGATTTCGTTACAGCCGCAATCGCGAGCGGTTTCCAGGGCATCCTGCAGGTCGGTATATGCGTGCTGCCAGGATATGCCGACGTTATGCCAGACCATAGCATTTACATCGACATAGATTATATCAGGCGACCAGCAGTTCACATCTGTGACCTTGATGGCTGTTGTTGGCGATATCTGGTCAGCTTCAATGACACAATAATTGGTTATTGTTCCATTCGGCTCGGCGAGATTGTTGACGAGGACAGCCAACTGAACAGAATCGGCCTCATCTTCCTCCAGTGCTCCAATATTCCAGGTGTAAGTGTGATTCAAGGGGCTATAGTTGGCGTCACTTGTATCGGTGTAATCCACTTCATCCGCCAGATAGTCTACTATTTTTACATTAGTAAGCTGGCCAAATGGAAAACCCGAACCCGCCGGGCCGCTAACTGTATTCTCGAATGAAATTGTGTATGTTATTTCATCGCCGGGTAGAACAGAGTCCTCGATATCGTCAACTTTGCTAATCTTAACCGCCTGCTTGTTTGCCTGCTTTGCAGCCTCTACAAGCGCCTTGTAGATATTTATTCTTCCCCATCCATAATATGGGTCCCAGCCCACATCACCTTTATCATCAGCAGTAGAGGTAATGATTGAACTTACTTCAGCAGGTGTGAAATTAGGGTCAATGGAAAGAATGAGGGCCGCGAGACCTGCAACCTGCGGTGCGGCAGCCGAAGTTCCACTCATCCATTTTGTGTAATTACCGGCGGCATCTCCTTCTGATATGTCCCCGGGATTCCATCCGGCTGAACCGCTAATATCAGTTGACCAAAAAACAGTGTCATAGCCGGAATATTGTCCACTTGGCGCTACAACATCTAAAGCACTACCGAAATTACTGTAATTCCACCTTATATCATTTGCGTCCGTTGCTCCTACTGCTATTACCTCATCGAACTTAGCCGGATATAAAACAAGCCAATCGGAATTCCCGGAACTACCAATGGAAAGAATACCATTGGCATCAGCAGCTTCTATCACTTCCTCAAGAGACTGACTATACTTATCAGTTCCCCAGGAGTGATTCAAGACATTTGCCCCCATCATATCAGCATATTAAATACAGGAAATAGCATCATTTACATCACCAGCATTTGATGAATTCAAAAACTTTAATGCCATTATTGAGGTATTCCAGCAGACACCGGTAACGCCCTCACTGTTGTTCCCTACCGCCCCTGCTATGCCCGCTACAGCAGTTCCGTGAGCATAATCATCCATCGGGTCTGAATCTCGCTCTTTACCACCGAATGTGCAAAAATCGTATCCGTAAATATCATCGATATAACCGTTGTTGTCATCGTCAACATCCGGCTCACCATTTAACTCAGCTTCATTGACCCATATATTGTCTTTCAGGTCAGGATGCATATAGTCAACTCCGCTGTCAATAACAGCCACAATGATATCTTTCCTGCCGGTATGTATATCCCAGCCCTCCGGGGCATTTACATCGGCATTAACCGTCCCGCCGGGAGGCACCTGCCCTGTATTGTGCATCCCCCAGAGCTTATCAAACAGCGGGTCATCGGGAAAATTCGAAAGCCCTTTGACTCTGTAGTTTGGCTCTGCGTAAATAATACCATCGAGATTTTGAAATGATAAAAGAGCATCTTTTACGGTAACATTTTTGGGAAGTTTAACCAATGTAAGACCTGGAACAATTTTGTGGGTATAGGCAACGTCACCACCTGTTACTGAAGATAGAAGGGAATTTTTTTCAGTCAAAGTTCGCTGTTTCCCATCCGGCTTTGTCTCAAATCTAACGAGTAATTCACCGGGTACATAACCAAAGGAATCTGATGAACGAGCAGTGCTGACGACAGCTAACGATACAATAATAAAACATAAAAAGGTAATCCTGTTTGACATGATATACTTCCTTTCCTGACTTAATTTTGAGTGAAATTTCCTAAATCTCAAACTTTTAAATCACGTCTTTTTCTTCGAATTGCAACTATCCCCGCAGCGAGCAAAAAGAGAGTCGCCGGCTCGGGAACCACAGTACCATCAACTACAAGACTTGCTTCATCAAGAACTGCAGAACCAGACTCTACATAACTGCCTGCAAAAGCCGCTTCCGCATAACCAATTACGATAGTAGCTTGT
>JAUVVQ010000089.1 GCA_030604525.1 Phycisphaerae bacterium | reverse complement strand
GCTTCCGTGAGCGGGTCCTCACTTCTTGTGTCTTTGATTATATCTATTTCACGAACGTCTTTTTCACCGTCTCCCTCGCTGTATTTGGTGTTCAGTGACGTTACTCCGACGGCATTAGCATCCCGCTGCAGTCTGTAAAAGGTCTCCATATTAATATTCAGTTCTTCAGCAATTTCTGTTTCGCTTGGAGGTCGGCCGAGTTGTGCCTCGAGCGCCTGTCTGGCCCTCGCAAGCTGATGGGCCCGAGCACGGACTAATCGGGGAACCCAGTCCATATGCCTAAGCTCATCGAGAATGGAACCTCTGATACGAGGTGAGCAATATGTCTCAAACTTCACTCCCCTCTCCGGGTCGAAAGCATCAATAGCATCCATCAATCCAAAAGTGCCGGCGCTGATAAGGTCATCCAGCTCAACCTTGTCCGGCAATTTGCTGTGCAGTCGCTCAGCGCAATATTTTACAAGGTATCTGTAATGTTCCAGAAGCAGATTGCGGGAGAGGTCATCGTGGTTTTTGTGGAAACTTTCCCATATCCGGCTGATATCGACTTGCTGGTTGGTTTTCACGGTAATCCTCCCTGAATTTCTATAACGTTAATGAATCCTTCCAAACCGAGCTATAATTCCTGTTGAAAGCACCACTTATCCTCTTTTTTGATTGTCCGGACATACAGGAGAAAAAGACTCTCCCGCGTCAGAGTACCTTATCGGCCTTTTGGCCGACAACTTTAGAAAAACCAATCAACAACTTTCTTAAAAAAACCTTCAGTGTCATCCTGTACTGCCGAACCGTTATCGAGTTTTACAGCTAAAGCCATCAGCGACGAGGTGATTTGAGCTTTGGGATAAGCCAAAACAACCGGCTTTCGCATCCGAATAGCTGATAGCAATCGCTCGTCTTTCAGCAATACGCCTCCATCGTATATGGGGATGTTCAGGAATCGTCTTACAACTTTTGACATTTGCTCGTAGGTATTTTTGCCTTCTTTTACAGTATCGGCATTGTTTACAATAAGACTTATCTGGCCGGCGAAATTCTTCCCGACCAGCACTTTAATCATTGCGTAAGCATCGGTCATTGCAGCCGCTTCCGGCGTTGTAACTACGAGAACATGGTCGGCAGCAAAACAAAAGCCGACAACAGACCAGGAAATGCCTGCAGCAGTATCAATCACGATTGTGTCACGGTCATCCTGAAGCTTTGACAGGTCATTTAACAGCCGATGGCGTTGAAATTCACTCAGGTTCGCCAGCTCCTCAAGTCCCGAGGCACCGCAGATTATTTCAAGACCCTCCGGACCGTTATGAATAATGTCGTTGATGCTTTTTTGGCCGTCAAAAATATGTGAAATGTTGTATTTACTGTTGAAGTTCATAATGACGTCGAGATTACCTAACGACAAGTCCGCATCGAGAAGCAGAACTCTTTTTTGCGATGCTGCCATACATATCGCAAGATTGGCCGCAATGTTGGTTTTGCCGACACCTCCTTTGCCGCTGGTTATCGCCAGAACTTTCGCCCGACTCCGGCACTCTTTCATCATTTGCTGTAACTGAGATGCTTCGTTTCTCATTTTTTTCTTTTTATGGCTTATGCTCGTTTTTCTACTCAAAAATTGAAACCATTCTCTCTTTTTGTCTGAGTAATTCTGCCGCAACCCTCTGATTGAGGGCGTTTTCCAAAAGCTTATTTATTTGCAGCTCAAGATATTCATCCAAATTTCCTTCAAGAAGCTCCTCGGCATATTTATCGATTATCGGTTTGACTTCGAAACTGCCAAAAGCACCGAATTTGATATTTTCGGTATCACGCAGCAGGAGACGGCGGCTTCGGGTATGCTCACAGATTGCATCATGCAGCACTTCTGAGAACTCATCCACTTCCAAATCTTTGGGCATAAACCCGCCCGTGTGGATATTGTTTATGTTTCGGGCGAGAATTTTCTGACGGGCCTGTGTGAATTCAATTATCTTAATGAGCAGTTCAGCGATATTGTCCGTTATTAGTGTCGGCATATTCATAACAAGTCCTTTTGATTATATATGGATACTGGCTGGGTTATTGTTGGAAGAACCGCAAAGAGGAATTGTAAAAAGCAAAGTCGTGTCTCTCATCCTTGAGCCTTTCGCTTTTTCCTTAGTTTCTGTTCTCGATTATGTCGCTAATTATTTTCAGTCTTCGAATATTGCTTTATTGTTTTTTTGATGGTTTTGTCTTTGATGAGAATCTCTCTTATTTCTGAAAGGGTTTTTGTTTTCTTGAGCTCGATGATTTTGGATAGTTTATGGAACACCGATTCGTCGTACAATCGATGTCCGCCTTCGGTCCATTCCGACTCACGAATAAGTCCCATTATTGTGTAATTATGGATAGTTTGTCGTGAAAAGGGAGTATAACGAACTAATTCGCCGATTCGATACAGCTTGGCGGGTATTTGAAAGCTTTGGCTTTGAACTTTTGTCTCCATCGCTAAAAATCCTTCATTCCTCTTGCCTTTCTCTGCGTCCTTTGTAGTAAATAAAAAATATCGTCAGTCTTTCTTCATCCGCCGAAGGCCGAATCATTTGTCTTTATTAACTTTTTTCAAACTACAGCAGCGAACTTCCCGGCATCTTTTATTGGAAAAGTATATTTTACGTTTTGTAAAATGTAAAGTACATTTTATCGGCTGTCAAACTTTTTTTGATTTTTTTCAAAAAATTTTTCTTCTAACATTCGACCGGTTAG
>JAUVVQ010000078.1 GCA_030604525.1 Phycisphaerae bacterium | reverse complement strand
GTCCGATTGTATAAGAATATCAATAACTACGAGTATGCTCTGTATGGCTATCGCGGCTTTTGGAAAAGTCCCGGCGGACAAAATGCTGCTCAAACCCTGGCAATATTCCCTGATTTAAATGTTTATGGTGCAAGTGTCCGCGGCAATGTAGGTAAAGGAATCGGTAATCTGGAATTCGGATACTACGAATCAGCGGATGACCGCAGCGGCAAAAATCCCCTTGTTAATAACTGCGAAATGCGATACCTCATCGGTTACAGCCAGGAAATCGGAAAGGACTTTACCGCAGCAGTTCAGTATTACGTGGAACAGTTGCTGCATTACGGACAGTATCGGGCTAATTTACCTTCCGGACCCGCCCGAGATGAGTACAGGCATCTGCTGACACTGCGTTTGACGAAATTGTTGATGAATCAGAACCTGCGATGCATGTTGTTTACGTACTTCTCACCCACAGATAAAGACGTCCATTTCCGCCCCTCCATAAATTACAAAGTCAATGACAACCTCGCGGTGGAAACGGGAGCCAACATATTCTTCGGGGACCATCAACACACTTTCTTCGGGCAATTTGAGAAAAATACCAATATCTACACCGCCTTGCGGTACAGTTTCTAAAATACGGACAATCTCAAAAAGCCTTTTTTGCCGCTGATTCCAAAAGGCATACATTCAGTGTTTGATGGATTTATGCTTGAGCAAAGCATAAAATATACAAAAGCCGGCAAGCACCCTTTTAATACTAATCGCCGTAGAGCCAAACCGTATCAAAGAATTCGTATTTGACGATTTCATCAGGACTGAAAAACAGGCTGATTTCCTCCTCGGCTGATTGTGGGCTGTCTGAGCCGTGAACGAGATTGTAGCCCCTCGAACAGCTAAAGTCGCCTCTGATAGTGCCCGGCTCGGCCTCATATCCGAAGGTGGCCCCCATTATTTTTCGCGACATATTGATAATACCTTCGGCCTCCCAGACCATTACCAGGGATGGAGAAGAAGATAGATATTTGACAACAGCTTCAAAAAAGGGTTTGTCCTGATGAACCGCGTAGTGTCGGCGTGCCAAATCTTCCGAGATTTGCATAAATTTTGCGGCAACGAGCTTGAAACCCTTCCTCTCAAATCGGGCGATTATTTCACCGGCCAGGTGTCTCTGTATAGCATCCGGTTTGATAATTATTAAAGTACGTTCTATTTTGCTCATCTGTGGGAGTTCGTCTCTCTTGTCTCATTAAATTGTAAATCTTAAAGAAGTCCGGCTAATCTCTATCAAACTCCCTCCGGTACAATGTAAATCTCTACACGTCTGTTTTGTGGATTTCCTTTTTTGCCGGGCTTGTTTGGGGCGATTGGGCGAAACTCTCCAAAACCTCTCACGCTCATCCGCTTCGAACCAATATTGTTATTTGCCATTACCCGCATCACAGCTATTGCCCTGTGGGCGGAGAGGTGCCAGTTGGTCGGGTGTTTGGCACGCGTTGCCGGCTTGCCTATGGGTATATCATCGGTGTGGCCTGCGATTATAACGTCAAACTTTTTGCCTTCTTTGGAATTCATAATGGCGCAAAGCGACTTAATAGCATTGACGGCCGCCGGAGCTACCGTGTCGCTGCCGGGTTCAAAAAGCAAATCACTTTTGAATTTAACAATACCCCTGCTCGAATCATAGGCAACCATTTCCTCAGCCTTGGCGAAATCCTCCAGCATAGTACTAAGTTCGACCGGCAAAGCCGCTCCTCCAAAGAGCAGCTGCTGACGCATCGAAGCAATCAAAGCCTTTTTATCCTCGATGTTCTTCTCGAGCGCAGCAATTTCCTTATTCAAGGCATCGGTTTCGACGCCGGCGCCGGCCTCGGCGGTCTCAAGTCTTCTTTTTAACTGGTCAAGCTTCAGGTTAGCAACGGCAAGGTGACTCTCAAGCTCAGTGATGCGCTTGCGCTGTGTATTATTTTGAATCCTGAGGTCTTTATACTCCTGCTCCGAAACACAACCATTCATCAGTATTAACGCACAGACAAATACGATTAACGCCCCCGAAAATTTTAGAATACGCATGGTTCCTTCCTTTCCAAAAAACTTAAGACAGATAAAAGATTTCTTCGGCCGTCCTATAAAAACAGCCGCTTCATATCTCCAGGTTCCTGACATCAGCCGATGTCGCTATTGTCCACCATCGTGAGCAAATAAAACCGATTTTGATTTATCCGTCAAGAATAATTTTCAAAATAAATACAGAGTGCTGATTTGGGTCTTTGCACGTAAAATTTAAGGTTTATGAGGTGTTTGCAGATGGAGAAGACCAATGTGGTCTTATCCGGGTAAAAGCACAGCTAATTGAGGAACAGACATTAGTACCCAATCAGTCAAAGCCGAAGTACCTATAGAGAGTCAGCGAGCGATTTCAACAAACCGAAAGTGAATTTTTACTCGATATCGTCGCTGCACAAACGGCTGCGGAGCTTATTTGCCTTTAGCTTTTTTCTTTTTGGCTTTTTCTTTTTTAGCTTTTGGCTTTTTGACTTTCTTCTTCTTAGCCACCTTGGGGCCGGCAGATTTGCCGGCAAGGGCAAAAGGTACGCCGATTATCAAAAACGAAGCTACGACGGCAGCAATCATAACATACCAGATTATGCCCTGGATTTGCTCGAGAATGACAGGCTTTGCATTGCTGAAACCCGCCACGACCACAATTGCAGTGTAGATAACGGTCAACAGGGGTAAAATGAGCATAATCCCAAACGCATTGCTCACAGTATCCGGCGGCGCTTCAACATACCGGGCGGCAACGGGTCGAACATCCAGGCCGACCTCTGAGGTGCCAAGCCCTTCCTCTGCAAGCATCTCTTCAGGCCCGACAGCCACTGCTGAACCGGATTCCGGTATCTTCTGCTCTTGCTCGCCCTCGGGTGTGTAAATTTCATCAAGAATACCGCCCAACGAAGTATCATCAGCCTGCAGCGAAAGGTCCAACAATCCTGAGCCGCTGCCGAAACTGTCCAGATTTACATCCTCTTCAATATCTTCCAAAGATATTTCGTCCGACGGAGCCGAGATCTCTCCTGCAGATGAAGTTAAAGAGCCTTGGTCCGATGAATCCAAAGCACCTTCATCCGATACGACCCTGGTCTCTCCCATCGTATCATCGGTGAGTTGGTAATCGCTGTCTGTCTCGCCGAGAACGTTGATACCTTCGCTGGTTAAAGCGGTATCGGCGCTGGTCAAATCAGTTCCACCAGCCAGCTCTTCAGTTGGCCCTACTTCCGGCTCGAGCAACGGTTCAGCCTGCGGTTCTGATTTCAATTCCGGCTCCGGGGCCAACTCCGGCTCAGCTTCCGGCTCCAACAAAATCTCGTCCTTTTCTGTCTGCTGCTCTGAAGGAGCGGATTCCGAAGGTTCCGCAGGTTCTTTGGGTGCCGTAATGCTTGTGTCGGCCATTAAAGCCTCAACTTCATCAACCTTAAAGAGTAAATTCGGGCCGTCACGAAACTCACGCAATCTGCCTTCCTTGACTATTTCTTTTATCTCTTCCTCAGTTTTATTGAGCTTTCCGGCGGCCTCCCGTAATGAATAAAACATACCAGCCATAATTATCTATTCTCCCAAAAAAACCAGTTTAATTGTTTTTTTCGGCATTTTGCTTCTTCGGCAAAAGACTATGAAACTTTACCTTTTTATTCTTACCTCAATTACCGCTGTTAGGTTCGATTATTTGCAAATAATCGAAGCCAACATCCTTCCTTTTACCCAAATTCTGTAAAAGTATCCTTACCTGTTCCGGCGTAGGCTCGGCTGTGTTGTACTGCTGCAGCATTCTATCGTACCGCCAGCTTCTGGCCGCCAACAACTTCAATCGACTGTGAGGCGGTGCCTTGATGCTTAACTCATAAACCCACAGCGTCTGACCGACCGTATCGACCATTGCCAGGACAGAGCTTTCTCGTCCGATTTGAATCGGAATCACTAAAATGCCGTTCTGCTCACCGGCTTTTAACTGAGCCCGCGCTTTGGACGGCAGGCTGAACCTGCTGGCTGCAAAAAACAGAAACAGCACGCACAAAACAATAAACGCCGGCAACAGCCATTGTCTTTTCGTTCCGGAACTCATAGTTTTTTAAGATGTAATCTTCCTATCGGTCAAAAGCCCTAAATAGAATTATATCTTAACTAAGGCAAATATGCAAACTATTTTTTGACGAAAAATGGCGTAAGTTGAAGGCCGGAAAGCAATTTCGAAACACATCCGGGCAAAAATACGATTTTATTGCAATGCAGGGCTGTTCTCGGTAGAATACATCAGCCGATATATGGATTATTCGGTTCTTCGGGGTGTAGCTCAGTTTGGCCAGAGCGCCTGCTTTGGGAGCAGGAAGTCGCACGTTCGAATCGTGTCACCCCGATTTTTCGGGCTGTGCCCGAAAAATAGAGCAGTAGAGAGGAGATAGTAGAAAGTAGTCCTTGGGACTCCTTACGGAGAGCAAATTTTCTGCTGCGCAGCCAATAATAGGGTCTTGATAGCGTAAGAGCTGTCTACTGCGGTCCGCTTTCAAAAGGAAAATGCCATGCTGTAGTCTTGACGTCAAAGTGGCACAAAGTGGATGAAGATGGCGCTGGTTTTTGGCGCAGAAAACAAACCCCTCTATTTTGCCCAACTTAACGCAAAATGAG
>JAUVVQ010000064.1 GCA_030604525.1 Phycisphaerae bacterium | reverse complement strand
CCTTGCTTCTTTCACCCATTGGGTTCTCCAATTCAGAATAGTCAAAACTGGCTTGAGTGGTCTCCATAAGCTCTATACTATCATAATTCAATTCATTTGTCACTGTTTACTTGGGAAATGCGGGATATATATATCGATGGGGCAAAACAGCCGACGCTATCAATGCCGTTTTTGGATATGTTCAATAATAAAAAGCCCCCCTTTAATTACCCTGAACTGGTCAGAATCCTCGCCAGAGGCCAGAACTTTTATATCCCCATCGGCTTCCAGAAATCGATCCGCATCAAGGGAACCAAGAATTGGGGCAAATATTATCAGATCAGCTATACGACATTTCCCAAGACGACAACTGTTCCGTCTTTTAGGGGAACGTTTTCTGAGTCAGACAGAGCTGCACTTCGGAAGGTCAACGACCAGTGGGGCCAGCGTGGACCGGAAATCTATGTATCGCCAAACGACAACGTAAAACAGGTGACAGTTCGCCTGGAGCCAGGCCAGGAAAAGGTGCTGGCAAGTTATGATAACCCCGCAGCAATTACATCATTGACTATGGATCGCCCTGAACTGACCTGGGAAGAGTCGCTGGATGTGTTACGAGAGCTTACAATCAGTATAACCTGGGACGATGATTCCAAACCGGTCGTATGGTCGCCGATTGGAGATTTCTTTGGTACCGGTGCAGGCGAAAATCTTTTCAAGTCGCTGACGATGGGTATGACCGTGGATAAGTATTACTCGAACTGGTACATGCCTTTCAGCAAAGCGAAGGTCGTGCTGCGAAATGATGGTGACCAACCCCGTGAACTTAGGTTTACGATCCATACTGCCAAAGTCAACGGCGATGTCAACGACCTGCTTCGCTTTCACTGCAAGTGGCATCGTGATGATTACAGCGGGCTGGACAAGCAGCGATTCAGCGAAGACCGCTGGCCTGATTGGCCGATTCTCAAAACGAGTGGAACCGCTGGTCGTTTTTGTGGATTCCAATTGCATATCTGGAATCCGTTCCCCCTCTGGAACGAAGCGTTAAGGGAAAAATACCAGCGTAGTGTTCCTGAAGGTGATTTCTTTGCTCGGGGCACGGCAGCTCGTGAATTTTTTGATGACGAAGTATCGCAGGATTACTGGTGGGGCGAAGGTGATGAAAAGTTCTTCGTTGACGGCGAGAAGATGCCCTCTACTTTTGGCACCGGCAGCGAAGATTACTTCGGCTACGCATGGGGGACACCCGAGAAGTTTGATAGCAGCCTGGAATGTCAAACCAGAAACCATGAGAATATTGGGCATATTGCAATAGTGCGCTGTCAGATTGCTGACAATGTGCCCTTCCACAAGAGCTTTGAAGCAACCATTGAGAAATACCACGGCAATAACTGGCCGCTGTTATATGCCACGACAGTCAGGTGGTACCAGACGCCTGCGACTGAAGACCCTTACAGGCAAGTCGCTCTCAAAAAACGGGTCAGGTATTATGTGCAGCCGAAGCCGAGGCAAAATTGAAACGGGCGAGAGGCGAAAATGCACAAAAGCAGGAGCTGGAAGAAGTCCGGGGCATAAAAAACGTATTTTCGTGCAAATGTTCAACAAAGCTGCCTCGGAAAAGAGACTCCTTGATAGTTCAAAGTAACTTTTGTAAAATTATTGATGCCGTATGGACAAAATTTTATTTTGTAATCGTGAACCCCGTTAGAGACCTGAAGGAAAAGCCACTAACGGGGTAAAAATGGGAAATGTCAAATATAAAGGAGTTTGTGATGGATGCGATAGTTTTTTTAAAAAGAGTCTTTCTTGTTTTAATGTTTTTTTTTACATTCGTCTTCATAAACACTTCATTCGCTTTAGAGTCTCCTGATGATTTTTACGCTTATTATACAAAAGTCGATTCGGGCGAGGAATTCGAGAAGCATTCCCGAACCAGCGAGTTTGCAGATATAGTCGTAAATGTCGGACGAGCCGAAGGCAAGCTGGTTTTCTGGCGGGGCTCAAGTTATCTGCCATACTGGCAAACAGAAAAAGGCAAGTGGTTCTTAAAAGAAGAAATACAGCGCAGCGGTGATGGACCAAAACAAAGGCCTGATAATACGAATATATATTCTCAGGTAGAAATAGTAGAATCAAATCCTGTAAGAATTATCATACGCTGGCGATATGTTATAGAATTCGATAACTCTTATGATATTTCTCCCGCTGACTGGGCTGTTGAATATTTCACGGTTTATCCGGATGGGACTTTATTGAGAAGCATCCGAAGGCCGACTGATAGCCTTGAACAATGGGAAATGCCGGAGAACCTGCTATGTCGCAAATTAAGCTTACAGGAAAACGGTGCCACAAATATTTCTAAAACCAAACCTGAATTTTCCTTAACAATAAATGCCGATAGGTATCTAAAAAAAGGTTTCGATAAAGCAAAAGGGTCAAATGTATTAAAGTTAAAAACAAACGGAAAGCCCGAAAAACTGACATTAAGATTTCAGAGCGAAGTAATCAATCCGGTTATTGAAATCCGCAATTGGGGACTGGCACCAATCGAGAGCATCCAGGTTGACTCAGAACCATTCACGGATTTCCGGGCTGGATACGAGCATACTTTTGATTTAACGAACCTGATTATTTGGTTTAATTCCCCGTTCAGGAAAGGCAGTGAGATTGTTATTATCCCGGGTCGATTTGATAGTCCTGTAAACAAACCGTCAACAGCAAGTGCAGGTGATGATAAGTCTCTTTTAGTTGAGCAGGATTCGTCAGGACCTTATAATTTTACCCTCGGAGGCATCTTCTCAGATGATGGATTACCGGATGATTCTATTAAATTTAAATGGGAGAAAATAAGCGGCCCTGGTGAAGTTAAGTTTAAAGACGCAAAGAAATTAACCACAAATGTAGATGTCGAATCTGATGGTTTATATGTGTTTCGTTTAACGGTTAGCGATGGTGAACTTGAGACTTCGGATGAAGTTAATGTTGTCCTTGACCGTGATTCGGGCAGGTTTGGCTCTCCAATTGCATGGTGGGCGTTTGAGCAGGTCGATGGTAATTTAACCGTAGATAAGGTCAGTCAAAGCAAAGATGCAATTGAAGGACATTTCAGTCGGCAGGTTGGTGTTGTTGGAAAAGCTCTCCGGCTTAACGAATATGACACGTTCATAAAACGTGAATCCTCGAATGCACCGGAGATAAACTCAAAAGCATTTACAATAGAGGCGTGGATTGCGCCGCGGAGTTATCCGTGGAACTGGTGTCCGATTGTGATGCAGAAAACTGCTGATAAGGGCCTCTTTTTCGGAATGGATGCAAACAGCCGATTCGGTTTATGGGTAGCTACTTCCAGCGGCTGGCAAAAATGCAATAGCTCAAAACCGTTAAGTGATAAAGAAGGAAGAATATCGTTTAGGGAATACAGCCAAATAGACAAATCAAATAACTTTACACTGCCGCTTCTGAAATGGTCCCACGTAACAGGCACATTCGATAGCACAAAAGGTATTAAGCTTTACTTGAATGGTGTAATGGCAGGTGAGATGGATTGATGGATGAGATAAAGATTTACAATTCTGCTTTAACCGCCCGGCAGGTAGAAGAGGCCTATAATCATGCTCAACCCAAAATAGCACAGCCTTTGGAATTCAAACAGGTTCCCCTGGGACCTTCAGGACCTGGTAAACGGTTCGGTATTAGTCATACATTGTTGAGTTTGGAGGATGATTTTGACCGTCGTTTTCGTTTCGGAGAAGATGCTGATAAAGTGCTTCTTTTCGATAAATATGATTTTAAAATCGTATGGTGGCACGGCATCGCTTATTATCCTGTTCAATATGCATCCAACGGTATCGGTATGCAGCACGAAGCCGTCGAGACCAGGGGGGTAAACGGCTGCGAGGAGGCCTTGATGGACAAACAATGCCGCTATGCCAAGGTGAAGGTCATTGAAAATACTCCCGCCAGGGTAGTGGTGGAATTTAGAAGCTGCAGCAACGACCTTTATTATCATATCACACACCAGCAGCCAGACGGCTGGGGCTGCTGGACTGATGACCTCTGGACAATCTACCCTGATGCAACGGTAGGACGCAAGGTGACATTATGGTGTTCCGAACAGAATTTATGGCATTCCTATGAGCAGGAAAATTATGTAATTCCTCCAGGTATGCGTCCGGTTGATATTCTTGAGAAGGAAGCTAATACCGTAATCAATCTCGACGGCGAAGTATCAGAATTGAATTGGGAGACCGGCTGGCCGGAGGGCAGGCATATCGCGCTGGGAGCGGCTAAAACTTATAATATAAAGGCCAATGCCTGGCCCTTTGCCATAGGGATTGTGGGTATTCAAGACCTCTGCAACGCTGATAATCCCGACACCTGTTTAGAAGGTACAAGGCGACAATATCCTTATTGTTTCCCGTGGTGGGACCATTGGCCGATTGAGCAGATTCCGTGTGACGGCAGGAGTATTTTTAGCGTCAATGGTCATTTCTCATCTACCTGCACGGGCGCTATTATTATGGATACTCGTCTTCCAATAGAGCAAAAGGAGCATCGGCTTATCGACGGGACAGAAAAAAGCATAACCGTTCCCTTTATGTTCGGGATAATACCGAGAGAGGCAACATCTAAAGAAACGGCGTTAAAGCTGCTGCCTCTGGCGAGAATGTATAACAATCCTCCTATTATGTCTGATGGTTCCGGCTGTATCGTTAGTGGGTATAACAGGTATAAACATGAGTATAAGGTAATAAAGAAGGATGATGATTTCTCCTTTAGATTACTTGCTTCCGAACAATCCCCTATTGTGAATCCCTGTTTCTTAGTGAAAAACTGGGACAGTAATAAAAAAGCTTATTTGTCTATTAACGGTAAGACTGTATCGTCAGGCGAAAACCTCCGACAGGGAATTATCAGAGACACTAACGGTAAAAGGGCACTTGTTATATGGACAAAAATGCAGTCACAAAAGCCGACGGAATTCTCAATTTCTGCAGGACAGCATGTCATTGATTGAAGTAAAAGTTAAATCACTTACTTTTGAAGGAATCAAAGACAAAAAAGACAGGATTAATTTTGATTGTGTTGAGTTTTGTGTTGGCTTGCTTTCAGTAGGTGGAAGCTAAAAAGGATGAGTCAATGTCTCTGGTGGGCAAGAGACTGACTGCCGAGAGGGAAGGCAAGGTGTACACATTGGTCTTTAGTGAAGATGGCAAGGCGACCGTATCGGGCGGCGATATCGGCGATGATGGCGTTGCAGCAAAGTACGAACAGGATGGCGAGAGGGTACAGATCCAGATAGCCGGCGAGGAGCTTGGAGCGATCTACGACGGCGAGACATTGGAGTTCGAAGCCCCCCCCAGAATACCGCAAGACAGACGCATTAAACTTAAAAGGGACTACCCGTACCCTTGACGGCTGGCGAGGAGGCAACCTAAAGAACCTTGAATAAGGTTTGCTCTCAAGAAGCGGCTGGGCCTGGGTTGATGATTCTGAAACACTTTTGTTCGATGGTAATCCCGACTGGAATTGGGTCGTTGAGCGTCCTGAAGGCGAACGACAGGACTGGTATTTTTTCGGTTACGGACAGGAGTATAAAAAATGCCTGAAGGACTACACAAAGATCGCCGGTAAAATTCCTATGCCTCCCAAATGGAGCGAGCACATAGCCATAAAAGCGGGTAAAACCAGAACATGGATCTGCAGGCAAATCGACACGAGAAACATTAGGGTCGATTAAACGCATGAAAGAATCTCCTCTGAGACTCGCTGCCTTGTCGTTTACAAACTGTTGAAGTACCTCATCCGGAGTCAATTTCAAGATTTCCCGCAATACCCATATCTCATCAACAGACGAAACTGGTTCCCGCATAATCGCTGCAAAGCCTGAAGTATACGCTTCCGCCGCCCGTGTTCGCAGTATCGTGAGATTAAGATTGCTGACAGATGCCTGTTCTATACAGCCTCCTATGCCAGTGAGACATACCATGACAGGCAGAAGAACTATAGCGACCTTTTTAACAGTACTGAAACGTTTACCGGTTGACATTATGAGTTTCCTTTTGCTGCATACAATTAAAAACTACGACAAGACAGGATAAATAGTCAGTTTGGGTTTTTAAGTTATTTTCCTGAGACTCCGCCGGAGACGACAAATGCCATTGCCTCAGAACTATCAACATCAACCGGTGTAACCCTCTCAGATGGGAAAATCAATACCGAGCCAGCAAAGTTGTATGACTGTGGGAAATAAACCGCCACCTGATCAGATAAAGATAAGAATTCCAGATCGTCTCTTGTGATAAATCCCACTGCCTTAGCTCCCCCCGGCGTCAGTTCAACAATGGCCGGCTTGTCAAAACTTTTCTTATCACCGGCGAACGCTCCGATTAAATCCTTGATAGCTGAATACAGCATTTTAACCACCGGCAATTTGGTAAAAAGCCCGTCAATGAGGGTGAAAAACTTCTTTCCAATGAAATTCGATGCCAAAAAACCGATCAATGTGATAAACAGTATCGTAATAACCAAACCCATGCCTGGAATGGGAATCTTTAACAGTCCATCGAGCTTTGTAAAGACCAGAACGATAGTTAAAACGGTCAACGCTGCCGGGACAAAAACCAGAAGGCCTTTTAGAAAATAATTCATCAGACGTTTCATTTAACTTTCTCCTTTTCGGGGATATTAACAATATTTATTGTAGCTTAGAATTTCATCTATACTTTTTCTTTTTTTACGGGGAATTTTTTCATCAGCAGAAAAACCAACAGAAATTATAAGCTCCACTCTTTTAAGCTTAGGGACTGAAAGTATTTTCTTTACTTTCTTCTCGTTGAACCAGCCAAGCATACAGGTTCCCAGCCCTTCTTCTGCGGCTTGAAGACAAAGATGTTCAGCAGCTATTCCTATATCCATCAGGCTGAAGTTTTTCTTTTTAACGATACCTCCAAATTTATCAAACATTTTTTGCCTTTCGTAAACTATTAAAATCAGTACATGATCTTTAAATGCAAAATGATTAAAGTCCAGTATCCCTTCAAAAGCCGCATTTGCCAACTCTTTTATAAACTTGAGATCATCAACTACTATAAACTTCCAGGGCTGTGAATTACATGCAGAAGGAGCCAATCTTGCAGCTTCGATACATCGATTAATTTTTTCTTGTGGAACTGGCCTGTTTTTATAATTTCTGACGCTGTATCTTTTATTTGCTAAATCCAAAAAACTCATATTTTCCTTCCTGTCTTGTCGGAACAAATTCATTTTCCCCGGTTAAAATCAAAATTATAACATTCTCTTAACTTGCCATCTCTTGTCGCCTTTAGCATTCGGTAAAATTGTAATTTTAGATAGCCCCTGTTATCTTACTGTCATTCAGCTTTCTTTCAAGAATGCTTTTATTCTATTGTAAACTGTTCTCGGCAACATAGAAAACAAGTGCTAAAAAATGCTGGTACATTATAAGTAAAAGATAAACTGAAAATATTGTGCAAATTTCTCCGGATCATAGTAGAATTGCGGTTATACTGCTTTATATTTGCTTAGAAATCTGAATGTGATGCTCAAAGTCTGCTTACGGCCGTATTAAAGAAATGAGAAACAGAGGATGTAACTTATAAACTTTGTTAGGTAGAAAATGATCAGGACAAAGACAATCTGTACATTAGGCCCTTCGAGCGGAAACACTACTGTGTTAAGAAAGATGATGTTAGCCGGAATGGATATGGTGAGACTTAATTTCTCTCATGGTAGCCATGAGGAGCATAAACATAATGTAGATTTGGTCAGAAGACTGAATTCAAAGTACAGACGGCATATCAGAATATTGCAGGATCTGGAAGGCTACCGGATAAGAATCGGCAGATTCAAATACAGCAGGGGAAAAACGATTGAACTCAAGAAGAGACAAATAATCAGATTGACGAATAAAGATAATGCACGTGATAAGGGTATTATACCGTTTGATTACGAGGGGGCATTGCGTGATATAAAAATAGGCAGCTTAATCTATATAGATGACGGCAATATTTCTCTCAAAGTAAAAGCCAGGACTAAGGATTGTCTTAAGGCAGAGGTGATTGTTCCTGGGATATTAAAAGAGAATAAGGGAATCAATATTCCTGATATTAACTTGAAATTTGAAGGTTTGACCGAAAAAGATAAATCAGACCTATACTTTGCGATTAAGAATAAAGTTGATTTTATCGGCCAGTCATTTGTCAGGAATAGACAGGATATTGTCCACGTCAAAGACTTTATTAAGGACAGCGGGTTGAAATGTCAGATAATTGCAAAGATTGAAAATCGGCAGGGGATTCAAAATATCGATGAAATATTGGAAGCTTCTGATGGGATTATGATCGCTCGTGG
>JAUVVQ010000044.1 GCA_030604525.1 Phycisphaerae bacterium | reverse complement strand
GTCGTCTTGGGCCGACTCCAGCAACGAAAAACAACGAGGCATCGATTGGCAGTTCACTGTTGAAAAAGCCCGGATTAAACTGAAGTCCCTGTACCCAAATCTTTAACCGTGACAAAGCAGTAGTCTTTAATCGGCTTATGGACAGCAGAAGCGGGGGCTTCGTTTATGCGATTGATTGTCAAATTGCTGATTAGTGCCTGTATAATAGCTTTTTGTGATTAGATAGACCGTAAATTCCCATCTCTTGCAGGATTGATAGCAGTAATGCCGTTGACCCGCCGAAGGCGGGATTGTGCTTATCTGGCTTTATATGGATAATCCCGATGATTTGAAACTGCTCTCGGAATATACTCAGGGGGTGTTATGGGGGATAGTGCCGAGCATTTTGTTTTTCCTGGCGGCGTATTTTTGCTTTTGTCGGCAGCTTCCGTTATGGCTCGTCTTAGGTCTTGGTTTTGCAGTATGGCTGGCAGCCGCCTTCGTGCATCAATTGTTTTTGAAGTGATGTATTTGTAAAGAGACGGCAGGGGAAAACTTTCCTTGATGGAAATGGTTCTTTTTATCTTGTTGGTCCGCCTTCAGCGGATAGAAGCAGTCTTGCAAAGGCGCTGGATAGGAGTTAGTATATTTTGAATGAAAAGGAAAAGCGAAAATAAGGCTGAAACAGCGCATGTAGTTACGGCTAACAAAAAGGCGGAACATAACTTTGAGCTGTTGGAAACTTTCGAGGCGGGCCTTGCGCTGTTAGGCACGGAGGTGAAGTCCCTCCGTGAGGGGCAGGCGGATTTGTCCGGAGCTTACGGCAGGATTATGAACAATGAATGCTGGCTTGTCGGTGCGAATATATCACAGTATGAGATGGGCGGCTCGGTTAATCATGACCCGAAGCGGAGAAGAAAACTGTTGCTGCATAAGTCCGAGATTCGTAAGATACGCAGCAAACTCGAACAGCGTGGATTTACGCTTGTGCCTTTGCGTATATATTTTGGCCGGAAGGGAATAGCAAAGATAGAGCTGGCTATTGCCAGGGGTAAGAGAAAATACGATAAACGCAGAAGGATGGTCGAGAAGGAACAGAAAAAAGATATTGAGAAGGGAATGAGAAAGTATCGATAACGGATGAATAATAGGAATAAAACACTGGCTCTTTAAGGCAAAGGAGTATTGGTATGGCAGAAGAAGAGAAAAATGAGGACACGAAAGGAAAAAAGATTATCGTAGATGAGGACTGGAAAGAGGAGGCACGGAAAGATAAGGAGCAGCTTTCGACCAAAGAGAAAAAAGAGAAGGAACAAAAAGAGCCGGAAGCCAGGCGTCGCGGTCCTTTGCCGAAAGGTAGTTTTGCAGCGCTTTTAAGCATGCTGACGACGCAGGCGTTGTTTGCTATGGGCGTTCTCAAAGTTGAAGGTCAGGAGAAAGAGCCGGACCTTCAGCTGGCTAAGTATCATATCGATATGTTGGAGGTGCTGGAGGAGAAAACGAAAGGAAATTTGTCGGAAGAAGAAAAAAAGGTTTTTGATGATACCCTGAGCCAGGTTCGTATGGCTTATGTGAAAGTGAGTGATACGAAGTAATTTCCGGAATCGGCAGAGGTGTTACTTTGACTATATTGGATAAAATTATAGCGGATAAACGCAGGGAGGTTGCATCGAGGAAATCGCAGAAGTCCATCGAGCAGCTTCACCAGGAGGTTAGCGGTTTGGGTAAATGCCGCAATTTTTATAAAGCGGTAACGAAGAATAACAGCAGGGGGATAAACGTTATTGCGGAGGTAAAGAAAGCGTCGCCGTCAGCGGGACTTATACGCAGCGATTTCGATGCGGTCCGTATTGCAAAGGTCTATGAGAGTTGCGGGGCGGATGCTATAAGCGTTCTAACAGACGAAAAATATTTTCAGGGAAAGCTGGAATACCTCAGCCGGGTCAAGGAGGCGGTCTCTCTTCCGGTTTTGCGTAAGGATTTTATTGTAGATAAGTGGCAGGTGTATGAGTCGCGGGCGGCAGGTGCCGATGCGATACTTTTGATAGCGGATGTCCTCCGGGCCGGCGAGCTGATGGATTTATTGATTGTCGCATCGGAGTTGACTTTGACGACTCTTTTGGAAGTCCACGGGGCGGATACGCTTTTGCACGTGCGCAGCTTAGTGGGTTTTCCAAAGAAAGGTTACAGCGTCCTGGGGATTAATAACCGCAATCTTTCGACGATGGAGGTTGATTTGAATACAACCGGTCGGCTTATGGACCTTATTGAAGATGACCTGAAAGTAGTTTCAGAGAGCGGGATTAAAAATCGCAGCGACGTGGAGAAGTTGAAAGCGTTTGGTGTGCAGGCCTGTCTTGTTGGTCAGACGCTTTGTGCCGGTAACAGTATAGAGGGAAAATTCACTGAACTTTTTGGTTGATATTTTTAACAATGGACTATCTGATTTATCTTTTGGTGGGGGTGGTTATGGGTTTTTTCGGGGGCTTGCTTGGTATCGGCGGCTCGGTGGTGATGATACCGGCTATGGTGATTATCTATGGCGAAAATCAGCATCTTTATCAGGCCTCGGCGATGATATGTAATTTTTTTGTAGGCGGCTCGGCGGTGCTGGTTCATAAGCGGGGCGGGTATTTAAACAGGGCGATTTTGAAGTATCTTATACCTTCAGCGGCGTTGGGGATTTTGGCGGGCGTGGCGATGAGCAACAGCAGCTTCTTTGCAGGCGGCAGGAGTTATCTTCTGGCGCGGATATTCGGCTTGTTTATGGTTTATGTAATTTTTTATAATTTATTAAGATTTTCAGGGACGTTCGGCGAAGACGGAGGGTTCGATATTACGGGCGTCAGATATTCGGTGCCGCTGCTGATATTTTGCGGACTTTTGACAGGGGTGCCGGCGGGATTGCTTGGGATTGGAGGAGGAGTCCTTTGTGTCCCAGCCCAGCAGCTTTTTTTGCGGATGCCGTTGAAGCGGGCGATAGCCAACTCGGCGGCGACTATAGTCTGCATCGCCTTGGTCGGGGCGTTTTATAAGAATATAACTTTGGCAGAGCATAATATTGCTGTTGTTCAATCCCTTAAAATGGCAGGATGTATTATTCCCGGTGCGATAGCGGGAGCTTTTTTAGGGAGCAAATTACTATATAAAGCGCCTAAGAATCTGGTGAGGGTTGCCTTTATTCTGCTTGCCTCTATCGCCTGTTATGAGCTGCTTACAGTTTGAGATGCTGGCTGTCCCGCCTTCGGCGGGGCGCATTAGAGGATGTTATTTCTTAAAAAAGAAAAGAATATAGTTATAAATGTCGAAGTTATAGGAAAGATTAGTTAATCTGGATTTTCAGAGCATAACAGGTTTTGAATTTTTTCTGGATGATATATGGGCTGGGAAGCAATTTTTTGTTTACTTGTTCTTGGGTTAGTGATTGCGGGATTAATCCGCAATATCTCACCTGACGCCTTGTTATTAGGCGCAGTTGTACTTGTTACCCTCGTGGGTATTATTACACCCGAGCAGGCGCTTTCCGGTTTTTCCAACACGGCAATGCTTACAGTAGCAGCGCTTTATGTAATTGCGGCGGCTCTACGCGAGACTGGTGCTCTTGAAGAGCTGGGAAGGCGGCTGTTTGGTCGAGTCAAAGATGAGAGAGCTTTCTTGACACGCATGGCCGGATTATTGCCGGCACTCTCTGCATTTCTTAACAATACTCCTATTGTTGCAATGTTTATCCCGATAATATCTGACTGGTGCAGGAAGCACCGAGTTGCGCCTTCGAGACTTTTGCTTCCGCTTTCTTATTTGTGTATATTGGGTGGAACGTGCACTTTAATCGGCACAAGTACGAACCTTGTTGTTAACGGTCTGATGGAGGAAACCTGCCGGATGAGTCCCGCTTCGGCAGAGAATTTGTATCCGATGAGCTTCTTTGAGCTGGGACGGGTTGGTCTTCCCTATGCAATCATAGGTATCATATACCTTATTTTTGTGGGACGGCATTTACTGCCTCGGCGAAGGGAACCGATGGAAGAGTTGATGTCCTCTTCTCGTGAGTATCTTGTTAATCTGCTTGTTAAGCCGCAGTGCCGCCTTCTCGGACAGACGATTGAGCAGGCAGGTCTGCGTCATCTGCCGGGTTTATTCCTTGTAGAAGTTACGCGACAGGAACAAACAATGTCCCCGGTATCTCCGGATTATAAGCTGCTCGCAGAAGATGTCCTTACATTTACCGGTGTAGTAAACACAATCGTTGACCTTGAAAAAATCCCGGGACTGGTCCCTGCCGAAGATACAACTTACGAAGCTGAAGCGGCAAAACGCTCAAGAAGAATGCTTTGCGAAGCAGTTGTTTCACCGAATTGTCCGAGTGTTGGCAAAACTATACGTGATGCGGATTTCCGAGCTCACTATAATGCCGTTATAGTAGCGGTTCACCGCGGCGGGCAGCGGCTTACAGGTAAGGTCGGAGATATTGTCTTAAGGCCGGGTGATACTCTTTTGCTCCGGGCGGGAGTGCACTTCAGACGGGCGAATCGTAATAATCCTGATTTCCTGCTGGTAGGGATAGTGGAGGGGTCTCGTCCGCTGCGATATGACAAAACGATATTGTCTTTGTTTTTGCTTTGCTTGCTTATTGTTTTAATGGTGACGGGAATAGTGAAAATTGTCGTCGCCGCTTTCCTCATCGCTGGTTTAATGGTAGCCGTTCGATGTATCTCTATTACGGATGCACGTCAAAGCGTTGACTGGCGAACCTTAATCGCCATCGCAGCAGCATTTGGAATGGCAAAGGCGCTTGTTGAGTCGGGTTGTGCGGAGGCAATAGCTAAACTTATAGTCGGAGCCACTGAGTCGTTAGGCCCTTATGCCGTATTGGCGGCTGTATATCTTATGACGAGTATTTTTACGGAAACGATTACTAACAACGCTGCAGCAGCACTCGTTTTTCCGTTTGCTGTGGCAATTGCGATGCAGATGGGTGTTAGTCCGAGGCCGTTCGTAATGGCGGTGGCTTTCGCTGCCTCGGCGAGCTTTATAACGCCGCTGGGATATCAAACGAATCTTATGGTTTATGGGCCGGGCGGTTATCGGGTTACGGATTTTGTGAAAGTCGGACTACCGCTCAATATCCTGCTTATGTTCTGCGCTACTGTTTTGATTCCCTGGGCCTGGCCTTTTTAGTGTGCGGTTTTTGAGAGTTGGTTATCTTTCCTGCTTCTTTTGTTATTTTTTCTTTTGTTGTTTTTGTTTTTCTCTGTTCTTTTTTTGTTTCAGGATTTTAGCCCATTTGTCGCGGAGCGGGACAGTACGGTTGAAGATTATCTTCTCCGGCGAGCTGTCGGTATCGAGACAGAAATAGCCCTTTCTTTCGAACTGGAATCTGTCGAGAGGTTTTGCATCTTTGACGGATGGTTCGATTTTGCAGGATTTTATTATTTCCAGTGATTTGGGGTTTAAGCTTTCGGTAAAATCTTTTCCTGCGGGGGTATCGTCGGGATTCTCTTTTGTAAAGAGGGTCTCGTATAATCTGACTTCAGCATTGAGAGAATGTTTTGCGCTTACCCAGTGCAAAGTTGCTTTTACTTTTCTTCCATCGGGTGCGTTGCCTCCTTTTGTGGCGGGGTCATAGGTGCAGTGCAGTTCGACTATCTCGCCGGCATCGTTTTTAACCACATCGGTGCACGTTATAAAATAGGCATATCGCAGACGCACTTCTCTTCCGGGAGCTAATCGGTAGAATTTTTTGGGCGGCTCTTCTATAAAGTCACCCTGTTCGATGTAAAGCTCTTTTGAGAAGGGCACTTCTCTGGTGCCGTAGGAGGAGTCTTCGGGGTTGTTTACGGCTTCGAGATACTCGGTTTTGCCGTCGGGGTAGTTATCGATAATAACTTTCAGCGGGTTTAATACGCCCATTACCCGTCCAGAGGTTTTATTGAGGTCGTCCCTTATGCAGTGTTCCAGCAGTGCAAGGCTGATAGTGCTGTTGAATTTATTGACGCCGATTTTTTTGCAGAAGTTCCTTATGGACTGCGGTGAGTATCCCCTTCTTCTCATCCCTGAGATGGTGGGCATTCTGGGGTCGTCCCAGCCGGAAATGCGGCCCCGGCTTACCAGTTGCAGCAGTTTCCTTTTGCTCATTACGCTATAGGAGAGATTCAATCGGGCAAATTCGATTTGCTGCGGATGGTGAATGTCGAGCTGCTCAAGATACCAGTCGTAGAGAGGCCTGTGATTTTCGAATTCGAGAGTGCAGATTGAATGTGTTATTTTTTCTATTGAGTCTTCTAAGCCGTGTGCCCAGTCGTAGGTCGGATATATGCACCATCTATCGCCCGTGCGAGGGTGTGTTGCGTGCAGAATGCGATACATCACGGGGTCTCTGAGGTTGAGATTTGGCGAGGACATATCGATTTTCGCTCTTAACGTTTTAGAGCCGTCGGGGAATTCGCCTGCACGCATTTGCTCGAACAGCTCGAGATTTTCTTCGACGCAGCGGCTTCTGTCAGGGCTGTTTTTACCGGGTGAAGTTAGCGTGCCTCGGTATTCTCTGATTTGCTCGCCGGTGAGCTCGCAGACGTAGGCCTTACCTTTCTTTATAAGCTTGACTGCGAATTCATACATTTTCTCGAAGTAGTCGGAAGCGTAATAGAGCTGGTCCCCCCAGTCGAAGCCAAGCCAGCGAATATCTTCTTTGATTGAATCGATGTATTTTTGTTCTTCCTTGATGGGGTTGGTGTCATCGAATCTGAGGTTGCAGGTGCCGCCGAATTCCTCGGCGATTCCGAAGTTCAGGCAGATGCTTTTTGCGTGCCCGATATGCAAAAAGCCGTTCGGCTCAGGCGGAAATCGAGTCGCCACCTTGCCGTCCCATTTACCGCTCTTTATATCATCCGCTACTATCTGACGAACAAAGTTCAGTTTAGTATCTGAATCGCTATTACTCATAGACTTCCTTTTTTAATAGTTGGTTTGGCACATTATAATTGCAAACGAGGAAATTAACAGTGGGAATTTTTTAACAGCGGGGATTTTTGGTTAGTTTCCTTTTATTGCAAATAGAGGTTATCGCCTGGATTAATTTTTGGGATTTGGTTTGTTTTTTCTTTGAGGTCGTCTTTGCAGAGGGCGAATGAAGGAGCTATTTCTAAGGTTGCATTGGCGGAGCCGTCGGGATTTCGCGGCACAGGAACGCCGGCTGATTCAAGCCATTGGGCACAACGGGCGACCATTCTTTTTCTTACATTATCTGGGTTGTTGAGTCCCTGAGCATTTTTCAAAGGTGCGAATTCCTGCTCTTTGTCCGTTTCGAGGATTATGGAATTTGATGCCATCGGCAGGGCATCGAAGATAAAGGTTTCCAGTTTTACCCCGTTTGGTTCTTTCGGTTTTATGCGGTTGCCGTTTTTATCGATATGAGGGATTTTTTTGACGGCTTTGTGTAGCGGCAGGGAAAAATGTTTTTGGTTTAATTTCTCGATAAAGGTTCGGTTTATGATGTGTATAGCGATGCTTCCGAGGTTGAACACGAGTGAGCCGTCGTCATTTGTTTTTTCAGCCAGCTTGTCGGGCAGGTCAGAGTATTCGATAACGGTAACTTTCCCGTCGAGAAGGCAGAAGTTTCCTACCTGTTGTTTGGGAGCTTCTTTGGGCAGGGCTTTTGAGGACATCTGGGCATCGTCGAGGATGTGCAGGCCGATGAACAACGTATCGAAAATATTGGTTAGCGGGTTGTCCACCTGGAAGTAGCTGATGTATTTGATGCCTCGTTTTTTCATATCATCGACGGCGCCGCTTTTATAAAGTGCTTTTATTACGCCGCCGTGGCCGTCCGGGGAGCAGGCGATTTTGTCCTTGTCGGCTAAGAGTATTTTTCCATCGAAATCGAAGTTCGGAAGCGTTCCCTGTTGGAAGATGAGGATGTTTTTCTCACCCAGGTCGTAGTAGTTGTTTGATTTGAAGATATTCACCGTTTGGTGGTGGTTCAAAGAGCTTGTCATAATATACCAGGGCAGTCTGGAGTTGTATTTTTTTGAGGCGGCAGCGATGGTTGCTGCAAAGATTTCAAAAAGGGTTTTGTTTCTTACTGGGCTTATAGGGAAGTTCCCCTTTGGCCCGTCGAAGCCAAGGCGGGTTCCCTGTCCGCCTGCGACGACTAATGCGGCTACCCTGCCGTCCTTTATTGCATTTTGGCCAATAGCTTCCGCTTCTTGGTATTTTTGCTGCTGATGAGGTTCAAAAGGTTGTGCTTTGTATGATTTTGGGGGAGCAAAACTGGTTGGAATCTCGGCTGATTTGTGCCTTTTTACGATTTCTTCAATCCAGACATCGATTTGGCCAAGGTCAAGTTGTTCGATTTGTCGGGCAAGGTCTTGTTTTTGTTTCTCGTTCAGGTCTTGAAAAAATTGCAGCAAGTGGCTTTGATTGTGTTTTTCCAGCGTTTTTCTTATATTCTCGGCATTCTTGTCATCAGCCATATATACCTCGTTTAGCTTTGTTATGTATAAGATTTTAGAGATTAAGGGAATTTTAAAAAAAATTCAAGAATAAGTGAAAAAATAAAATATTTTTTGAGATTTTATTTGACAGAAAGGAATTCCTGTGTTATTATTTATGTGAAGGTATAGGTAGGTTTTAAAACCTTATTATATTTGAAAAGCCATCATATATCAGTTTTTTTATCATATCTTGAACCTGCCTTCCTTTACGAGTGCGTATTGACTGTTAAATGTGAACAGCAGTAGTGCATGTTAAACTCTAAAACTGTCTGTTATGAATATTCGGTTTCAATGTAGATGTTAACCAGTTGTTCTTAAGCGAAAAAAAATTGAAAGAGATTCACAAGGGTTTACAGAAGAAGCAGGTAATTGGAAATTGTATTCTTGCGTAATTTATAATTGCAATTCCGAAGATATGGGCTTAAGAACAGTTGGGCTTGTGAATCTTAGAAGAATGTTTTAAAAGGAGGACAAAAAATGAGACGTAAAAAAGGTTTTACATTAATAGAGCTATTGGTCGTAATTTCGATCATAGCGCTTTTGATGGGCATTTTGATGCCAGCGCTTGCTCGGGTGCGAGAGGTCGCCTATCGATTGATATGCGGTACTAATCTCTCCGGCATAGGCAAATCGATGTTAGTCTATGCCAATGACCACAATGAGAGGTTCCCTCGGGCAGGCGGCAGAAGGAGTGAGTGGGACACTGATATGGCGATTGCTAATTGGACGGCTCTGATTGAAACGGGTACGAATAGTGCGTTTGGTGTTAGTCGAGTTGGAGGTCTACCTGCTACTATTTCCTCTTGTTTTTATCTTCTTGTGAAATTTTCAGATGTAACCACAAAACAATTTGTCTGCAAAGGAGATACAGGTTCACAGGTGTTCGAACTCTCCGAGGTTAAAAATTTGCCCGTGAACGCCACCCTTACTGATTTTTGGGATTTTGGTCCAGGTCCTCCAACTGGTTTAACAGCAACGTATGTAAGTTACGCTTATCACTCACCCTTTTACAATTCAGAGGCGGATCCTGCTGGTAGCTTTCCTATCAGCGCGATAAGGAATCCTCAAAGTCCCGTAGCGGCAGACAGAAACCCCTTTCTTGATAAGAATGCCGACCTTTGTAACAAGCTTGCTCATCTTGGAACAAACGAAGTTGCACCAAGCGTTCAGGACGACGAGGGAAGTCTCAGTTTGTTTGACCCCGACCACCTGGCGAATTCCTTTGCCCATCAGGGGGAAGGACAGAACGTCCTTTATGCGGACGGACATGTGGGCTTTGAAAGTAAACCGACTGTTGGTATTGAGAAAGACAATATCTGGCAATGCTGGATGATGGAGGAAGAAGACCTTATACCAGCAAATAAGGTATGGTATGACCCCGCCGGTTCACCGTGTCCTAGTAGAATAAGCAATGGCGATCTGGCACCATGGGGTTACAAAGATGCCTTTTTGATTAATGAGTACAATGCGTCCCTGCCGTAATAAGAGGTTTTCTTGCTACTTTGATTGTTGATTGTTTAGTATTTATAGCGGCCCTGTCTTCAAGACAGGGTCGCTGTTATTTTCATCTGTATCGAGCATATCTCAGGTCAATCCATCCATGTTTTTTCCAGTGGATTTAACAATTGCATAGAAAGCCGTTTGTATTCGCAGCTCATTTATGGTAAGGTGTTTCTTTATTTTCAAGGAGAATAAAGTTGGCCCAGATGCTTACATATAAGATACTTAGCGAACATTTGGTGGAAGGCAAGCTTGCCGCAGGCCAGCTCATCGCTATTCGAATTGACCAGACACTAACCCAGGATGCGACAGGAACGACTGCTTTTTTGTTGTATGAGTCGATGGGCGGCTCAAGAGTCAAAACGGATTTGTCGGTAAGTTACATAGACCATAATATGAGTCAATTTGGTCCGGAAAATCATAACGACCATTTATATCTGCAGACGGTTGCAGCAAAATCCGGTGTGTATCATTCACGAGCGGGCAACGGGATATGTCATCAGGTACATCTGGAGCGGTTCGGCAGGCCCGGAGTAACTCTTTTGGGCAGCGATTCTCATACGCCTACGGGTGGAGGTGTCGGGGCTGTTGCGATTGGAGCAGGCGGGCTTGATGTTGCGGTAGCTATGGCCGGCGGACCTTTTTATCTTACCTGCCCGAATGTTCTCGGAGTCAGGCTGACAGGTGATTTAAGCGACTGGGTCTCGGCAAAGGATGTGATTTTAAAGATTCTGAGTATTCTTTCTACCAAAGGCAATGTCGGCTGGGTAGTGGAATATTTTGGTGAGGGAGTTTCTAATTTATCGGTGCCGCAGAGAGCTACCATAACGAATATGGGAGCGGAGCTGGGAGTTACAACCAGTATTTTCCCCAGTGACGAGCAGACCAAAAAATTCCTGACGGCACAGAAAAGAAAAGAGCATTTCCGGGAGCTTGCAGCAGATAAAAACGCCGATTATGACCGGGTTATTGAGATTGATTTAAGCGGGATTGAGCCGTTGGCTGCGTGTCCAACCTCACCGGGTAATGTTAAGACCGTATCTGAGATAGCCGGAATGAATACCCGCCAGATAGTCCTCGGAAGCTGTACTAATTCCAGCTATACGGATTTGATGATGGCATCTGAGGTGCTAAAGACCCGGCGGATAAATGATATGGTGGAGTTTGCCATCGCCCCGGGCAGCAGGCAGGTTTTGAATATGCTTGCGGATAACGGGGCGTTATCTGATATGATTGCAGCGGGGGCGAGGGTTTTGGAAAGCGGCTGCGGGCCTTGTATCGGTCAGGGTTTTTCTCCTGCGGATGGAGTGCTGAGCTTGAGGACATTTAACAGGAACTTTCCCGGACGCAGCGGAACAAAAGGAGACAGCGTATATCTTGTAAGCCCGGAAACCGCAGTGGCCTCTGCACTCACGGGTAAAATCACGGACCCGAGGCGGCTTGGTGACTTGCTCGGGATTGACTGTCCTGAGATTGAGATGCCGAATGAATTTATTATTGATGACACTATGATTGAGACGCCTCCGGGTAAAGAAGAATCAGCTAAGATTGAGGTTCTTCGTGGTTCCACGATTGTGATGCCCCGGATGCCGGAAGAGCTGCCGGCTGAATTCGCCGGACAGGTGCTTCTCAAATGCGCAGATAAGATAACCACGGACCATATTATGCCTGCGGGGAAATTTTTGAAACTTCGTTCCAATGTGCCAGAGTATGCGAAGGTGGTTTTTAACTGTTTTAACGAAAAAGGAAAACCAACCTTTGCGCAGCTCGCTCTTGAATTAAACCAAAAGGGCATAGCGGGTGTCATCGTGGCCGGTGACAGTTACGGTCAGGGTTCGTCCAGAGAGCATGCCGCTCTTTGTCCGATGTACCTGGGTGTCCGGGCAGTCATAGCTAAAACCATTGAACGCATCCATAAGGCAAATCTCATCAATTTCTGCATAGTGCCGATAGAGTTCGAGAATCCGTCGGACTATGAGAAGATAAAAGTTGATGATAAACTGCGGATACCATCACTTCTGGATGCGGTGAGGGCAGCGGATACGGTTTCAGTAAAAGAAGAAAACGGAAGGTATGAATTTACCGGTCGGCTGGAACTTTCCGGCAGGGACAGAAAGATTCTGCTTTCTGCAGGACTTTTGAACTACATTCGCAGAAAAGCTGATGGATGAGAAGATAATAACTATTTTCGGCAGTGGTAAAGCGAACGAGGCCGATGGTGATTATAAAGTTGCCTTTGAGTTAGGCGCAGAGTTGGCGCAGGCCGGCTTTACAATAGCCAACGGCGGTTACGGAGGGACTATGGAAGCAGCGGCTAAAGGAGCAAACCGGCAGGGAGGCCAGGTGATAGGTGTAACCTGCAGGGTGTTTGGAAGCAGTGCGAATGAATATGTTACCAGCCGGCTCTCGACTGATAGTCTGGAAGAACGGCTGGGAAAGCTTATAGAAATTGCAGATGCATTTGTTGTTCTGCCCGGCTCAACCGGAACGCTTCTGGAGTTGGCAAAAGTTTGGGAATTTAAAAACAAAGGCTTTTTGCAGGCGGATAAACCGGTTATAATCTTAGGCGAGTTTTGGGAACCTTTGCTTTCTTTGATTGCCGCCAAGGATTCCAAAAGCAGGAAATATTTGAAAGTCCTCAACAGTGCAGAAGAAGTTAAGAATTATTTGCTGAACACATTCAGCAATTAAGACGGTTTTCTGAGAGTATTCAGGGATGTTAAAGGATTTCGTAAAGTGGTTTTGTTTGTTTGCAGCGGTTTGTTTTGTCCCTGTCGGCATAGCTGATGAAGGGACATTACTGTCCGATGGGTCACTGATTGGGACTGTTGATGGTAAAGTTGTAGCAGATACTGACAAGAATGAGTGGTTTTTTAAATTGGAAGAGGATGTGAATGACCATCTCGGCAGGGTTCAGGCGGGAACAGAGTTGCGATTGCTGGAATCATCGACCCTGGAGCAATTGACTTATGATTTCAAAAAAAGAAGCCGGGGAGAGTATAGAATCTGGGCGAGGGTAACAAGCTACGAAGGGAAGAATTTTATCTTTCCGGTTTATTACATTCCTTTGTCAGGGTTGAATAAATCACAGCAAAAGCCCCAAAACACAGCGCAGAAAGTAGAAGAAAAACCTGCCGAGCGGGAGCAGGTTGAACAAAAATCGGTAAAGACCGAACCCCAGGAGCGACAGACAGGCGGCAAACCGAACGTCAATGAGCCGGAGGACGAGGTAGTCATCCCCGAAGACTTGATGGAGAAATTCAAAAGCAGGAAAACTTTCCAGCCGGAACAGTTTACAAAAAAACAGACGCAGGAGAAAAACAAAAAAGAAGATGCGAAAACAGGGGCAAAGTCCGAACTAACCGAAGAGCCGGAGCTTAAAGAAATAGAAGTAGAACAAGACAGGATATTGGCTGACAGGACGGCAGTTCTGCAAAAATCCTCCCGGGGAGGGTATGAATTTGTATTGGATGGTCTCGGCTGGAATGCGCCGCAGGTCTCTTTCAAAGTGCTTCCGAGCCAGGCGCTTGAATTGGCACAGAGGGGACAGGGAAATGTGATGGTGGCACTCAGGTTCAAAATATCCGGCATAGTTACCGTATATAAAGGCCAACTTTACCTGCTCCTCCAGAGAGCCGTCCGAACATATAGTCATCAAAACTTTTCAGGATAAAGGAGACCGCCGTGCCCAACGAACTCGACAAAATCCTCATCTTATCGTCTCAACCAGACTTCACTCTAAGATTAGAAGAACTTCGTAAAACAGTATGTGAAGCTGCAGCGTTTAATCCCATCAGCAGGGAAGGACAGACTGTTGTCAGAATTATTGATGAAGTTTGCAAAGACGGTGACAAAGCTATTGCAAAATTTACAAAAGAGTTTGACGGGGTCGAGTTAAAAGATGAGCAGTTTCAGGTTACAGATGAAAAGTTGCAAAAGGCCTATAGCGAACTTGAAAAGAATAATGAGAAGCTCTTAGCAGGCATTCGCAAGGCGATTAAAAACGTAAAGAAATATCAAAAAGAAATTTTCATCGGCAGCAGTAAAAACTGTTCTGGTGGTACAGGTATAAAATACACACCCATAGAAAGAATTGGCATCTGTGTCCCCGGTGCATCGGCGCCCTTGCCTTCCACTGTTATAATGACTGCAGTCCCGGCGATAGTTGCAGGTGTAAAAGAAATCGCAATAGTTTCGCCGCCGAGATATAAAGGCAGCATCCATCCGGTAATTTTAGCTGTCTGCTGCGAGCTGGAAATCACAGAAGTTTATCGCATCGGCGGCGCACAGGCCGTAGCAGCACTTGCATTTGGGACTAAGACTATCCCTAAGGTTGACAAAATTGTAGGCCCCGGTAACAAGTGGGTGCAGACCGCAAAAACATTGGTTTTTGGACAGGTTGGTATCGACTCAATAGCCGGACCGAGCGAGGTTTTAATCATTGCAAATGCTCAAGCCAATCCCGCCTGGATAGCTGCGGATATGCTAAGTCAGGCAGAACACGACCCGGGAAGTGCGGTTTTGTTTACAGATTCGGTTGATTTTGTGAAGAGTGTGCTTTCCGAGCTGGGAAAACAAGTAGAACGGTTGGACAGGGCGGAAGCAACGAAAAAGTGTCTCTTGAAATACAGCGGGATTGTTGCTTTTGAGAATACTGATGAGCTTATAAAGCAGGCGAATTTTTTTGCCGCCGAACACTTACAGATTCAATGCGGCGACGAGAGTAGAAAAATAGCTGAAAAAATCAACAATGCCGGTGCAATTTTCATAGGTTCCTACACGCCGGTTGCGGTAGGCGATTACTGGGCCGGGCCGAGCCATACCTTACCAACAGGAGGAGGGGCAAGATTCTCCAGTGCCTTAAACGCCAATGATTTTATCAAGTCAACGAGCATCATCGAATACGACAAGGAAAAACTGGCTGCAAGTGCCGACGATATAATCCGCTTGGCGGAAACCGAAGGCCTCGACGCTCACGCAAAAAGCGTCAAAATCAGACAGCAGCCGACAGATTCGTAATAATCGAATCCCTCAGGATAGTTACAGAATATATCAACTCGAAAATTCCCCGCTTTTTTTGTAACATATCAGTATTCTGCGCAATTTAACTTACGTCAATGGTTGATGCTATGGTAGAAAAAGTTGAATCAGAAAATACAGATGGTTTGTTTCAGAGGGTCCGGACGGATGCCGATGCGCTGGGTCGGCTTTACGAGATGTATTATGAGCGGATTTTCCGTTTTTGCCTCCATCGGCTGTTCGTCAAAGAAATTGCCGAAGATATAACCTCTGAAATCTTTGTGAACGTTGCCAGAAAAATCATAAGTTTCAGGGGTGAAACCGAAACCGATTTTAGAAACTGGCTCTATGCCATAGCAGCCAACCACGCAAATTCTTACATAAGAAAAACATCTCGGCGAAAAAAACTCCTTGAAAAAGCATCCCGGTCATTGACGGTAGATTGCAGGGATGAGGCATCGAATCCGGATTGGACACAACTGTATTCAGCTATTTTAAAATTGAAGCCGAAACATCAAACCATTGTTACTCTAAGATTTTTCGAAGATTTAGGTTACCGGCAAATTGCAAAAATTATAAATGCCAGGACATCGACTGTGCGTGTCGGAGTTCACAGGGCGCTTAAAAAGTTAAAACGCCATTTGCAAACAGTTGTGGATGGAGATAGATAAAATGTTCAAAAACGAAGATGAATTCAAAGAGATAGTTAGCCGGCTGGAAATCGATGATAAACCCAATACCGCACACCGCAAGAAACTTCGCCTGCAAATGCTCTCCGCCTTCAACGAAGCACAAAAAGCTCCTTCGCACATACGCTCCTGGCAAACATTAGGGAGAACTATTATGAAAAGCAAAATTACAAAACTCGCCGCCGCTGCAGTGATAATATCTGCCGTATCGCTTTTGGTTTGGTTAAGCACACATCAGGATTATTCCAATGGAGCAAAGTCGATTAGCTACTTCAGCTTGCTCAGTGAAGTTCGTGCCGCTGAGCAGAATCTTTTTTATCAGGACGGTATTTCTCATATAGTTAACGAAATAGTCGTTTACCAAACTCCTGAGGAAATTTTACCAGAAGATGAAGAACAAACCGAAATTCAAAAAGGCATTGATACTGCTCATTCTTTTTTGGAATACAACTGGCTTCCTATGTGCTCAGTTCAGGCCAACGGCCAGCTACGATTTAATCAGCTTCAGCTTTCATCTGACGAAACTCAACCTTATACCATAGTGGATGAATCCTGGTATGACCCTGCTGGGGGTAAGTTCGCCAGAGTTCTTAAAGTTGACGAGCAGGTATTTTTTGCTAATTCCTATGATGGTCAATTTGTTTACAGCTCTCAGACAGCACCGGACGGTTCTATTCAGCTGATTAAAGAACAAGCAGCAGATAGCTTTACTCCGCCGCAAAATCCTGCCGAGTTCCTCGGTATCACAGCAGGTATGCCAAGTGATATTTCTGAGGAGAGCGGTGCTCCAATCCAAGAAATACAGGAGGGTGCCCTGGCTGATGGTACGCCTGTTCGTATAGTGACGGCAGGTTTTACCGATATGTTCGGTGACCTCAAAGCTTATTGGATGTTTAAAATTCGTCGGGATGACAACATTGTTGCTGAAATGGAGTTCGTAATCGACGGCAACACCCAATTCTTGATTCGGAGGGTTGCGCAAGAAATTGTTGATGCTCCGGATATATCATGGCATCTCGATATGCTGCCTCAAGAAGTTAATGAAGAGCAGGAAGAACCTAAGGCAAAAGTCCAAACTGATATGGTAATTCCCGATGTCTCCATCCAGCATATGGTCGAAAGAGCTGGTTTTGAAACCTATCTTTTCTCTACAAATCCTCCCTGGACTAACTATCGTGAAATCGTTGACTGTATCGACCCTCCCAGTCCGGGACATCGAATGTTCTTCATCGCTTATCGTGCCGATGATGGCCGCCATCTGGTTCTGGTTCAATCGCCCACCTACAACAAAATGCTCGGCAAATTTACTAAAAGTGGTCAGTTAGTTTACACTTCGCCTAATGGCTTTAAGGTCTGGGGCGGCGGCCCTCAAAAATGGTACTCGCAAATATTACTCTCAAGTGCCCGTTCAGTAATAAAAGACCCGCCGTCTGAGGACCGGATTGGTTTCGTTCTCGAATCGCCCGCAGGCACTTTCCCTGCACTTGCCGTCAATGGGCCTCTTACCGATGAA
This sequence comes from Phycisphaerae bacterium, assembly GCA_030604525.1. Lineage (GTDB taxonomy): Bacteria > Planctomycetota > Phycisphaerae > Sedimentisphaerales > Anaerobacaceae > JAUVVQ01. The sequence goes on along the minus strand of JAUVVQ010000044.1, from coordinate 1,284 downwards.
GAATTGCATAACCTTATCGACAGTCTCATCCCGGCTAAAGAATACCAGCAAGATTGATTACTGGCGAAAATATGGTGGTACGGCAAAGGCCGGGGCTTCTTTTCCCGGCCTTTGTGTTTGCCGGAGATGAAGGATTTAGACGAACTCGTTATTTTTTGGGCTATTTATAATTGGCTAACACTTGCTTTGCAACGCCTTCGGAGATTATACCCTCCTCGAGCAGTTTGTTCACGGATTGTGTCATTGTTACCATCCCCTGTTTTTGTCCGGTCTCGACTATGCCTCTTAGGAAGTATCCGCCTCTTCTACGGATTACATTTTTAACGGCGGTGGTGACAACGAGTATTTCGCAGGCGACACGCTGTTTTTTATCGACGGTAGGCAGCAGCTCCTGGTGGATTATTCCCTGGAGCGATTCGGCCAGGAGGTATCTTAGCTGGTTTTCATCGGAAGCGGGGGCGTAGCTTAAAAGACGCTCGAGGATTTTATCGACAGAGATGACGTGCAGGGTCGAGAAAACCAGCACGCCGGTTTCAGCAGCGGCAAGAGCAATTCTTATCGTCTCATAGTCTCTCATCTCACCGATAGCGATAACATCCGGGTCCTGCCTTAAGGCGGCCCTTAAACCTGTGGCGAATGATTTCGTGTCTTTGCCTACCTCTCTTTGCCTGATGATGGAGGTGTTATTTTTGTGCAGATATTCTATCGGGTCTTCAATGGTGATGATATGTTTTTGAGATTTCTCGTTGAGCAGGTCTATCATCGCTGCCATTGTGGTGGTTTTGCCCTGGCTCGTGCTGCCGGTTATTAAGACCAGCCCCTTTGTTTTGTTTGCTAATTTCGTTACGGTAGCAGGCAGTAAAAGCTCTTTTAAAGTCATTGGCTTGGTGGACAGGATTCTGATAGTGGTGCCGACTTTCCCGTCGAAGTAGCCGATATTTATCCGGTACCTTCCCGTCTCATCGGCTGTCATAAGGTCGTAATCGAGCTTCGCTTCGAATTGCTTCTTTTGCTCCTCGGTTAAAAACCCCAGAGAAATCTGTTTGCTTTGTTCAGCGGTCAGGTTTTTTTTCGTCACCGGCAGCAGCTTGCCGCCTACGCGAAACAATATCGGCGCATCGGCGCAGATGTGGATGTCCGTCGCCTTTTGTGATTTTGCGCGTTGTAATAATTGTTCCTTATCCATCCGGTTTCCCGCAATCAATATATTCCTAAAATGATGCCTTCTCCTTGGGAGGTTTATCCTGATTTATATTATCCGGTATTCTTGCTTTTAAGTCAACG
>JAUVVQ010000005.1 GCA_030604525.1 Phycisphaerae bacterium | reverse complement strand
TGTTAATCCCGTGTAAATCAGTGTCTAATAAGATTTGGAGGAAAAAAGGGTCAATCAACAATATACTTTTTATGCAAAACAAACCCAATTTCCAAAAAGCCGCAAAAAACATAACTCCTGTGCTAATAAAACCTTATATCAATATTCCCCTTCACGACAGCTTCAAAAACAAAGCCAATTCAAAGCCAATCGAACCCAATCGCCAAAACCCCAAAATGAGCTTAACCTTTTATTACACAAGCGATTACGAAAAAAAACAGCGATTTTACATAGCCAAAAACAAAGCCGAATCCAGAAATGAATATAACCTTTTATTAAAGAAGGGCTTACGAAAATTTATGTATATAACCGCTTCAAAAACAAACCCAATTCAAACCCAATTTCAAACCCAGCCCCTATGTCTGTGGAATCAGACCATTTTCCCACCCCACCAGGTGTCCATTTTCACTGAATTAAAGCTCGCCGATATCCAAAAACCCTTAGCCGTTCCTCAGGATTGCAACTACCGTTGTCAGCTTATTCGCACCCGAAAAAATCCTGCCGAAACCCCTTGCCCCAACACCCAAAAACAAAATATTCATTTGACTTTTAGCACCTGAATGTTACCCTCATTTAAACTTATAAAAGGTTTTAACCTATGGAATTATCAATACTGACAAGATTCAGAATAGCTGCTGTCTTTGCCGTCGGCATCCTTTTGATAGGTCTTCTCGCCTGGCCGCTCGCCCAGCCGGAACCTTTCGGCGTCGTCTCCATCTCCGCCGGCTCAATAACTGTCATCGGTGCTTTCATTTTAGCCGTCCTGGCATTCCTGGCCGGCTTCGTAAGTTATTATATATCCTGGCCTTATGGCAGAGAAATCGCCGTCCTCGCAGCACCGGCAGGCCTGGCCCTATGGTCATTGAAAACCGGAACTATCGCAAATCTAATACAGTCGAATCCCGCCTTAGCATACCGAAAGTCACTCTTTGCAAACTTCTGCTGGGAACCGATTTTCTGGCTCGCCATTGTTGCCTTGGGCTTTGCCGGAGTATATCTCGCGCAACGCTTTTACAAAGCAAAGGTAACTTATCCGGATGAGAAATTAAAAGACAGCTCAAAACAGAAAGGCTACCTGCCAATAATATTTTCCATTGCCGCATCGATGTTAATAGCGGAAGTCTGCATCGGAATTTTCGCTCAAAATGTAACGTTTTATGATGGCCTAATCGGCTCCATTACCGCTCAACCGACCAATGCCCAGCTCGCCTTCGGCGTCTTTGTCGCTTTTGGAATTGCCGCCTTCGCCGTAAGAAAATGGCTCGGCTGCAGTTATATCTGGACAATTTCAGCAGGGGCTTTGGTAATTCCTTTTGTGGTAGTTACTTCCTTTAAGAAAGGCGTTTTAGAACGGCTGGTGGATTTCTGGCCCGGCAATTTCTTCCCTGATACTGTTGTGGCGGTATTGCCCATACAACTGGTCAGTTTCGGAACCATAGGTGCAATTGTCGGTTATTGGCTCGCCGTGAGGTATGAATACTGGCAAAGGTACGAAAGCGAGTAGTCTCCCCCCATCCCCGATTTTACAAATTTCTCTCATCTTATTTTCTATCCATTAGTTATGTAACCCCTTATCTGCAAAGGGGTTGTATAAAGTTCGTTCTACAAATAAAGTTTATTGGCTGGATGAGAGTAAAAATGATTGTTTTCGTCCTAAAAAATAGCCGAAAATATAATAGTGGCCTTAAAAACAATATGCTGCGATTGAGTGTAAGTTCTTATCTTCTAAAGGCCTATGAAGACAAACATTAGCTGTGTTTGCGAACAGGCGGTAAGTTTTGACGTAGTATTAAATTGAAGGTCTGTGTACAAAAGGAGTTGTAAATGCTGGTTTTGAGCAGGCAAAGAGATGAATCGATTATGATAGGCGATGATGTGGAAATAACCATTGTCGATGTGCGCGGAGATAAGGTGCGCCTTGGTATCAATGCGCCGAAAAAGATACCGGTTCATCGCAGAGAGGTGTATGAGGCAATCCAGCGGGAAAAACAGGAGAAGCGGGAAAAACAAGAGAAGCAGGAAAAACAGGACAACAGCGAGTCCAGGGAACAATAACTTGATAAGCTAAAATCAAGAAACGATTTGCAGATAATCTTATCCGGGTAGTTTCTCAGATAGGATTTTTTTTATGCGCTGATAACAATGCCTGGAATTCCGAGAAACGGCTAAGGGTTTTTGGATATCGGCGAGCTTTAATTCAGTGAAAATGGACACCTGGTGGGGTGGGAAAATGGTCAAAATGAGCGCTCAAATGCGCAAGTGTTAAAATAGGCAAGGGGAAAAATTGTAAAAAATCCCCAAAAATCTCCAAAAATCACAGAAAATTGTAAAAAGTAGTCAAAAATCCGCACTTTTTAACAAGTCAAGTGAAGTGCGCTTGCGCATTTGGTCGCGCTCCGCTGGAACCGGAGAAAGTCGAAATCCGAAGCGAAAAGTTGGGTTCGTTTGGGTTCGTTTCGGTGGTGGAGCGGGGTTTGGGTTTTTCGGCGTAACTGTTTGTTAGATAATGAGTTGCGTTCATTTTAGTTTTTCGGAAATTGGGTTCGATTGGGTTGGAATTGGCTTTGTTTTTGTGGTCTCTGCGAAAGGGGATATTGATGTAAGGTTTTATTGTAACAGAAGTTATGTTCATTTCGGTTTTCCATAAATTGGTTTTGTTTTGCATAAAAAGTTATTTTTGATCGCACTATTTTCTTAGTCACAGAGGACATCCCCGCTCCTGCTGCAATGATTGGCGCATCAAATCATTTTGAAGTTGCCATTGCTACAGCCACGATGCTTTTTGGTCTTTCCTCAGGTGCGGCTTTAGCCACTGTTGTCGGCGTGCTTATAGAAGTACCGGTTATGTTAATGCTTGTAAAAATCTGCCTGCGAACGCAAACATGGTTTAAACCTGCTGTTATGCCTGAAATAAACTGAAATGAATGCCTCAAAAAACAGCCTTGAACGATAGAAAAAGCCGATTTTTCTCCCTCTATGGAATTTTTCTAAAAAAAAATAATTTTTTGGTTGAACAAATTGATTAGTAGGACTATAATAGTCTTATATGAAACAATGTACATTTTGAGAGGTACCCGAAAATGGACGTGTTGCGAAGAAATACAGATTATGGAGTGCGTATGATGGTTAATCTGGCAAAACATTTTAATAATGGGAAACTAATATCTGCTAGGAAGCTGTCTCAAGAAGGTCATTTTTCATACCAACTTGGATGCAAAGTACTGCAGAAGCTGCATAAGGCAGGATTGGTGAACAGTAGAATGGGACCCGAAGGGGGGTTTACCTTACACAAGAAACCATCAGAGATAAGTCTTGTGGAAATTATAACTGTTCTCCAAGGCGGAATTCGGCTAAACAGGTGTTTGCCAGGCGGGGAAGGATGCGAATTTCAAGGCGACTGTGAGGTCAGGACGAAGCTGGCCTGCCTTCAACTATACATCGAGGGTTATCTGGGGGGGATTACCCTCGAAGAAATGGTACGAAGTCGAAGCAAAAAAGGTAAGAAGCGATAAAAAGATTTTGAAGGAGGAAAAATGGACAGTTGCAGCGAAAACAAAAATGTATTAGATGCCTGCATGGCAAAGAATCAAAAGTTGGCTTTTTTGGCGGACTATGCTGCTGATTCGATAGTCAGCAAGACAATATTGGATAAACCGGTCGGCACGATTACCTTATTTGCTTTTGATAAAGGGCAAAAATTAAGCGAACATACAGCTCCCTACGATGCGGTTGTTCAGGTTATCGATGGGGCAGCTCAGTTAACAATAGGCGGCGATGAGAAAAAAGTTTCAGCGGGTGAAATTATCATAATGCCGGCTAATGTACCACACGCTGTTGTTGCCGAGGAAAAATTTAAAATGCTGCTGACGATGATTCGAGCGTAAACTAAAAGCAATTTTCTGGGGTGTAGACAACTCAATCAAAGAACTCCGCTCAATAGAGGATTTCAAAATGGTTTTGCGAAACATTGTAAAAATAGATGAGGAAAAATGTAATGGCTGCGGCCAGTGCGTTGATGCCTGTGCTGAAGGTGCTATTGGAATAATTGACGGCAAGGCAAAATTGGTTAGTGAGGTTTATTGCGACGGCTTAGGGGCATGTATCGGCCACTGCCCCCAGGATGCGATAACAGTGGAGCAGCGAGAGGTATCTGAATTTGACGAAGAAGCAACCAAAGCTCATCTTGCTGAGAAGAAAAGTCCGCAGCAGCAGCCTGACTTTGTATGCCCCGGAATGATGGCAAAAGAATTGAGAAGAAAGGCAAGTAATACTGAAACGGCTCAAGCAGAGGTTCCATCACAACTAAGCCATTGGCCTGTTCAGTTAAAGCTGGTTTCACCGCAGGCACCATATTTTGCCAACGCTGATTTGTTACTGGTAGCTGATTGTGTGCCTTTTGCGATGGGTGATTTCCATAATAAGTTCCTGAAAGGCCGCAGTATTGTTGTGGGCTGTCCGAAACTGGACGATGCCCGGTTTTATATTGAAAAGCTGGCAGAAATCATTAAGATAAATGAGCTTAATGGCTTAACTGTGATTCATATGGAAGTACCTTGTTGTTCGGGCCTGAGGTATATTGCACAAAAAGTTATTGCCGGCAGCGGGGTAAAATTATCATTCGAAGATGTCACCATTGATTTGCGGGGCAATGTGATTAAAACTGAAACTATCAATAAATAATTTTAAGATTAATCATTTCAAGAAAGGCAAGTGCATTATGGAGCTTAAAGGTAGTCAGACGGAAAAGAATTTATTAACTGCGTTCGCAGGCGAATCGCAGGCAAGAAACAGATATACCTATTTTGCAAGCAAAGCAAAAAAAGAAGGGTATGAGCAGATAAGGGCAATATTTGAAGAGACAGCGAATCAGGAGAAAGAGCACGCCGAGAGGTTATTTAAGTTTTTAGAGGGCGGCGAGGTTGAGATTGCAGCCGGTTTTCCCGCTGGCATCATCGGTGCAACTGTTGAAAATCTAAAGGCCGCCGCCGACGGTGAAAACTACGAAACAACTGAAATGTACCCCGACTTTGCAAACACAGCCGAACAGGAAGGTTTCAAAGAAATTGCCGCTGTCTTTAAGGAAATTGCCGTAGCCGAAGCTCGGCATAGAGACAGATACCTTGCCCTCGAAAATAATATCAAACAAGGAAAGGTTTTCAAAAGAGAAAAACCCGTCCGATGGGTATGCAGGAACTGCGGTTATGTACACGAAGGGCTGGAAGCTCCGGATGTGTGTCCTGCCTGTGCGCATCCACAAAGCTACTACGAAATCGAAGCGGCTAACTACTAAAAAAGGTTCCTTTAAGCTGGTGAAATCTGGTGTTCGGGGCCGCTTTTAAGGGAGAACAGAAATGAAAAAAAGTATTAGAAAAAAGCCGTTCATAATCGGTTTAACAATTTTAGCCGGGCTTCTGGTTTCAATAGCTTATTCACACTGTAAGATACCGTGCGGGATTTATGATGACCAGGCCAGGTTCGATATGATTGCAGAAGCAGTTTGAAAAGCAGGATCTGCTGATCCTCGATGAGCTTGGCTATGTTCCGTTTAGCAAGGCTGGCACTATATCCAACTTGACCAGTTCGGTAGTGGATAAATCACAGAACATTTTGTAGATTCCGACCCAAGCAACGGCAAGAATTGAGTTCGCAACGAGATAGCAATAAAAGCGATGGTTTGCTATTTCCGAAGCATTGTCTGCCATGTCACTTAAAACCTTGTAAACAGTTTTTCTATTTATGTCAGTTCCATTACTCATATTCGTACACTCCGAAAGACAGACTGTTTCTTTCTGTATAAGAAGTTCCCGTTGGTTCTTCGATATTTATCCGCCTATGGCGGCAGTTCATCAAGAAACGATTTTTCTACCGAAGATAAAATGTTAACTTTCTTGTATTGTTCGAGCCTTACCAGCAGCAAAATGTTAGAAGCTTTCCAAGTAAGGCTCACTTCGTTGTTTTACTCCTCAGTGTAAACTCACTTAATGAGTCCTGCGGTTAATTCTTGTTTCTTTGTTTTCGAGAAGCCCTTGCTGTGCAAGTGCTTGTTTTTTAATTGACCCCCAAATAAATTTGGAGGCTAAACAGTATTGAGATTCTTCGCTTCACTTCGTTGCGCTCAGAATGACAAAAACCTTCGCGCAGCTTGATGTTTATTTTGAAAATGCTCTTTATAAAGCAATGGAAGGTTACCATGTTGGTGTAAGCGATTTTTGAGATTGCCGCGTCGCTTCGCTCCTCGCAATGACATTCTGCAGGAAAGCAATCCTCCGAAGGCGGACGCAAGCGAAGTTAAAATGCAAAATGCAAAAATGTGGATTCCTGCCCCTGCTTTCGCAGGGGTGACAATCTTGCGCAGGAATGACCCGCGACAGAAACGTTCAAGGGCAGGTGGGGTGGATGTCGAATGTAGAGGTAAATTATGTTCTCAGGCCAGATCCTTCGGCTGCGCTCAGGATGACAGGAGGAGGCCAGAGCCTTCGGCTGCGCTCAGGATGACAGGAGGAGGTCAGAGCCGTTCGACTCCGTTCGCCTTCGGCGAATCTTACTACTTTGCGATTTTGATATCTCTTGTCCTAAATTGGCTCCCTATTTACAAATTCTCAAGTACAAAAACCGGTCTCTTTTTGACAATTCTTGTCACAAAACCGAAGCAGCGAAGCAGTAAGTCAAAGATATGTTATGCCAAAAAGCCGGCTTATAAGCTAAAAATACCTTTTATTTTTTTTAATCCTTGACAAAGGCCACGTCCGATAGTTAAATTAGGACAAAAAGGTAATATGGGAAGCCCTGTTACTAAAAGGATTTGGTTAGAAAAGGGGAATGGGTAAAATGAAGGAATTATACACAACGGGTGAAGCCGCAGAAGTTTGCAAGGTAAGTCAGCAAACAATTATCAGATGTTTCGATTCCGGCAAAGTGAAAGGATTCAGAGTTCCCGGCTCACGATTTCGCAGAATTCCAAGAGAGAATCTCATCCGGTTTATGAAAGAAAACGAGATTCCGATGGGGAAAATGGAGTCGGGGAAAAAGAAGGTTCTAATCGTTGATGATGATGCTGAAATCGTAGAGCTGCTCGTCGATGTACTCGCCAGAGATGGAAGATTCGATACCAGGACTGCCTCAAGCGGGTACGATGCAGGAATGGCAACTGAAAAATTCAGACCGCATCTTATCCTGCTTGATTATATGCTTCCGGATGTTAACGGGGATGTAGTCTGTGAGACGATAAAGAAAAATCCGGAATTTGAAAACATAAAGATAATCATCGTAAGCGGTGTCATAAAACAGGACGAGATTGACCACATGCTAAAAGCCGGTGCAGAGGATTTCGTCAAAAAACCGTTTGATATCTCCGAGCTTATAAACAAAATCGGAGACGTTCTGCAGCTAAAACAATAAAAGAATAAAAAGTTCGAAATTCGGCAACTTATATCATACATTTACAAGGAGGTCAGGGTGATTTATTTTCTTATAAGCTTTGCACTAACTGTTAACGCAAATTCAGATACAGAAGCGGAGCGGGATTAAATGTCGGACAAAAGCGAGGAGATAGCAAAATCCCGGCAGGTTGAATTAGCGATATCTGAGCTTGATTCACTTCCCACTCTGCCGTCGGTTAACATAAAGCTTCTGCAATTACTATCGGAAAAACAGTTCCGGCCGTCTATGCTGGCTGAAATAATCGAATCGGACCCCGCACTCGCCGCTAAAACTCTCCGCCTTGTTAATCAGCAGGGGATGACTTTCCCTGAAGCAATATTGCCTCTAAGGCAGTTGCTGGATAAACTGCCGGCTGAGCTGGTAGTCAATGAGCTGTTCTCTGCCGACATCTCGGATTACTCCGCCAGTCAAACTAACGACACAGAAAATATTTTATCCAAAAGCAGCTTCGCACTCCACAATCTTGCGGTTGCCTGTGCCGCCGGTAATATAGCAAAAAGTTTACCGGAACCGCTCGATTACCAGCTCGCATATATCAGCGGGCTGCTCCACGATATAGGAAAGCTGGCGCTGGATAAAGCGATGCCGAAAAGCTTCGCTCGTATTGTCTCTGAAGCAAAATCCGAACAGATGCCCTTTTACAAAATCGAACAAAAATACCTTGGCCTTGACCACGCCGTAATTGGCAAACGACTTGGGCAAAAATGGAACTTCCCGGAACCTGTCGTCCTGGCTATCTGGCTCCATCACAGCAATACAGAGATAATCTCACAAAACATCCCGGGGACAAAAATAGCACAGGTAGTCCAGCTGGCTGATTTAATCGCCCGAAATTCAGATATAGGAGACTCCGGCAATTATGACAACCCGGGGTCTCCAAAGCAGATAGCCGAATCACTCGGCCTAAAAAACGAGCAGCTGCAAAAAATAACAAAAGAGCTTCCCGAAATGGCCCAACAAAAATTCCGGAATCTCGGGCTGAACATCCTGGACACGCCTGAAGTTTATTACAAAATCGCCCGGAAAACGGCTACTCAATTAGCAATTGATAAAACAAAGCTGTCACTTGAAAATCAAAAACTGAAAACAGATTCCAGCCATTTTGATTTCATAAAAGAGCTCCTCGGAAATTTAAAACCCGGCTGGTCACTGATGGATATAACAGAAAGCTTCGCACTGGCTTGGCAAAAATTCTACCAGACCGGACCGGTATGCTGCTATCTTACCATAGCATCGGAGTCAAAGCAGTTACCTGCCGTCGTGGTAGAAAGTCCTTTGAGTATTAAGAAAACTTTCCTGAATCCGCCTTCCGAGTCACCGCCGATACCTCCGGAAATCGCAGATGAATTTCAAATACTAAACGCTCACGACCACCTCGACTGGCTCCTTGAACAAATTGACACGGAATTTGCCGTCGAAAGCACCAAATTACTCCCTCTGTTATCACAGAAAAAAGCAATCGGTGCAATAGTCTTCGAAATCCGTTATCCAAAAGACATTGAATTATTTAAGGAAAAATTCAAAGCTGCGGCTTCTATCACGGCAGCTATATTGAACCTGGCCGGTACTTCCGATTCCAGACAGCGGTTCGCTGAGAAATTCGCACAAATATTAACCGAAGCAAAAACGCCGAAACCATATCAACCACAAGAGTTACCGTTAATCATCGCCCTGGCTGAAATGGCCTCCGGGGCAGCACACGAACTAAATAACCCGCTGTCCGTAATCTCCGGAAGAGCTCAAATGCTCGCTGACGCCGAAGATGAGGAACAGAAAAAAAACATCCTCAAGCAAATACAGGAAAACACCGAGAAAATCTCACAAATCATCCAGGACCTTATGAGCTTCGCCGAACCTTCGCAACCAAGAGCAGCCAAAACAGATATTAAGCAGGTACTCGATGAAGCAACTGAGCTGGCCGCTCAAAGAGCCGGAATTGATAAATTAGATATACAAACCAACCTGGCAGAAGACGCCGGCCAGGTTTTCATAGACTCTGCTCAAATCGTATCCTCCATCGCACATATCTTCTCGAACGCACTGGAATCCTATCCCGACCAGTCAGGGCCTATTGAAGTCTCCGCACAAACAGACTCAAGCGGCGACTTCGTAACATTCAATATCACCGACCGGGGTTGCGGTATGGATGCACAGACGCTTCAAAAAGCCGCCCAGCCGTTCTTCAGCGCAAAACCAGCAGGCAGGAAACGCGGTATGGGGCTTGCCTACGCCGCCCGGCTGATACAGCTCAATAACGGGACCATCGAAATGGAAAGCAAACCCGAAAGCGGCACGACCGTCACCATCACTTTGCCCACCGAATAAGTCCGAAAAAATAACCCTATCCACCCACCCAAAAAAATAAAATCTCCCCACAGGCAAATCTGCATAACCAGCAAACCTGTTACTCGAATATTTATAGGTCTCACTCAAAGCCCGGCTTAATATCGTCATTACGCTAAAGCACGCCTGCTTCTAAGCCGACTACAAATACGGACAAGTCATTATAAATGTAATACTCTCCAACCGGGGGCTTTATGAACATCTCAAAACGAAATAAAAGAGTTAGAAAACTGGTCAAGACGCTTAATAAAGAACGCAAACGGCAGGCCAAAAAAATTGACATACTCTGTAATGACTTCGTGGAAGCTCAAAGAAACTTTATCAAAAGATTAGAGACCATCGCTTTTGCAGCGGACTTCTACGAAACCATCATCGGGACTACAGAGCTTTCTTCCCTTTTAAACAAAACAGGCAAAATTATTCAAACGAGAATCCCCGACTCGAACGTTGTTTTTTTTATAAAGACCGGACAGCTCCTCGAATCGCATTTACTCGAAAACACAAACCAGGACACAGACCGGCAGAATAATTTCCTCGATTCCTTCACGCCGGAAGTAATAGACAACATCAACAAGGCAAATAAAATCTGTACGCTCCAGGAGCTTTTACCACTTGGCCTTCATCTCAATCCCCAAATATTAGCTCGCTTATCTGCGGCAACCGTGCCGCTTGGACAAAACGGCCAGACAGCGGGCTTCGTTCTAATTTATCTGCCGTCTCAAGAAGAAATATCTTTACAGCAGATAAACAGCATCGCCGCCGTTACCTCCGGCTTATCGCAGGCAATTCAATCCTGTAAAGCACATCTGAATTCCCCCAAATAAAACGCCAGCCGTGCCCCGGCCACGGCGAGGCAGAAGCGATTCAACGGGGAAAGAATAAGAAAAAGAGGATAACAGTAAACCACCTACGTCACAAATTCAACTGATTCTAAGTCTTCGGCAAATGATGTATTGTTATAGGCGGCAAACTTAACACACTAAGAATTTCCGTTTCTGCATCGCAGGCTAATTTATTGATAAATTCCTCATATTTATCTACCTTCTCGACGGCATTCTCGCCTGTACGATTTTTTTGCGTTCGTACAACCTTTTGTAAATTCAACTTGATTGACAGCCAGTTGTCTAAAAACTTATGTGGTAGGAAAGCTCGGCTATCCCAGAACCATTTATCGTGTTTTAGCATAAAGTCCAGAGAGTCCTTAAGGGTTCCCTGTAGCAATAAAGAACGTAGATAGCCAATTGCTGACAGTGCCTCCCTGCATATCTCAACTTGCTTTTCAGCTATGGTTTCTTCCATGCGTATATTGCGTGCTTTTTTTACCAGATACCATGTGCTTAAAAAACTGCCTGCGATGGCGCATAGACCTCCAATCAGCACGGGTAGGATTTCAGCAAACATTTTTAATATTTCTGCCCAATATTGTGTCATTCAATTTGCATCTTTATTTGTTATTACATTGTCTTTTTCGCAAAAATATCTCACCCAACCCAAGGAGTAAAAGCATGGAAGTTGATTTTTGCGAGGTTAATCAATACCTTTGCGAAAATGGTTTACCGTCCAGTACACTATTGGAACTATTAACCACCCTATCGCAATACAGATTATCTTTACACTGCCAGTTACCATAGAAACTACTGAGTACTCTGCTATATTAATTAAGCCTCTTTTTGCTCGACCACCATCTCTCAGCCCTCCCAAAAGATGTCTTATGCCTCGTCTATAAATCACTTCAGGCCTAACAATAGCACGGGCATAAACCTTTAGGAACCTATGCCCCGGTTCTCGCTCAATACATGAAAGCTCTGTTATTTTATAAGCTCTATGCATGTCTAACGTATTGTTGTAAGCAACATAATTAGCAAGCTCCCTAACTCTACCTGCTTCTAACAAACCAATAGCAGTACTTATTTGAGAATTATACATCATAGTATCTATCTTAGTTATAGCTAAGAATTTCTTTGCGTTTATTTTTTCTGATAGATAATCATTAGCTGCTTCCTTTACCGCAATATAAGTGCAATTCCATGTATAGAGTCGCATTGCTTCATCTATATCAGCATATCCTTTAGCAATTCGCCCTAAAAGTGTTTTATTAATGGCTTTTCTTTGTGATATAACAGAATGAAAATAAACTATAAAGTCTTCCTGCAAGTCTGGGTCGATGGCAGCTAAATTGACTTCAAGGCCACCTTTCTTTCTTATAGCATTAGTTATTCGTACTATATTCTTTATAAATATATAAGCGCCCATAACGTAACCAGCCTTGGTAAGATTCTTTGTCTCTAAAAAAGTTAGGTGTTGCTATTGTGAAAAAAACAAAAAGCACAATTCCTATCCACATACAAATTGTTTGTTTTTTATTCATCAGTCATCACTCCTTCCCAACATTACCACATTTAAGCTGAACAAATATTCAGTTTAAAAATTTTGTTTCTGAAAATATTTTTATCCAGTTAAGCCATATCGTAATTTGATAGCTGTCAATTTATCATTTGTTCTTGTGGCAAAGTCGTTAAAATATGGGTTGTTATAGCGGGTAGATGGTGATTTATCTGTATATTCGTCGGGATGAATTATTCTGTCCCAATAATAGTTGCCGTCAGTCCGGCACAAAGTTTCACCATTCCACAGCTTAAGTTTTAAAAGCTCAGCTTCATATAATTGAAGAAAAACATCTTCATCGGCCATTATTTTATCAAGATTTTCATTATTCATTGGATTTAGCATTTCTTTATCAGAAGGATGGTCAAAGAAACCTGTAATTTCATATATTTGCTCACGTCTTTCAGGATAATTGTCGGCCAATAGTAATAAGCAAATAGCTTCTTCTTTCCAAGCGATGGCAATCTCACTAAAGTTATCAAAATATAAGTACAGGAACGGATATTTTTTAAGCCGAGAATCCGGGCCAATAACCTTCTTAGGACGTAAGCTGATTTTCGTGTTTCGGTGCGCTTGTGCTGTTTGGGGTTGTACATACTTCCATTGATACCATACACTTGAAAGAAGCATATTCAATGGGATGAACCATAACAAATGTAACTTAGAAATATCCGTAACAGCAGTTATAGTCAATCCAGCGATATCAACCAAAATAGTTAGACAAGCGAATACCTTCCGTGCATTAGGTGATAACCTACGCTCAGGTCCGTATGGAAAGGGGTTGAGTTTAAAAACCTCTACATATAAGGCACCAAATCCCGTACCACAACAAAACAAACATGCAATCCCCCATATAATCCATCCAACGATTTCCATAAGAATTCTTTCAAAAAACTTTATCGTTTCCTTCTTAGGCACCACCACACCGAGACCGAGAAGTAAGAGCCTATGTGATTTAAGTGGATTTTGTTTCTTTATCCTCATCTGAAACTTCATCCAGAAGCCTGTGTAACGCTTCCAGTTCGTCTTCCTTGACCATCAAAAAACCATTTTTCTTTGCAAAATTTATTTTCTTTTTGGATTCATCAATTTCAGCTTTCACTTTATCAGTAGCAGCACGTTTGATTTCTTCCCACTCAGCTTCGTTGCGTTTATCTATTTCCTCCATAGCAGCATGCGAACGTTCAATTTTTTCCCTTTCAGCCTCATCAACAAGCTCACCTTTTAAGAAAGCTATATGAGTTTCTATATCAACTGAAGTATCTTCGTCATCATCCGCTTCATATTCCTCTTTGGTCCACTCGTAAGGGACATATAAGTAATGTCTCCTTAACCGTTTTAATCGGTGTTGAATGTTCTTTTCTCTGTCTTGATTTGTCTTAATGCCAATAAACTCATCAAGTATATTCCAAAGTGTAAATGTAACAATAAACCCAAATACAAACGAACAAAAGAACCTCACACTTTCCCACAGGGGAAGTTCTCTATCAGTTTCTAAGGAAACCCCTGGCAAATACGAAAGAAAAGATTCTATGGCAGGCCATGGCAAGAATGATAAGACCCCTATCAATTTAAAGGTGCCTATTGCGATGACAAGGCACGAACCGAGAAGCCCGCCAACACCTATTATATTAGTTAGTATTCTATGATTCGCCCTCCACACTTGCCTCGAATAAAAGTCAGGCTTCAAGATCACTGTACCCGTACACCAGTAAAGGCAAATAAAAATACATACTAACGAAAACAAGGAGAGGACAAGAAGCAATATCTCATATATCATTTGAAAACTTTCCTTTTCAAATTTTCACGGAAAAACTAGAAAAACTAGGGACAGTCACCTATTTTTTCAAATAATCCAATGAAATTTCCACTTCCGTAGGTGTAATTTACAATTATACTTCTTTTTCCTAAAACCTCAATTTACCGCAGTTTTTTTAATTATACAATAAATTATTTTTGATATATAAAATCCGCGTTAATCCGCGTCTAATTTTTTACTTAAATTCGACCAAACGCGCAGGGGATTAAGAACAAAAATCCATTTTTTCAAAATTTTTATCTCCTTATCACACAATCACTTCCGTTTTCTTGAACCGCAAAAAATCCATCTTTTTCGTACCAAATGCACGGGTCCCCCCTAATATAGAGGGCTTTCTTTTTTGCCCCCGGCCGAAAACAGGCCAAACCATATTTAATTGTTGGGAAATGGTTTATGATGAATAATCAACTAGCAACTGTCATCTGTCTTCTGCCCCCTATCGTCTGTCAACTAACAACTGGCAACTGGCGACTAAATACCAGCGACAAGCGACGATTTTGCTCTACATCTGTAGAGAGAACTCTACAAACCAAACTTTTTTATGCAAAACAAACCCAATTTCCGAAAAGCCGCAACGAACATAACTCCTGTCTTGATAAAACCTTACATCAATATTCCCCTTCGCAACAGCCACAAAAACAAAGCCAATAGAACCCAATTTCAAACTCAGCCCCTATGGCCGGAAAAACAACAACTGCAGCCCGAAAAAAAAGGCAAATTGACACGGAAAAATAACTGATATATATTCTTTGATAATGTTAACCTTAATAAATACAAATCAAATGCAGCCTCCAATCGCTCCGGTTGGACTCGACTACATCGCAGGTGCTCTCCGCAAGGAAGGTATCGATGTAGATATCCTGGATTTATGCCTCTGCGATGACAGCAATACAGAACTTAGAAGCTATTTCGCCACTCACAACCCGGAATTGATTGGGCTCTCGTTTCGCAATGTGGATGACTGTTTTTGGCCGAGCGCTCAATGGTTCGCTCCTGACCTGAAAAAAACAGTAAATGCCGTTCGCAATCTCAGCTTTGCCCCCATAGTCCTCGGCGGTGTGGGCTTCTCCATATTTGCCGAGCAGCTTGTAAGATATGCCGATGTCGAATTCGGCATCCGGGGTGACGGCGAAAAAGCAATCCTGCTTCTTCTGCAGGAGCTGCGTGGTAAAGAAAATTTCGACAGGATAGCCGGCCTGACCTGGCGGAAAAATGGGGAAATTCGCTGCAATCCTCCCGCCTGGCCTGAAAATCTCTCCCTGACCACCGACCGAAGCTTTGTTGACAATTTAACCTATTTCAAAAAAGCAGGCCAATGCGGACTGGAAACAAAACGTGGCTGCAATCGAAAGTGTATCTATTGTGCCGACCCGCTTGCTAAAGGCACGAAAGTTAGAACAAGAAAACCGAAAGAAGTAGCCGACGAAGTTCAAAACCTGCTCGATAGAGGCATTGATGTCCTGCATATCTGCGATTCGGAATTCAATGTGCCTCCCGAACACGCACTCGCTGTATGTCGGGAATTTATCCGACGTAACTTCGCAAATCGGCTGAAATGGTTCACCTATATGGCTACCGTCCCCTTCAACGCCCAAATGGCTGAAGCAATGAGCAAGGCAGGATGCGCCGGAATCGACTTTACCGCAGATTCCGCAAATACCAAAATGCTTCGAACATACCGCCAGCAGCATACAAAACAGGATATAGCAAAAGCAGTTACTCTTTGTAAAGAAAACGATATAAAGGTTATGCTGGACCTGCTCATCGGCGGGCCCGGCGAAACAGCACAAACCGCAAAAGAGACGATTGACTTCGTTAAAAAAATCAATCCTGATTGTGCGGGTGCCGCTTTAGGAATACGTCTTTATCCAAATACCTCTATGGCTAAGATGGCCGCCGCTCAAACCCCGCTGGATGATAACCATAACATTTACCGAAATTACGACGGACCGGTTAACCTTTTCAAACCCACCTTTTATATATCAGAAACATTAGGTCCACAACCGGCGCAGCTTATTAAGGATATTATCGACGGCGATAAAAGATTCTTTTTCTCCGCCGTCCCCCCGGAAAAAAACAACGAAGAAAGCAAAAAAGCCGACTACAACTACAATCAAAATACAGAGTTAATAAAAGCAATCAAAAAAGGCGCTCAGGGAGCGTACTGGGATATACTAAGGCAACTCCGCACAGGTTGAAAAACCCAAAGCCCGATATCTTGCTTCTACTTTACCGTATTACCTGAATGTCCGTGAATTTAACCAGTGCCTCGTTGGTTTGCTGGTGGGGCAATATAGTTCCAACAAGACCGACCTTTTTGCCGATGAATTTTTCCAAATCCATATTCTTCGCCCGACCTGTCGGCAACGCATAACAGACGGTACTGCCTGTCTGCTCAACAATTCGATAGTGCCTGAGCGCTTCTTCTGAACCGTAAACCTCCGAAGTCCTCAGAGTTCCGACGACAGCAAACTTACCAAGGTCCTGCACCTGGGAAAGCTTCTCGGCGTGTGCTCTGGCTATGCGATTTTCGATATTCTGAAGCTTCTTATCCTGCATCTGCAGTTGTTTCTCTACCTTCAAAGCCAGTTCGCAACATTCTATCCGCTTGAGAGTAAACTCGGCATATCTACTGGCCTTGCCGGCTCCTTTGTCACCGGCCAGTTTCTGCATCTGTTCCTTTACCTTGCTGTAATCCTGCAGTCCTATCGGTTTTTTTGCCTCTGCCTTAACCTGCTTTTCCAAAGTGTAATATTCCTCAAGTTTCTTGTTTTCTTTGGCGCCGCCCTGTTCGAGGAGGACTGTCACCTCGGGTTTGCTTTTAGTTTTCACGCTCTTGAGAGTTTCAACAGAACTATCCAGTGGTTTTAAATATCGAGAGCTTATCCAAAGATAAGCAAATTCCGGCGGAGCAATCTTATAATAACCATCCTTCTCTTCGCCGAGCAGACTAACTTTATCGCCGCTGTCAAGTTTCCCCTGTCTGGTCGTGGAATAAAGAGGTTGAACATTTTCAGAACCGGTATAAACGCTGACGGAATCACCGGTTATAACACCTGTCTTCGGCTTGTTGGGGTCAACTGTCACATACTGTTTCGAAATCCACGAGAAACTGCCCTCAACAGGAACGATACACGACCAGCCATGCTGGGCACTGACTACCTTGACTTTATAACCTTCATCTAATTGACCGCACTCATAAAAGTTGGTCCCGGGCCCTGAACGAATATATACACCACCTCCTGTCAACTCCGCAGAATACGGAAAGCTGCGAATATCATTCCCCAAGCCGCCCTCGCCTTCGGGCAAAACAGCGTTTTCCTGGGCACATAATGTCCCTGCAAAAAGTGATACAATTAACAAAATCGATAAGCTTATACGTGATTGCATTTTCATATCTCCCAAATATGGGTTGTTAACGAACTTCTTAAACCTGTCGTATTTCAGATTAGCGGTAGTATGGAAAGTTGTCAACCCTTTTATCACAGCAAAGCACCGGCAATCCGCAAAATCCAGCAGCTTTTACAGTGGCAAAACCGGCGTAATTGAAGAAAACATCCTTACCCTCTCAATTTAGAAA
The DNA here is from genome assembly GCA_030604525.1 of Phycisphaerae bacterium. Classification (GTDB taxonomy): domain Bacteria; phylum Planctomycetota; class Phycisphaerae; order Sedimentisphaerales; family Anaerobacaceae; genus JAUVVQ01. The sequence goes on along the minus strand of JAUVVQ010000005.1, from coordinate 61,895 downwards.
GCTCGTCCTTGCACATCTTTATCTGCATCGGGTCAGAAAGCTTTTCAACTGCCCTGGCAAGATACCGGATAGCTGACTCCTGTTTGTGCAGGTAACGAGAATAAATGATGCCTAACATCAATTCCACCTGTTCGGAATATTCATAGTTGCGGTAATGCTCGAGAAACTGCTCATAGGCCTGTGCCGCCTCTTCATATTTATTTTCACTGGCAAGCTGATTGGATATATCGAGCAGATACTGCCTTGGTATTACCTGCCTGGCATCCGTATCTATCAGCTCCAGATAAGCCCGAGCAGCGGCGGATAAGTTGCGCTGGGCAATACAGTCGGCTATTTCCATACGAAGCTTTTTTACTTTCTCCGTATGTGCTTTCTCTTCGGGACTTTCTTTAACCTCTTTGGCTTTGACATGCTTGGAAGCCGTCCTGCCGCTGAAGGGATTATAGCCGTCGGAGACAACATCCCGATATTGCCGACGACGATTCCATTGCCTTAGCATAGCCCACAAATCATAACCGCTGCTCGAAAGCAATCCCGTCCCAAGCATTAAAAGCATAGCAGAAGCGCCAAAGGCATAGCCCGCAAGGTGAGCGTCATAGCCGATATTAGATGCATATCTCGTTAGTATATTATCAATCACAATCAGCTTAAATGCGATGAAATAGAGAGCCGGTACATCTATAGTGCCGATAAAGATAAACCAGTAAGCAACGGTAATAACTGTCTGGGGAAAGAGAACAAGATACGCACCTATTACTGCAGCAACCGCACCGCTGGCACCCAAAAGGGGGGCACTCAAACCCTCCGAGCCAAACAAACTGCCGATAGCGATATGACCCAAAGCGCTGAAAACCGCACCGGCAAGATAAAGTAAAATGTAATTCAGATGACCTAACCTGTCGTTCACATTGTTGCCGAATAAATATAAGAAAAACATGTTCCCGCCAATATGCAAAAGACCGCCGTGGAGGAACGCATAACTCACGAACTGCCAGAGCGTCGGGTCAGACGGGTGCAGCATAAATTGACTTGCCCACTCTCTAAGCGGCTCTTTTACGATACCATACCCGGGCACCATCGTAGAGTGAGGGCCGTAGGTCAAAAAAAATATCAACACATTAATAACTATCAAGCTATAATTCGCATATGGCGTCCGCCAGGGGCGAATACTTGTTCGGATTGGTAATATCATAAACCTGTTTCCTGCTTTTAATTTTCAAAAACAGGTATTCTAACAGGAGAAAACCCCCAGGACAAGATATAAAAAAAGACAGCCGAACACATAAACCTAAGACAGGGCCTAAAAAATCCCTACCGCAGAAAATACCGGCAAAAAAGTTACTGCTCGCCTAAAAAAATATGAACGATACTAAGACAAATTCAAGAATTTCTAACAAAAAATTCCTTTATCTTTTGCAGCTGCAGGGTTAATAAGTTTAATAAGACTTTTTAAAGGACTCGGTATAATGCCCAAAGAGCAAACTATAAAAACCCGGCTAAAGCTGCTTCGGCAAAAGCTCGACAAAAAGAATTTGAACTGCCTGCTCGTCACACAACCGGCAAATATAACCTACTTAACCGGCTTTACAGGCGATGATAGCTGGGTAATAATTACTGAAAGAAGCGCTTACCTCTTGACGGACAGCCGATATACCGAACAGGCGCAAAAACAGTGTCCCGCCTGCAAAATAATCGAACGGAAGAAATCCCTCCCTGAAGCTGCCGCCAAGATTATAAATTCCGGTAAATCCGTCAAAACCGCCGGCCTGGAAATCGCCGTCAAGCTCGGAGTATTTCGAAGATTAAAAAATAATATCAAAGCGAAAATAAAAACCGAAGCCGACCTCATCGAAAACATACGCACCATCAAAGACAAACAGGAAATAAAACATATCGAAGCAGCAGCAGAAATTGCTGCAAAAGCACTTAACGAAACCAAGAAATATTTCAAGCCGAATATAACCGAAAACCAGTTCGCAGGCAGACTCGACTTCGAGATAAGAAAACTCGGCGCCAAAAATTGTTTCGAGACCATCGCAGCTTTCGGCCCAAACGGCTCCAGACCTCACCACCAGCCGGGGAAAAGGACGCTGAAAAAAAACGATACCATCCTCATCGATTTCGGTGTCAAATTCAAAAGCTACTGTTGTGACATTACAAGATGTTTTGCAGTCGGGAAAGCAAGCTCACTCTTCAAGCAAGTGTACCAGGCAGTAAAAGAATCTCAAGCCGCTGCAATTAATTCAATAAAACCGGGCGTAGAACTTTCAGATGTCGATACCGCCGCCAGGGGAATCATCGCCGGATATGATTTACCCGTATATAAACACGGCACCGGACACGGGCTCGGACTGGAAGTCCACGAAAAACCATTCATATCCAAAAAAACCAAAACCAAAATAAAAACCGGTATGATCTTCACCATCGAACCGGGTATTTACATACCCTCCCAAATCGGTATCAGAATCGAGGACGACGTGTTAGTAACCAAAACCGGCTGTAAAGTCCTGAGCAAAGCTTGTCCAAAATAACGACCGGCAGATTGATAGAGGTCGATGAACCGCTGCGGGCGAAGAAAGCTTTTCGCTGGGTTACGACGAAAATGGGAATATGAAAGAAGGTGTTGCGGCTGGTTTGGATTTAGAGTATAATTGGAATGATAAATTGAGAGAGGCAACATATGACTCTACTAATACCATTAACTTAAAATACGATGCGTTCGGGAACCGGATATACAAAGAGTCGAGCGTTTCGGGTCAGACAACAAAGAGGAAATATATCGTCGATGTCGTCGGCAAACTGCCGACCATATTGTTAGAAATAGAGCCGGGAGGGGATGGTTTGTTCGGCACAGCGGATGACTCTATAGGGAAGACTTATATGTACGCAAATAGTCAGATTATAGCCCAGTATGATGGCGATTATGATGACGCCAAATACTTCTACCTGCACGACCGGCTGGGAAGCGTCCGGCAGGTAATCGATACAGCCGGGAATGTGAACAATTTTTACAGCTATGACCCATTCGGGAAATTATTTGACAGCGAGACAGAAGAGACCGTAACCAATCCGTTTATGTTCACCGGGCAGTGGTTTGATTCCGAAATTGGCCAGTATTATCTGCGGGCGAGGATGTATGACCCGGTAGTTATGCGTTTTACCGGCCGCGACCCGGTAACAGGTAAATTCACCGAGCCGATGACACTGCATAAGTATCTGTACTGCCAAAATGACCCTATAAATATGATTGATATTATAGGCCTCGACGCTTATTACATTACCGGTGGCTTTATGGCATCTCTTGGCTATAGTCTTGCAGGTCAAACCGGTATAGTTTGGGACGACAAAGGACAGTGGGGTGTTATTGGCATATCACAATATGGTGTCGGTTCCTTATCGGCATCAATGGGCATCCAAATAGGCATAACAAACGCTTCTGATATATTTCAATTACGCGGTCTGGGTTGGGGTCTTGGAGCAGGTGTGAGTTCTGGCTTTTTTGGCGTTGGTGCAGAAATTATTTGGGGAGGTGAAGAAGAACCTTACAGGGGAATAAAGTTTAATATTGGCGTAGGTATATCTTCACCGGTTGAGGCACATATACACAAAACGCAAACTTATGTGGACCCAGCACATATCGAGGGTATGACCTTCGAAGAAGTTATGGGGACGGCAGCAGCAGAAGCTTTTTATAAATCTACCACCTATGGTGAGGCACGGTTTGTATTAAAATTCATGTTAATGACAGATGTAAATTTGGATGTTTTACAGTAAGATATAGAAGTTGTAGCAATAAAGGGTTTTGACATTTAAAATAACAGATGTATCTCATTTGATTTTGTTGGTAATAATAAGTTAATGTAGGATAAAGATAATGTTTTTTTTCGATTCATTTATGATCATCCCTTTTATTATGGGAATTTTTTGGTTACTTTTTTCAAGGTGGCTTGGCAATTTGCAAATTAAGAAGTATCCGAATAGTTTCCTTAGTATTCCGATTATTAATGAGATATTTATTGTCTGGACAGGCCGAGTTGTGGGAGTTGCGACGATAATTATCGCTCTTTATAGTTGTACCTTTCCAGACACAAGTATTATGAGAAAAGATGAAAATGTTATCATGTTATTAGAAAAAGGTAAAATTATTGAAGGAGAGGTTATCAAAAGCTGGTATTCAGAAGATGCACCACTGGGCTGGAAACTTATGTATCAATTTAAAGCAAAAAAGCCTGAAACCCAAGAGGAGAAGACATATTATAGCATGGTTTGGGGACCGAAGCCTTACTACGCTGATTTACCAAAAGGGGATACAATAGATGTGATTTATTATTCTAAGAATCCGAAGATAAACTGTGAAATTAGATATTTCCTGAATTACCCCGGCTATCGACATACCTTTAAAGAAGCAGGGAAACTGTATCTTCTGGATAAATTCCGAGACGAATATGAAGTGAAAAATTATGGATACATACTATGGTATGATTTACAGAGCCAAAAATAACACATAAATATATTGTCGATGTCGTCGGCAAGCTACTGACCATATTGTTAGAAATAGAGCCGGGAGGGGATGGTTTGTTCGGCACAGCGGATGACTCTATAGGGAAGACTTATATGTACGCAAATAGTCAGATTATCGCCCAGTATGATGGCGATTATGATAACGACAAATACTTCTACCTGCACGACCGGCTGGGAAGCGTCCGGCAGGTAATTGATACAGCCGGGGATGTGAACAATTTCTACAGCTATGACCCATTCGGGAAATTATTTGAAAGCGAAACCAACCAGACCGTATTAAATTCCTTCCTCTTCACCGGCTGTAAAGTCCTGAGCAAAGCTTGTCCAAAATAACGACCGGTAGATGTATCCCCTTTGCCTCGTTAGAAAGAAGGATTCGCCCTTTGGGCGGGGTAAAAAACAGGTAGCGAGGGTGGGCTTTATCGCCCCATCTGAGCTTTCTGACGGGGTTTATATTTGACTGCAAAAACTAATAAGCTATAATAACATTCAGTCTGCTAGGGGTGGCTCGCTGAAAACGGGCCTGAGAAAAACCCTTGGAACCTGATCAGGAAGCCGCATTAAAGGCGGTGTTACCTGCGTAGGGAAGTGAAGTGTAATAAAAAATACACAAGCCCTTCATTTCGCTGCCCTCGAAAACTTTTTCTATTTTTTAATTGAGATAAAAATGTCAACACAACTGCAAGAAGCAAAAAACGGCAAAATCACCAACGAAATCAAATCGGTCGCCGAAACCGAACATCTCAACGCCGAATTTATACGCGCCGAGGTAGCTGCCGGCCATATCGTAATACCCGCAAATAAAATACACTTAAACTCCAACCTGAAACCAATCGGTATCGGCAAGGCGCTTACAACAAAGATAAATGCAAACATCGGAACCAGCAGTATCAGCTCTTCGGTCGAAGAAGAAATAGAAAAGATGCAAACCGCCATCGACGCAGGCGCCGACGCCGTTATGGACCTAAGCACCGGCGCTAATCTCGATGCAACCAGAGTCGAGCTGCTTGGAAACTGTCCTCTCCCATTCGGAACGGTCCCCATCTATCAGGTAATAGAAGGAAGAAATGTCGAAGATATCGATAGGAAAAGCATCCTCCAGACTATCGAAAAACAAGCAAAACAGGGCGTGGATTTCTTCACCATCCACGCAGGCGTCCTGAAAGAACACCTGCCCCTGCTTGAGAGACGAGTAGGCGGTATCGTAAGCCGAGGCGGCGCACTGCTCGCCAAATGGATGCTATATCACAATAAACAAAATCCGCTTTATGAAATGTTCGACGAGCTTTGCGGCATCCTGGCCAAGTATGATATCTGTTTCTCTCTTGGCGACGGACTTCGGCCGGGTGCAATAGCCGACGCAACAGACGAAGCGCAAATCGCAGAGCTTAATACCCTCGGCGAGCTGACTGAAAGAGCGCAGCAAAAGGGCTGTCAGGTTATGGTCGAAGGACCCGGACATATCCCGTTTGACCAGATACAATATAACATCGAAATACAGCAGAAAATCTGCAATGGAGCGCCCTTTTACGTCCTCGGCCCGGTCGTTACCGACATTGCCCCCGGCTACGACCATATAACCTCTGCAATCGGCGGCACCGCCGCCGCTTTCTACGGGGCCTCATTCCTCTGTTATGTTACCCCGAAAGAGCACCTCGGACTGCCTAACTCCGATGATGTCAGAGCCGGCGTCATCGCCGTCAAAATAGCCGCACACGCCGCTGATATAGCAAAGGGCTTGAAAAACGCCGACAAAAAAGACAAAAAACTGAGCACCGCAAGGGCAAACCTCGACTGGAAAACTCATCTCAAAGAAGCTCTCGACCCGCAAACCGCCGAAAGAATGCACAAGGATGCCTGCAAGGAAATCGGAGCCGAAGAATTTCCCACAGCCGATTACTGCTCAATGTGCGGAAAAAAATGGTGCTCCGTCAGAATAAATAAAGAATTAAAAAATCTTCTAAAAAACAAATAATAAAGTATAATTCTGAGTTTGAAAAAGATTGCGAAATAATAAATTCGGCCAAAATATTAACTGTGAATTATTAGAAGGAGTGAATGAAATGAAAATGCAAGAAGTGTTATTTGCTGTAATTTTTCTGTGCTCATTATTAATTCCAGCATCAATTTCAAAAGCGGATTCAGCAGCGTTTTATGCATACTATACCAGGCTGGACTATGACATCCCAATGCCGGAAAGAGTATTTGAGCAGGAAAGGGAAGAAAAAGGATTTTTCACCGAAGACGATACCGTGATAACCGGCAAATATCCCGACATCGTTGTAAACTTAGGCGAAAACAGCCAGTTTGTCTTCAGCAGAGAAACAAGCTACCTGCCGTACTGGAAAACCACGGAAGGAAAATGGCCGGTTAAAGAAATTATACACCGGCAAATTGACACAAAATGCCTGTATTCCTATGTCCGCTTAATTGAAAGCAAGCCGGATAAAATCATCGTGCACTGGCGCTATATGCCCGACCTCGATAACGTCGGATTCTCAGGCGCAGCCCACGAAATATTTACAATCACTCCCGAAGGCAGGGTAACGCGGGAAATCAAAAAAGCCACGGGAAAAACCGACATCTGGTCCATCGCAACCGAATCATTACAATTACAGCCAAACGGAATCAAACGTCTTTCTTTTACACCGCCGGCTTTAACAGATATTCAGGAAGCCGTCGAAACGAAAAGCTCCCCCGTAAAAACCGGTCTCGTTGGCGCACCTATCGCCTGGTGGAAATTTGATAAAGGTATCGAACTCAAAGGTGACATTACCAAAGAAAATATAAGCAAGACGGATTGCATTATCAGCGGAGACAAAACACTCTGGGAAAAGGGCGTCTCCGGCACCGCCCTGGCCTTCGACGGTTACCATTCAAAAGTTTCTCTGCCCGCTCCCAAAACGCCGGAAATCAAAAACGACCTGACCCTCCAGGCCTGGGTTGCACTCGATGCATATCCCTGGAACACTGCTGCCGTAGTACATCAATCTACCTCGGGCGAACGCGAAAGAAAAGGATATTCACTGGCTGTCGACGACCAGGGACATCCGATGTTTATGATAAGTCTGGACGGAAAATGGAAAGTCATCACATCTTCGCAATCGCTTGACCTCTATAAGTGGTATCATATTGCAGGCACCTATGATAAATCAAGCGGAACAATATGTCTCTACATAGACGGTGTCCAGCGGGGACTGCTCTCGGTCGGTAAAGGAAATATCTCACCCGCCAAGACAGACATCCTGATTGGTTTGAATAATACACCCAGGAAGGCAACTCATCACGTCTCTGAAAAAATTCGGAGGACACCGCAGGGCAGTCAGCCGGTAATATACGGCATAGAAGGATTGATAGACGAAGTTCAAATATACGACGTTTCTTTAAACGCTGACGAAATAAAACGGTCTTACAACAGCTTCAAACCGGATGTTTCCTCACGCAACAACCCTGACCTGCAAAAACGGATTCTTCCAGGCGAGCCGGGACCGTCGAAAAACTTCGTAGCTTATTACACAAAGCTCAAATACCACGACCTCTGGGACAATATGTTCAGAACAAGCGATTGGCCGGACATCGTCGTGAAATTCGACAAAAAACCGGTAAGTGTCATCTACTGGCGTGGCAGCAATTACGGCCCCGGCTGGGTCACCGAAAATAACAACTGGATGTCCGACCAGAGTTGCGAAGTCGGAACCGAATACGGCTGCAGCGAGCATATGTCCGACAAACAGTGTCGCCACAGTCACGTTAGAATGATTGAAAATACAGATGCACGAGTAGTTATCCATTGGCGATATGCATCAATTGATATTATGTATAACTTCCCGAACGAATGGTGCTGGGCTGATGAATATCATACAATTTATCCTGACAGCTATGCAGTCCGCTATGTAACTTATCATGACGGTCTTGCAGGATGGCAGGACGTGCAGTTCTTTATCCCGCCGGGGAAAAAAGAAGAGGACGTCATCAGTGCACAGGCCGTCACCGTCGCAAATATGAAAGGCCAAACCTATAAAATGGACTGGTCAGACGGCATCCCACGCAATCCTCTGAAGGACTCGAACATAGAAACAGTAAACCTTAAATCCGATTACAAAGTCGTCGTCATCTTCCCTGAAGGCGGACGTATCGGCGCCTGGGGCGATCGCGAAAGAGCAACAGAAAATACATTATTCGCCGGACCCTGGAACCACTGGCCGGTTTCACAAATCCCCAATGACGGCAGATTTGCCCTGGATACCGGCCGAGTAAGACACGCCGCATTAGGCGGTGTCGGACCAAAAGACAAAGCCATCTACGGCTTTACCAACAAGCCGATTAAAACACTGCTTCCACTGGCACGCTCCTGGAATCGTCCGCCGAAAATTGAAAATACAAAAGGATGCACCTCCCAGGGATACCAAAAATCCGAACGGGCCTACCATTTAAGCGCTCAGAATCAAATGTTAGCTTTCTCTATTGATGCCTCTGATGAATCACCAATTTACAACCCCTGCTTTGTAATCAAAAACTGGGGAAGCGGCAAAGCCGAAGCCACTCTGAAAATTAACGGCAGAAAAATCCCGAATGAAGACATCCGTCAGGGCATAACTCGTAACACCGACGGCAATCCAAAATTAGTCATCTGGGTGGAATTACAGGCCGATGCACCAACAAACTTTCAGATTATAAACAAATAAAGCCGACTCGTCAGGTCTTCATAGAATCGATTTCGAAAAAAGCAATCGGCAAAAAGATAATCACCGGAATCCACGCCCATAATTCCGGCCTGATTTTATCGAAGATAACTTCGGTGGCAAACATTCTGCAAATAAATGCGGTAATATGACAGGCGGCCGTCGCCCCAAAACTGATGGCAATCGCCGACTTCATCGCCCTCGGGTCACGACAGACAAGTATAGGCAGCGATATCAAAAGCATAATAAGATTGATAATCGGCTCGGTTATACGAAAGTGCTTCTGACTGTAAAGCTCTGCAAGGTCGTTAAGCTTCGTCCCCTGACGAGCAAGCTCGCCTAACTGCCTGAAACTCAAAAGCGATTTATATTTGGATCTACGTTTTATAGGAATCTGCTCAGGAGTAAGGTCGCTTTCATATTCAGATATCGGCAGGGAACCTTTGCGAGCGGCCATCTCGACAAATCGCCCATTCTCAAGGTCCCAGTCGCCTTTTCCCTTATCAAAGACAGCTTTCTCGGCATATATCCAGCCGGCAGGTACCCATATCCCCTCTTTTGACGTTGGCCGACGAGTAATTATATCAACATTATGAAATGTAGATGTCTTAACGTCAAATCTCGGCGAATGAATTAATGACCCCTTACCATCCATAATAAACTGCACGTCAAACTGTTCATCTCCAGGTATGTAATCCTGGCTACGCATAAGCTCATCGCTCAACGGAGGAATAATAAATTCCTGGTCAACAACCAGTAGCACCGTCAAGAACAGTGCCAAAATAATTATAGGGCTGATGACTCGTTTTAGACTAACACCGGAAGCGGTTACAGCTATCAGCTCGCCGCTGCGAACCATCTTGCTTAAGGAAAACACCGCAGCTACCACTGTTATCACGCCGGCAAAATCACGAAAATACAGTGTGCAGCGAATGCCGTAAAAAACCACGATATTCTTCAAAACAGCTACCGTCCCCAAATTTGCATGCTCAGCAAACTCATCAAGGTTCAAAAACAAATCAATCACCACCCGAAGCCCTATCAGAACGCAAAAGGCAATCAGGTAACCGATTAAAAAGTTCTTTGCTACGTATTTATCCAGTATCTTCATAAATCAACCTTATAATTCCGCCTCAGCTGACTAACTCTTCAGCAATTTCCGATATATTATCAACACTAAAAAAACCAAAAAAGCGAAAGCAGACCACATCACCACAACACCAGAGACACCCTCCGAGCCTAAATTCTTCGTGATATTCTTGCCAGCCAACACCCCCACTATCAGCAGCGCAGCAGGAATACAGCTCACTCCAAAAGCGGTAAGAGGATGTCCGCCTCGAAGGAAAACTCCAAGTCCTATACCTATAAGTATCATCGGCACACAACCAATTCCGAAAACCAGTCGAGTATGCATCTCGGCCTTAATATCCGCTAAGGTCATTCTTATCTTTTGAGTTAGTTTCCTTTGCAAATCTTTAAGCCCTGGGGTGGGGCCGTTTACCAGCGCTTTGGAAATTTTGTCCCGGCTAATCGAATCAAGAACATCTCTCGTTTGAAAATGCCTCGTAACCGCAACCGGCAAAAGCAATCCTCTGATAATCCTGCGCTGTGCATACCCTTCCGCTCCGTCAGCGCGCCGCCACATCGGGGAATATACGTCAAGAGTTAAAGTAGGAGACAGCTTGTCGCCCTCTATATGAAGTATCGCTCTATCGGCAGTAAAGGTGCGAGTCGTTTTCCTGCTGTCCGTATTGAATTCAGCGACTAAAACATTTCCATTGAGCAAAATCTGTTCCTCCTCCTTCAGCGAACACTCATCAGCAGTAAAACTAACCGAGTTTGGCTCACCAAGTAATTCGTATGATGCTTTCTCTTCTGAATTCAGCTTCCCACAAATACTCTGAGCAAGTAACTCCGTGACATACTGGGCATATACATCACGGGCCATTTTCTCAATAGGATAAAATCTCATCAAATCAACACGAATCCGCTTCATCTCCTCTATCTTCTTGAACTTTATATCATCAGCAAGCAGCGAAGGGACCGAAGCCCTGATAGGAACACGCTTTATATAAAACCCTCCTTGTTTATCCGGAGCCATTTGATAAGTGTCATAAGCGGTGATACGAACCTCGTTGAAATTCTTGTGAGGGTCAAAATCAATTTTAGCTTTCTCGGCTATAATCATTTCCTTGACTCGATTATCCTTCACTTTCGTAACAATAACACCGGAAAGCATATTGGTTTCCTGATTCGCACGGTCGGCATAAATAAGATATTGACTTTCTGGAAGCTCATAAAATCCTCGTCTTTGGATATTGCGAAAAAGTATCTGCTTGGCATCCGCCTTCAAAGCTTTTTCCGCGCGATGGACAAATTCCGGCATCACATGAAAGCTTAAAAGCAAATTGGCTATCGCAACGATAATCGCAAGTGCCACACCGGGATAAACCAGTGTCAGCGTCCATACGCCGCTGGCCCTGCACGCATTAAGCTCATTATCGCTGGCAAAACGTCCATAAACCAGCGTCGATGCAAAAAGGGCAGCCATCGGTAAAACAAAGGTCAGAATAATCGGAAGAAAATACCCCATAAGATAGACAATCTGCCGAGGACCAACTCCGTATTCCTGAACAGGCCTTAATATGCTGCCCAGACTCAATATCAGGGTAAGTGCAACTGCCGTCAGTAAAAATACCTTAAAAAGCTCCCGAAATATATACCTGTGCAGTGTAAAAACCATTTTAAAATGACGCCCTTTAAAAGCTGAATTATTTAATCCACCATTTTTCTATAATAACAATCACTTTGCAACAAAATTCTACAATGCCGATACACCGGTCTTTAAAAGCAATATCACAAAAAACAAACAGCTATCCTCACGCTCATTATCAACCGAGGAATGCAGAACCACAAAGTTCCTCGTTTTCTATTTGCTTAAAGAACAAAAATATCCTAAAATTAACCCGGCTTTAAAAAGTATAATTCCACCCGTTTCGGGAGCAGCTAAATGTACAAAAGTATAAAAATCAGGAACTTCTTTTTCTTTTTGCTCATAGCATCCATCACGCCTTCCCTGGCTGATACCATCGTCCTGAAAAACGGAAACCGCCTCAGCGGAGATATACTTGCTGAAAAAGAAAAAAAATTAGTCCTCGATATCGGCATAGACATCTTAAGCATACCGAAAAACGAAATACTAAAATATGAGTATGCTCTCAAAACAGCCGCACAGACCGCCGAGGCCAATCAGCCAGACGTTAACACGCCCGCCCGGCAAACTGATGCGCCACACGCAAACAATCCGACCAACCAGTTATATCGAACTGCAAACCTTCAAAAAACAACTATCGAAAACTGCGTGAAAAGGTTTTCAGAAGCCGTCGTGAAAATCTCAAGCCCCGCAGGAACCGGCTCGGGATTTTTTATCAACGAACAAGGTTTCCTGATAACAAATTATCACGTCATAGAGAAAGAAACAAAAATTGAAGTAACAGCGTTCAAAAAAGTAAAAGACGGCTTCGAGAAGAAGAAATTCAAAAAAGTAAAAATCGTCGCAATCAACCCTTTCATCGATTTAGCTTTGCTAAAACTCGAAGACCCCGGCAGCGAAAAAATCAAGTTCGCTTATCTCGGGGACATCCGGGACATTCAGATAGGTCAAAAGACCTTCGCCATCGGTAATCCCCTCGGCCTGGAAAGGACTATTACAAACGGCGTTATCAGCACAACCAACCGCGCCTTTAAAGGACTGGTTTACGTCCAGACCAACGCAGATATCAATCCCGGTAATTCCGGCGGGCCATTGTTTAATCTCGCAGGAGAAGTTATCGGCGTTACAAATATGGGATATATTTTCTACGGAGGACTCGGGTTTGCTATACCTGTAAACTACGTCAAAAACTTTATCGAAAACAGAGACGCCTTCGTATATGACAAAGACAATCCAAATACGGGATTCAGATATCTCCAGCCGGACAGAAGAAAAAATCCGAATAAACCAAATTTCCTGAAAGAAAAGAAAAAATAAAATTCCAAAAGCCAATAAGCAAATCAAAAAAAGGAAACAAATGAATAACCTTTTGCAAACTGCTCTACTTATTCTAATTGCAGCCCTTACACCAACCGCCAAAGCCAATCCTTTACCGAAAACGGAAAAGCTTCTCCCTACTGAAACTATATTGTTGGTAAATGCAGCGGATTTCACCAAGCTCAAAGGGCAATTCCAGCAAACAAACCTGTACAAACTCTACAAAGACCCGGCAATGGCCGAATTCATCGACGATGCAAAAGAAAAATGGCTCAACAAAATCAAACAAAAACAAAACAAAATCTTAACCACTATCTTCGAGGACAAAATCCTACCCCAGGGAAGAATCTCTTTTGCCCTGGTTCATAACAAAAAAGCCGAAAAAGAAAGTGAACCTATGGCTTTCTTCCTGATTCAATGGGGCGGTGAAATCGATAAAATAAAACTGGCCGCTGACGAAACCGTAAACAAACTAATCGACAAGGGGGCACACAAAAAACAAGAGCGATTTCGGGATGTAGAGATTAACACAATCATCGCAGCAGGAGAAAGGTTCGGCTACGGCTTTTCTTCGCCTATCCATTATTGCTTCATCGAAGATTTTCTGCTCGGCTCTGAAGACATCGAATTGCTCAAATTCGCCATCGCACACAGCCAGGGCGCAGCAAGCCCAACATTAGCTGACCAAACAAATTATCACAACTGCCTCGAACAAATAACCACCTTTCCGGATATCAACCTGTACCTGAACTTAAAAGAGATTTACAAAATCCTCCTCCGACAAAGACCCGATAGCAAAACTGCAATCGAAAGTCTCGGTCTGGACAATCTCGCCTCCCTCTCCGGCTCTGTCGGTATCGCAAGAGGGCCGCAATATACCTGGCAGGGGAATGCCCTGCTTAGAATCAATGGAGAAAAAAAAGGTATCTGCAAGATGCTCGAACCCGAATCTGCAACTTTTGAACCACCCGCTTTCATCCCTTCGTCTTTCTCTTCAGTCTCTTTTTGGAATCTCGATATCAACAAAGCATTCAACGAGCTGACAAACATCCTGACCAGCTTCTCCCCGCAATATGCTTCTTTACTTTTCACACCAATACCGCTTCCTCCCTCTGCAGGCCGGACAACCCTCGAGCTGAAAAAAGATTTTATCAGCCACTTAGGTTCACAAATTGTCTTCGCTTCAGGTGTCGAAGAAAACGCCGACGCCTCACAACCAGCCAGAACAGAAACTCTCGTCGCCTTCTCAGCAGCAAACCCGCAGCTACTCGAAAAATCCCTGTCGCTGCTGCACTCGAATATAATCGCTCCGAACAACGCCGATGCGAAACGCCAGCTCCTGGGCCATACTATTTATCTCATTGACCTACCAGCCATACCTTTCCTGCCGATGGGAAAAACACCAATGGCAACACCTGAAAATGTAACTCCTTTGCAATTCCCAAAATTCGCCTTTACCGTTACCGATACACACTTCATCTTCTCTACGGAAAATGTCATCGAAAAAGCTATCCGCACCATTAACAGTTCAGATGACACTTCAATATCCTCGACAAAATGGCTCAGAGATGCTTTGTCCGCCCTGCCTTCAGTCGCCGGCTTCTCTGGTGTGGAAAATACCAGAACTGCAATGCAAACCTTCTGGGCAATGATGAAAAAAAGTGCAGAAATCGCAAAAAATAAAGACGAAAACGCAATGAAACTCGGCATGACATCTACTGCTGGAACCTTCCCGAAAATGATGTTTTCTCAGGATTTGTTCGATACCTCAAAGCTGCCGGAATTCGAAAAAGTAAAAAAATATTTCGGCATATTCGTAGATTATATCATCAGTCAGCCAGAAGGTTACTTTGGAAAATTCAAAATATTAAAACCAACCACACCTTAATCTTGACGGACTCCTAACTTTGCAGCAGAGTTTCGGGCTCTTCCAGAAATCTCCTTACAAAATCAAGAAACTGAGACGCCTGAGAACCGTTGGCAACTTTATGGTCCACAGAAAGGTTAATAGTCATCTTTTTCCGATGCGACTCTTCCTCTCTTTCCGCTTCGAAGACCTCCCTTATGTGGCCGACACCAACTATACTACACTGGCCCGGAATAACTATGGGGATGAACGAATCCACGCCGAAACCGCCCAGATTGCTGATGGTTATACAAGCTCCCTCAATATCAGTAAGCTCTAATTTCCCTTCCTTTGCCTTTTCTATAAGCTCATCGGCCTGCTTAGCTATCTGTTCTATAGTCTTTTTGGGTACATCCTTTACTACCGGAACCACCAAACCTCTCGGCCCAGATACTGCCAGACCAACGTTAATACTATCCGCTAACCGAATAAATTCATCCTCCACCTGACCGCTCATAATCGGAATCTTCTCAATGCCCATCGCAGCCGCTTTAATCAGAAAATCGTTATAGGAAATTTTCGCTTCCCTCTTCTCATTCAGCCGCTTGCGAACTGCAACAAGCTCAGTAACATCCACTTCAACATTCAAATAAAAACAGGGTATCTGACGTTTCGATTCAAGCATGCGCTCGGCTGTAAGTTGCTGCATCTTCGTAAGCCGGACTTTACCGCCGGGCCTTATCTCGCCTACATCCGATTCATCCCCTGAACTTTCCTTCAAATCTGCTCTCGTTATCTCCGCCATACCTTTCCCGCTCTGAACTGATTGTGAAGTTTGACTTTTCAGCTCCTCTTTTCCTGCTTCGGCCTTCAAAGAATCGATAAAATCCTGCGCAACCTCCTCATCTTTCTTACCCAATAGCACTAACGCATCCCCCACCGATACGCTCTGCTCCGGCTTCGCCAAAACGGCTTTCACAAACCCTGAACCCGTTGACTCAATCTCAAGTGTTACCTTATCCGTCTCTATCTCAAATATCACATCCCCCTTTTCAACTTCATCACCGAGGGCAATTTTACAATCCACAATGACCCCGCTATCCATCGTCTCGCCGAACCGTTGTAATCTAACTGCTTCCGCCATCCAAATATCCTTAATGCACCTGTTTCCGAGAAAATCAGGCCTTAATTCAAAACCACCTTCAAAAACCCCTGACCTTACAATCAGCAGATAAAAACATTGTAACCAATATCCCGAAATTTGCAATTGCTTCATAACCAGAGCGCAAAATTAAATTTGATAAAAGTTTTTATTCCTCTCCTTTTAACCATCTCTATTATGGTCCAATAAAATCCCTGAAAAATAAACCAGCAATACACTTCATCTTCTGACAACAAAACTTTATCCCTCTTGTAAATTTCAAAAACTGAGACGTCACTTTTGGTGTAGTCCACGTTATTTTTTATACTTTTCATAGAAGCCGTTTTGGATATATGCAAATATTCTCACGAAAAATCAATCAGGAGGAATAAAATGAAGTTTCGTAAAAATTCAAAAGCTTCTGTCCTTATCATATCGTTGATGTTTATACTAATCTTCTCCGCCCTCTCGGTCGGTGTAGCGGCGATATGTAATACCAACCTTAAAATCGCTCAAAACCAGAGAAATGCAAATCATGCAAGGGCCTCAGCCGAATCCGGACTACAGATTATCCACTTCTGGCTAAGTCACATTATGCTCCCAAGCTCCACGCCTACCTCTGAATACTTCGATACGATAATCGACCACTTGCAATCCGATTTAGCCGATAATCAAATCACAAATATCAACCTGGATGATAACGGCTTTATTGAACAAGTAACTCTAAATTCAAATACGCAACAAAATTTCTCAGTTCAACTGCAAATCGACCCGAATAATCCTACTAACCTGAAAACTGATATAACCGGCTATGCCGGAGATTACAAAAAAAACATCAGAGTCGCTTTCCAGATAGACCCATATAAATTCCCCATCTTCAATTACGGCCTGGCTACTAAAGGAGCGCTCTGGTTCCCGGGAAATCCCACCATAAGAGGAGATACCTACAACTGGGAAGGTGACATCTATATAGAATGCCCAAATGACCTTGTCGCTCTTTATGCAGGCGGAAACATAAACCTCGACGGCGATATAAATATCTACAATCCAAATGCCAGCGTCGATTTCGACGGCGACGTACTAATAGCAGGAGACTGGGGACAAACCGCTATCGATAACCACATTTTCACAGGTGTCGACCCCGTCGAATTCCCTATTGCTGATACACAGCAATTTACCCAATACGCCACAGGAGACATTATCAACGCCTCCACCGATACAACAAAAAGTATGATACTTACAAACGCAACTATAAAAGCCGGCACAAACCCCATCTTCGAAAGCAACGTCACGATAAATGGAATCCTGCTTATTGAATCACCGAATATAGTACAATTCGACGGCAACGTTCAGCAAAATGGAATCATCGTTGGTGATGGAAATACTGATTACAAGGAGTATAACTCTATAACATTCGTCGGAAATTTCGCCACCGGTTCATGTCCTGCCGGAAGCGAATTCGATGCTATCCGCGATGAAACCGGCTCATCTATCCTTACCCCTACATTCTTCACTTTCTTCGAAGGAAACTTCAATACCTTGGACGGTATCGTCGCTGTTAACGGAGCAAAATTTTCTGGAAACGTAAACGCAGAAATAAACGGTACCATCATTAACTATTCCGATGAACCTCTGAGTGTCATCGGCAATCCCACAATGATTTTCGATAGAGCAACCACCGTCGAGGTGCCGGCCGGCTTCGACTTATGGCGAGTCCTCAGCTACAACCCATCCTCATACTCTGAAATCTAAACTCGAAAAATCAGCCGCACTAACAGCACAGCTTCAATTTGTCGCCTCTTTTGTATCAAAAAGTAATTCTTCCACCGATTCCTTCAAACTACCACCTCGTACATCTACGAACCGCTCCTTCATTATCCGGTATTCATTCTCCTTCCCCTTTCATTTTAAAATCAAGCTTGCCTGCCTCGTTAAACACAACTTCCTTCAACCGGTTTTTTGCCCTTGATTGTCCTGCACATCTATTTATAATCATCAATAGCTAACGTCAAGACATTTCCTGTTTGTTGCTCAAACAGAAAACTCTTACGCCAACGTAGCTCAATGGTAGAGCTCTGGTTTTGTAAACCAGGGGTTGTCGGTTCGAATCCGACCGTTGGCTTTTTACCCTGAACCGCCGACACACGGATTTTCAGTCCGTTCAGGGGTTTTGTAAGTGCTTGTGAATAAACGATTAATAACTGTCAAATAACGACTTATGATGGTGACCGAATCGCAACAGTACCGCAATAGTAGCCTAAAGGCGCCAACTTGTTGCAAATTCTGTTGCAGATTCAAGACTCGGATTAACCTGATTTGTGTTTGAATAACTTAAAATGATGCTTCGTTTTGAAAAGGTTGTGGTCAGATAGCACCGTGGGGTGAAGTAGTAAAGAAGTTTATCAAGCTTTTTTTCAAAATCCAAAAGCTTTTCTTTTATAGGATAAATCTTCGAGGAAGATATTGCTATCCCTGCTCTGAGTAATGTAAATTTACTCATCCTACCCATTAAGCGGCCCTCCTGTAGAATTTCAACAGCCCGCCAAGCCGCTCCTGACAGACTATTTCTCCTGTTCCCTGGGGAGGAGGTTCGATGATTTCATTGTCAAGACCTTGATGTGCTCGCTCTTTATGATAATGCTGAACGAATTCATTGGTCAAATATTCTAAATGACGTTCTCCGAAGATGAGCATCCGATTTAGACACTCACTTTTTATGGTCCGGACGAACCTTTCAATCAGACAATTTAAATGAGGTGACATAGGGAGCGTTCGGATTGGTCTAACCCCAGAGGACTTCAATATCTGACGAAACTCTTTACTGAACAAAGGGTCTCTATCGTGGATAATGTATTTCTTGCCCTTTAGAAATCCTTCAAATGGGTCTGTCAGATTGCGAGCCATTTGGTTCATCCAATCACCGTATGGCTGCTGAGATATTCCTACAATTTCAACTTTACGAGTAGCATAATCAATACAGACAAGGACATAATATCGTGTTAAGCCAGCCAACGTATAAATTTCGACCGTGAAAAAATCGATAGCTGCAAGGGACTCCCAATGGGATTTCAGGAATTCCGACCATCTTGTTTTTCTACCTCGGTCTGGACTGGGATCATAACCATTCCGCTTAAGGACGTTATCAATCGTAGTATGGCAAATCTTGTAGCCCAGATACTTTAACGCACCCTTAATTCTACGGGAACCCCATGTCTTATTCTTTCGGGCCAACATGATGATGAGTTGTTCCAGTTCCAAGGTGATTCGTTTTCTGCCGGGCTTACGGTTTTTTGATCCATCATACTTCCGGGCAACCAAGGACCTATGCCAGCGGAGAACTGTGTCTGGGGAAAATATACAGCAGGCGTCTTCTAATACTTTTCTGCCTAAACGCTTGCCCAAGCGAGACAAATGCATTTTTTGACTATCATTGAGAAGTATTCGCTTGTTACCAAGTTTTTCCCGTAGAATCTTGTTTTCTTCTTTGAGGTACTCAATCACATCCTGCTGATGTCTGTTTAGCCATCCTGCCATCATCACCAACAGCATTGTGTAAGGTTTTATTTTCATGTAAACGCCTATATTTGTAAATTGTATATTGGTTGAATTACTCTTTTTATTTTATTATGCTTATGATTTTGTATGGGTACACTGATGTGTTAATTCCACTTACTTCAATTAAGGAAATAAAATTTTCAGTTCGCCATTAATTCATGCTTCTGATGTAATCTCATTAACCATATTTACAAACCACTTAAAAGCTAGTATTTTTCTATAAAAAAATAGTTGCCAATATGTTCTTTTCCACCAGCTGTCATCTTAATCAGTTTGGAATCAATTGTACGAAAATGTGTTTCAAATAAGATTTTCATTTCTTCAAGGGATGAATAATATAATCTTGTGCCAGCAGGCATTTTTGCACCTTCAGGAATTATTCTTAATTTTTTGCCTTTCTGTCCAAAGTCAGGGTTTTGATCATTAAAACAAACAGATAGATACTTCCCATCTTTATTCAAAATCCCCTTAATGTTCTCTACATATTTTTGTCTTTGCTCGGGGATTATATGATGCAAAATTGCCCATTCAAATACAAAATCAAATTTGTCATTTATTTTATCTAAATTTGCAACATCAAGAGGCATAAATTTGATTTTTACGCCTTGTGTCGCCGCATTTCCTTTTGCTAGTTTTATAGCATTTTCTGATATGTCTATTCCTGTTACCTCAAAACCTTTTGAAGCCAAATAAATAGCATAGAATCCTTCGCCACATCCAACATCAAGAACCTTGCATGGTTTAACTTTTCCACTCTGAATTAAATTTACCAATTCTTTAGGTGGCTCGGATTCTGTCCAGACTGCTCCTTGTTCATATATTTTTTCAAATATTTCTTTATCATTGCTCATAATAAAATTTTCCTTTCAACATATATAAAGGTTTTGTTGTTAGCTGAGATTTTTTTATAGTTTGATGTTTTATGGACTGATTTTTCCATAGGCAACTAATAGACGCCAGCAATTCCTCGTATCAATAATAAGATAGTCACATCCTGCATCTTGAGCAGCCTGAAAAAAATCTCTTTTTGCATCATCATGAATATGTCCCACTGCAACTAGGACCATTAGGCCAATACCCTGTATTTGTCGAACCTTGGCGAATTGATGAGTTACATCCCTGCTTGTAACCTTCTTATAACTTTTTCCTTTTAAAATAAAAGCAGCGATTCTCCCTTCTCCTTTCACATGAACGCATGTTGTTAAGATATCCGCAATCTCCGTAGGCCCATGAGGAGTCACATTTGAATCATTCAAAATATCTCGGATATACCGTTCTAACTCTCTTGCTTCATCTAGGCACCTGATATTAGCAATATCACGTTCCGTTATGTTGGCTTTAGAAATACTTCTGATATTTTGAAATTCATCTATTTCATGGATTTCAATAAGCCGCGCAGATTTTGATAAATTACTAACTCGCATACATTCCATTTCATTTGACTGGTTCACAGGATCTATTATTCTAATTATGTCTTCAACATTGATTTCAAAATTAAGTTTTTTACTTGGAGCTTTGCCTCCATATAGAGAGCGTACCCACATGTTCCTATTTTTGACTTCACCTCCATCATTAAATTCAAGTGCCAAGTTTATTGTTCCATCCTCATTGAGATGTAGATCCTCTATGAGCACTGAATATTCACAGCCCACACGTTCTTCCAATGGTGAAAATAGATGGAAAGCGGTACCAGGTTCTTCCATCGAGAACCTCTGCCGGGCAGCTAAATATATTTCCGAAACAATAGCCCCAGGAAGTCCTTTCCTGCTCAGTTGCACTATTTGCTCGGAGATAGCATCTACAACTCCAACTCCTGGCTTGCCATGAAACCTCGCCTTTTCTTCATGAATTTCATTAATTTTGCCAATAAACTCCTCTTTGCTGCATGGGTCGGTACAAAATCTTATGTTGGCAATAGCCTTCTTGGAAAGATATTTTTCCAATTCCCTTTTGGTTCGCTTGATATTACCACCAGCTTTGATTGTGGACCAATCAAGGATTACTAAACACATCGCCTCCAAATAGTTATTAATATCTATATTGAATGCTTGATACAATTCCACAAGGTCTTTTGCTGATCTACCCATTGTCATATATGTGATTGCACCACCCTGTTTGATTATATTTCTCACTAAACACATTGCGAGGATAGTTTTTCCTGATTGAGAAGGTCCAGATATGATATATCCCCTTCCCCTTCTAAATCCACGCCCTTCAAATAATAATTTATCCAACTCGGTAATACCTGTTTGCCAATACTCGTGGTGTTTTGTCATACCTTGCAACCCTTTTGTTGTTTATACAATCACAAAAATGAGGTGCCAAACAGATGGCGGACACTTGACTTGCCAATTATGCCGCCCGACCCTGTTTCATTTCATGCATTTCCTCATATACGACTGGGCTTACATAGCCCAGCGAAGCATGTCTTCGTTTACGATTATAGAACACCTCGGTGTAATTGAAAATATCTTTTTTGCCATCCTCATAAGTTTCATATATTTTGCCTTTAATAATTCATCTCTGAGTATGCCATTCTCAGCTTTTAAGTATTCGATAACTTCCTGTTGCTGCCGATTCATCCAACCTACTAGCATCATTAACAGCATTGTCCAAGGTCGAGTTTTCATAATTCTTTCATCACCTCATAATAATTAACATCTCCTATAAATTCTAATGAGGGGAGCATTATAGCAAAGACGGCCTAGAAAATCGACTTGTTTTGTAAATAGCTGATTTTTAAAGATAGACTGTTACACTGCATCAAGACCAGTTCGAGATTTTATGGGCAAAAATACCTCTGAGAGATTCTGTAGCACATGTGCTTACTGACCGGAACTTTTGTCCCAGACAGTTCCTTCCCATCCGGTAAGCTGACCTTCATCTTTGCAGAAGAAGCAAGACCACTTGATAGGCGAAGGATCGTTTGGGTCAAAAAAAACAATAATATCGCCATCACAGCCATGCCGACATTTTAGCGATGTAACATAATTTTCGTCATCGGGGTCTCTTAGGGTAACGGCTTCCACCAAACAGCCCATGAACTCCCTTAATGTTGCTGCGGGTGCGGGAATTTTCACCAGGCTTAGATCATCGCCAAGATAATGCCTTAAATTTGCTATGAGTGCCATAAGATTTAATCTTGTTAAAAGTTCAATTTTTATTTTATCGGCCAGCCGCCGTGGGTGTCGATTTTCTTATCAATTTGCTTCATGCGTTAAACTGGCACTATTTACCTTGGAACTTCATTTCGACCGAATCTGGTCATAGACCTGTCGGCCAAGACCATCCTCAACAATTGTCTTGAACTCGGGGTCATTCATAAATTTTGCAAAGATACCTTCATTCTGTTCCATTCTGTCAATGAAAAGCCCCTCAAGTACCTTCCGAAAAACCAAATGGAATCCTTCATAGGGATTGGCATGAGCCACCTGTCTCAAATCTTCGTTAGCAACCGCTTCTTCTTTTGTCTGGTCAAAGAATAACTGGTCTGCAGGTTTAAAGTTTGTTCCGAACCGTTCATTTATAATGTCGATCAGTTGAGACAATTCCACTTGTGGACTTTCGCCCCTACTTGTCCCCACTGCAGTTGGCCCGCTAACCTCAGTATCGGCACCAGGTTCTAAATGAATAGTTCCTTCACTAATTTTCTGAAGGCGGTAGTATTTTAGTGCTATTTCATTGTCAAAGTTATATTTTGGCCCTGACATCCTTCTGGGTAACTTAGGAATCAGGAATCTGATATACGTATACAGTTTTTCCAGATCACTGTCTTGGTAGGGAATTACCTGTGAAAGGAACGAATAGAGATTTCGATACGTGTATAAAAGACTTCTAAATTCTTCCTGTGAATCCTCGTCTAAATCTGAAAATCTTGCCGCCGCAGGGTCGAGAAAAGAGTTCATCATTGCATGGTCGCTGTGTGATTGAATAAGTTTGTTTTTAAAGAATACTCTGCAGAAGCCTTCAATGTCTTCATGGTAATAGATATGTTGCTCATCCATTTTTGCTTGCATATCATAGAGCTGACGAGGGTCGGAGTCTTCGCCAATACAGGTTTGTTCGTAATATGGCTGGAATGACTCAAGAATCTCCTGCGTATCATTGTAAAAGTCCAGCACAAATGTATCTTCTTTCCCAGGACATGTGCGGTTCAAACGTGAAAGCGTCTGTACTGCCTGTATACCGGAGAGACGCTTATCTACATACATAGTGTGCAACAATGGCTGGTCGAATCCAGTCTGGTATTTCTCAGCCACAATTAAAACTTGATATTCGGCAGTTGCGAATTGCTTCGGCAGTTCTTTCTCCCTGATTCCCAGATTCATACCAACTTCGGTGTAAGTCTTATCCTTAACGTCCGGATCTTCTACTGTACCTGAGAACGCTACCAGCGTGTGAATATCCGCGTATTCCTTTTCCGCAATATACTTATCAAAAGCTTCTTTATAACGTACGGCATGTAAACGTGAACTGGTTACAACCATTGCCTTGGCCTTACCACCTATCTTATGGCGTGTGAAGTGGCGGAAGTGCTCAATTATAACTTCGGTCTTTTGGATAATGTTATGTGGATGCAGACTCATAAACCTGGCCAATGCCCGGGCCGCTTTTCTTTTATCAACCTCGGGGTCATCCTCAATTGACTTGATGAGCCTGTAATATGTTTTATATGTAGTATAGTTTTTCAACACATCAAGAATAAACCCTTCTTCGATAGCCTGACGCATACTATAGAGATGAAATGGCTCCGGCTTGCCATCGGCACCAGGTTGACCAAATACCTTGAGTGTTTTAAATTTTGGGGTCGCTGTGAACGCGAAAAAGCTGATGTTTGGCTGCCTGCCTCGCTTTACCATAGTACGCAGGATTTCCTCTTCATAATCGGGCAGCCCAAGTTCTTCTGCCTCAGCTTGCGCCTGTTGGCGAATGTGTTCAGAAGCTAACACGCCCTTAAGTTCAGTAGCACTTTCACCTGATTGGCTGCTGTGTGCTTCATCAATAATAACAGCATACCGGCGATCTGGCAGAGTGCCGACTTTCTCAGTTACAAAGGGAAATTTCTGAAGCGTAGTAATGACAATTGGCGTACCGGTCATTAAGGCGTCTGCAAGCTGTGTTGAATCTTCATCTATTTTTTGAACCACGCCTTGTTTGTGTTCAAATTGATAGATAGTGTTCTGCAATTGCTGGTCAAGCACAAGGCGGTCAGTAATTACTACAACCGAATCAAAAATCCTTTTATCCTGCTCATCATGCAAACTCGACAGACGATGCGCCAGCCAAGCAATTGAATTACTCTTGCCGCTACCAGCCGAATGCTCAATGAGGTAGTTTTTGCCGGCCCCGGTTTCTCTGGCGTCAGCCTCCAGCTTACGTACCACGTCCAATTGCTGATAACGCGGGAAAATCATAGTTTCTTTGCGAATCTTCTTTGCGCCAATGTTTTTTTCCTCAATCTGTAGATGCAGAAACCGTCCCAGAATGTCAAGAAAACTCTCTCTCGCCCAGACATACTCCCAAAGATACGAAGTTTTGTACTTGGAACGGTCTTTGGGTTGAGGATTGCCTGCTCCTGTGCCATCACCGAGGTTAAAAGGCAAAAAGTGTGTTGCTTTCCCACTCAATCTTGTTGTCATAAAAACCAGGTCGGGATCAACAGCGAAATGCACAAGAGCCCGTTTCTTAAACTCGAATATCCTTTCTCTCGGGTCACGGTCGTTTTTATACTGATGTTTGGCGTGCTCGACGGTCTGACCGGTAATGGGATTTTTCAACTCGGCAGTTATTACCGGCAACCCATTAAGGCTAAGCACTACATCGAGGCTGTTTTCATTTGCCGTACTGTATTTAAGCTGCCTGGTAACTGTAAGCCGATTAGCTTCGTATAGTCGTTGGATATCAGGATTCATCTTATGGGCCGGAGCAAAATAAGCGACACACACAAGTTTGCCAAAGCACTTAAAGCCGTGTCGGATAACGTTCAAACTGCCCTGCGAATCCATCGCCTTTACAAGGTCATCCAGCAAAATCGTATCTGTGTCGGCGCCGTGAATATCTTCCAAAGCCTGCCATACTTTAGGCTGAGTCCCCTGAATAAATGGAACTAATACCGTAGGGTCTAAACATCGAGACTTGTCAAAGTTTTTGGGATCAGCTTTGCTGTATCCGCCCTGGTTTAACAGAGAATCTTCAATTGCTGTTTCAAAGGCTTTTTCTGTGTGATCTATGGCCATTGGTTACGCTCCAATTTTCATCTTTTTAATATATGGGCCGAGGGCCTTTTCTAATCTTATCATTGCATCTATCATCTTATCATGAATACCCGGCCATTGTTCTTCATCGGACCTATATCCACCAAGAGAAAAACGTTTGATAATTCTGCATGCTCGTTTAGTTTCCAGTTTTTCCCACTCAAGCTTTTCGCCAAAAGCTGATTCAATCTCAGCTTTATTCTGTTTCAGGTTGTCGAAGATGCGTTCATTTTCCTCTTTTGAATCCCCACCTCTGTCAACATATAGTTCTACTGTGGTGTTGTTTTGGTTAACGCTGTACATATAACCAAGGCCTCGTTTACCGGAACTCGCGTTAATGTAGTTATATTTTGTTGTAGAACGCTTGGCATGTAGTTTTGTTTTAGCTTTTGCATTATCCAGCAAGACTGACCACCACTTTTCTCGTAATATGTGACGCTCGGCAAGGTTTTTCTTTGTCTTACCCACTTCACGGCTTTCCTCACTCGGGCCCACAATCAAAGTCAACAGCGGTGCCGGTTTGGATTCACCGATCTTAATTGCCTCTACCTTCAATAGATAAAACGAAGCGGAGCTTGACTCATTAAGCCAGGAGATTGCACTAACATGCTCAGGTCGTGGATCAGCCACTATCCAAATACCCGCCTTAGCCCCTATAGCAGTCAAATACGTGATAAGTTTACCCAAATGGTCGTGGTTGCTCTTTTCGAGTTGATTTTCTATGACAACTGGATTGCCTTTCTCGTCTTCCGCTACCAGGTCCGCACTGAAAGTACCCGCGGCTCTTTCTCTTTCAGCGTTAGATAAATTGATATCTATTACATCATTGAGTACATCAATATTATCTTCCAGCCACTGGGTAAAGTCATAGGCTTCATGTTTCCAAACTTCCCGTAAACCAACTCTTTTGATTTTACCAATCATTTTAATTCCTTTTCACGGATTATCATTATTCTTATATCAATCTCAGCTATTTCTTCGCCAGTAAAACATTCCAAGCGGATTTTCCTCATCTTGCTCAGATCGGGCAAAACGCCATTCTTCGGGTCTGTCATCCAGAATTCGCCATACGATATTTCCAAAAAATAAACCAGCGTCTTGCTCGTTACCATTGCAGGCAGCCGTTAAAATAGGAAATAATCTTCCAATAGCCTCATCCTGCCCGGGCATAAAACTTGAACGAAACTCATCATTTCGGTCGCAAAAATCATTGATTGCATCTTCCATTGCCTGAAAATTTTCGTTGGATATCCCGTGACGCCATGCATCGAACTGTTCTCGATGAGGATCTCTATTAACTCGATTGCCATGAACATCTAATAGCATTCTAATTCTCTCTTACATCAATTTTCCCGGTTACGATACCAGTCATTTACAGCGTTCCGAACAGATTAATAATTTCATCTATCTCGGTATTGTTGTCAAAAGCCATAACCAAATTACCCTTGAAAGTATCTTTCCTCAATTCTATCTTTTTTTGTTCATGATTGTATCTAAAGGCATACTTATTACCGCCTTTGCTGTGCCACCATAGAACATTCGCGAGTTCGCCAGCATACTCTTTAACTTTGATGGGTCTGCTGTTTTTCTTCCATATAACTGCCCCAATCAATGCCAGAATAATCTCATTCACTTCGTCAGCATGATGTTCACTTCGCTCCATAACACCTTCCAAATACTGCTGCAATATATCAATATCCGTTATTTCTTTTGCCATATTGACTTTCCTTAAAAATTTTTATCTTTTACATTATCGTGGTCTCTCCATATCCTTGCGGGACAAGGCCTTTGTTTCTCATCCAATCAAGAGCAATTAACCATCTTTCACGTGTAATATCAGCTTTTTGGGGATGCCATTTATTAAGGACTTCATCGAGGATTATTGAATCATCTAATGGCTTTCCGATTATAATGAGGTCATTCCATGCGGCAAACAGCGTAGCAACAATTTCCGCCTGCTCAGTATTCATTGGTCGCAGAATTTCAATTAATTCCTGAACCCTTGTCCTCAAGTTGCCCCAATATCTTTGAAAATACTGTTTGTATCCATCTACCTTCTCCATGGGAACATATATTACTCGCCCTGCAACATTGAGAGCTTCAAACCATTTAAGTCTCTTCATTTGCCCCTCTACCGAGTGCATCAGTCTGTTGTCAAGTGGCCCGGCTGCATCTCTATGATAATGTCCTTTGAATTCAGAAAGCTGTAAAATGTGTTCAGTTAGATACAAGCATTTCTGAAACTTAACCCGCCCGAAAGTATTGTCAGTATGCATCTGGCAAACAATCTCTGCTGCCAGAACTGTACGCTTGAACTCCGGTGTTGCCCGACGTGCCGGTTTTTTCTGTTCAGATACCTTCTGTTCTGTAATACATATCTTTCCCGTCACCGCTACGGAGATCAATGCTGTGCGGTATTCTTTCAGCTTCTCTATTGCATCTGTAACTTTAGCCATCAAAGCGTCAATCTTGGCTGTCTCACGGTTAAGATAGTCAGTGATTTCTGTTTGTTCATTTAATGAGGGTTGTGTAACAAGTAATGTTTGGTACTTGTCTGCTCCAATATTTTGGATGGTAGCCTGAATAAAAATACTGTTTTTCCAATTGTCATAGGCATTTGATTTTGTGTAGTAATACGCAAAATCAGAAAGTATTTTATCCTTATCAGGACTGGCTTTAATCAGATAGCCTGCAAAACAAGCTATCCCATCATAACTCTTAAATTGAAACGTTTTGCCAACAGTAGCTCCGCTTCTGGCAAATAAAATATCTCCTTCCCCAAGCAAATATTCCTTTGCCTTGTCTTGCGGTAAAGATTTAAAGGTATCGTCTCTAAGTTTGCCATCATCTCCAAAGTCAGTAATTCGGATGTATCTTGGCAACAACGGATCATCCAATTCAGCGGATTCGTTTGCTCCATACTTAAGCTTTTCTTTAACAAGATACTTTAGTTTTTTTAGTTCCCAATGTTCCGGCACATCTCCCAGCCAGTCGATACCAGAGTCTCTCATTTTTGCATCTGGATTAAGGCCCTTGGTAACGGCATGGCTGATAAGGGCTGTGCGTTTTTCCCTGAGTAATTCAATCACCCGCTCCTTTTTGGCAATCAACTCATCAATCTCACACATCCTGCGATCTAAAAAATCAGCGATGGCTTCTTGTTCAGAGATGTTGGGGAATGTGATTTCAATAGTAGCAAGATCACTTGCATTAATCGCGGGGTAGCTAACTCCTACAGAACGAGAGACAACTGTTTCTACGAAATAGGGTGAACGTAGAGCATAGGAAAGATAATTACTGTTGATCTCTCTTGGTCTGACAACGGCAAAGCCCGTTGATACTATTAGGTTGTCTTCTGCGATTTCAATTGGGGCAATGGCTCTTAAATAGGTGCGGACAGTAGAGACTATCGTATCACCGTTTTGAACAATACGTCTTGCTCTTGACGGAGCTTCTTCAAAGACCATTAGTTCTTTTTTTGTAATTCCTTTAGCGGAATCAACATTTCCAATGTCAACATATAGAATCTCGTAATCAGATGGTGTTGATTCTGCCAAAGCCTCATCATTAATTGAAGTCATATATTTGAGCCGTTTAACATCCCAATGCTCAGGCACTTCACCCAGCCACTCAATGCCGGAAGGTTTGTATTTGTCATATTTTTTATGCTTTGTTTCCATGGCTTTTAGGGGTTTTGTTAATGACCTTTCGGCGTATAATCATATTCTTCAGAGAAACCGCATTGCGAACATTTATATGTCCTCAAAATAATACCCATATCTTGCATGATAGGATGCGGTTTACTTTCTTCAAGCTGCCATGTATCTTTCTTGCATTTCGGGCAAAGGTTGCCTTTAGCATAGCCATTAAGTTGTTGCTTTAATTGTAGGTTTTCCTCTCTCAATTGAACGTTTTCTTCTTTAAGAGCTATCACTTCTTCTCTAAGCTCCACAATCTTTTCCTGAAGCTCTACAGTCATACCCTTTTTAGCAAGTTCAGCTATTGTTTTTGCCGTGTCTAATATTGCCATATTATTCTCCTGTTAGATCAACAAGTCCATATTTTGCCTTCAAAAAGATTCTGAGGGATATCAATTTTTGCAGCCTTTACAGCAGGATGATTGGCGAAAACCAAACGTATGGTCCTGACTGCACCATAAGCTTCTTTTAAAATCTGACGCTGATCTGCGAAATATTTTTGATCGAATCTATCGTCATCAATAGCATGGGCAGGACGCTGCCTTTCCTTTCTTACTTTACGAAACGCCTTGAAAATATCATCCATCGGCTTCTGACCTTGAGGATGATAGTATTTATTTATCCATTCCTTCAATAATTGGATTGTCCCTTTTTGTTTAACTACAATTTTGCCATCAGGGCGAGTTTCCTCGTCTTCACAGGATATGTCATTTTCAAAAAACTTTTTATTAACATTATCAGACATCATTTTGTCCAGAAGACCAACAAAATCATAATACTCTTTATGAGTAGGTCTAACGAGAAAAGAAAAATTACGTGGTTTATCGTCACCATCAAAGTCTTTACGAAACAAAGCTGGTTTACCCATCGCAACACACATTTGATTTATGATTTTCAATTCCATCAAAAATGCTGTGCAAATAGGAATCTTTTCGCCCCAGTCTCCAAGGATATTGTTACGATAATAATCCGGATGCGGTCTGTATTTAGAGGAGTCTAATTCCTGATTTTTCCATACCTGCTGATGCTCTGGTGATAACTTGGAAATATAGTAGACTAAAGTTGTGACTGCACGATGTGTATCATTATCATAAGCAAAACCAAATGTCTCTAATAAAACTTTGTCTTTCTCCGCCATTGATTCGCCGTGATAGTGTTCATCGTGTATAGAAATACGTCCATTAATGTCATCACACCAATAGTAATATCTGGGATCGTTTCTATAAAATTCAAGTACAGTTAATTCAAAGTAGCGAAACTCTAACTGGCCTGCCCCCAGTGCCATTTCATAGGTATAAGGACGATCTTTGTAGCCATCTGGATTGACAATACTCTCAAGATGTAACCTCGTGGGATAAAGGCAGACTGTTATGCCCGTCGCAAATTTGATAGCACAATTTCCTATTTTGCTGTAAGCAGAGTTATCAGGATCATTAGCTGAATATTCATTAAAACTCTCATTCATTTTATCTTTATGCTGATTCAGTTTAGTTATAATATTTTTCTGTGGCTCATCAGAAAAAGCTTTGATATGCGGATTTGGGTGCATATCACCAAAAACAGCTGTAAGAGTTCCATTATTAACATTCTCTCTTACAAAATTAAAAGCGTCGTGAAAATTCATCCCGAGTTCTTGCTTTAAATTTACAAATGGATATCCATTGAATCGATGCGATTCTAAATAAAATTTTGTAATTGCATCCAGCGGGCTTATCATCCTGTCACCTCCCCCAGCATTTTTACGATGTCTCCTTCGAGGGCCTTAATATCAGACTCAATATCTGCAAGTGGTCTTGGCGGGGTATATTCATAGAAGTGCCGGTTTAGAGGTATCTCGTAGCCAACCTTGGTCTTACTCTCGTCAATCCATGCATCGGGTACGTGCTGCAGAACTTCACGTTTGAAGTATTCGTAAATATCCTCCTTTAACGGCACATTTTCATAGTCTCTAAGCTCGGTATCCGGCTCAGGGTTACCTTTTTTGTCTGTGCAAACATCAGCTGTCTCGTCCCGTTCGCAAAGAGTGTTTAGAATCGCCTTTTTGACTGGGGCAGGCAGCTTGATATCTGCAGCTTTCATCGCAACAGCCAGGTCTTTATCAAAAGCATCACGGTTTTTGTAAATCTTGTCGGCATCAAGCGTTTTCAAAGCTTCAAGAATGTCGGCCTGCAACTTTTGTCCTGCTTCTATTTCAGCCAAGGCTATCTTAGAACCTTTTTTCCTTTTGGACTTAGCCAGATTAACAAAAGCTTTTGTCTCCATTAGAGATTTAATGCGCTCAGCAGTTGCCTGAAAGCTTAACTTGAGCGGCCTTTCAACAGTTATTTTGCGAAAGCCAAAATCATCGTTGTTGAATATCTTGCTGTATTTTGATTCCTTAAATTCGCCATAAATACGAGTAATTTCTGCAATGTGGTTCGGTCGTCCATTTTGTCCGTCGCCAATCTCATTACGCTTGTTGCCAAGGCTCTTTCGCATTTTCTGATAAAACTCAACAGCATTGATAAGCTGAATTTTACCTCTACGTTTCTTCTCCTTGCGGTTGGTAACTATCCAGATATATGTAAATATGCCGGTATTGTAAAACAACTGGTCGGGCATAGCGATTATGGCTTCAAGCCAATCATGTTCTATAATCCATTGGCGAATATTTGATTCGCCAGAACCCGCATCGCCGGTAAACAAAGGTGAGCCATTGAATACTATTCCAATACGGCTGCCGCCATCTTTTACAGGCTTTATTTTGGATATCATATGCTGTAGGAACAGGAACGACCCATCGTTAATCCGGGGAACTCCAGCCCCAAATCTGCCGGTAAAACCCTGCTGGTCGTATTCTTTTCTGACCTCATCTGCCTCTGGCTTCCATTCAACACCAAATGGCGGATTTGCCAGCATATAATCAAACTTATGACGTGGCAGACCGTCAGAGGTTTTACCATCGCCGAATGTGTCGCCGAATTTAATATTTTCAAGGCTTTGGCCTTTAATTATCATATCCGAGCCACAGGTTGCATATGCAAATCGATTATATTCCTGGCCGTAAACTTCGAGTCGAGCATCTGGATTTAGCTCACGAAGATATTCATCTGAAACCGACAACATACCACCTGTACCACACGCAGGGTCGTAGAGAGTTCTTACGATACCCTTTGTGGTCAGGATTGCATTATCCTGAGAAAAAAGCAGGTTGACCATAAGACGGATGACCTCACGAGGGGTGAAATGGTCACCGGCTTCCTCGTTGGCTGCTTCGTTAAACTTGCGAATAAGCTCTTCAAAGATGTAACCCATCTCTGTATTGGAAACAACATCAGGATGCAGGTCGATTTCTGCAAATTTTTTAACCACCAAGTACAGGCGATTGGCATTGTCCAGCTTCTCGATATGGGGCTCAAAATCGAAATACTCTATTACCTCGCGTGCCTTTGAAGAAAAGCCTTTAGTATAACTAACCAGGTTAGCTGCGATATTATTGGGATCGCCTTTAAGTTTGTTAAAATCAAGCAAACTGGTATTGTGAAATTGCTGCCCCGCAGCACGGTTAAGAATCGGCTCGATATTCTTGACAGAGCCGCCTTTTAGGGCGTTTAGTTTGGCCAGCACCTTGCCTTTAGTCGGTTCCAGTACACAGTCCAGACGCCGCAGCACGGTGAGAGGCAACATTACGTCCCTGTACTGATTTGGCTTATACGGCCCGCGAAGCAAGTCAGCTACGCTCCATATAAAACTGACCTTATCACCAAAGTTGTTCATTACGAATTCCTTTCCTTGGATTCCCAGCCATATTGCTATCTCTCCAATGAATTACAGAGACAATTTTTCCAGATGATACCAGCGAAATCGGATATTAGCAAGCAGATTTCAGGGACAGGATATGTAAACAAAAGCCAATTATTGCCCAGCTAATCAAAAACTAACCATAAACTGTACTTTTGACGAACTGCTGAAAGGCGAGTAAAACCCGCTCGCTTTCCTGTAATAAAAACACTTGATACTTTTGACTTTAATGCACCGCCCTCTATCAATGAGCAGTTAATCCGCGAGCCAGCCAGACCCGAACGTGACCCCAAAACAGTTCTATGTAATATTAAACAACACTTTTTCCGTCAAATACGGATAATGGGTTATCGGCTTAAAAAAGCTGCGTAGTTTTGCGGATTCATTTTTAAGTTTCATACTTCTTAACACAAAGAATATCCGTCAATATATCAAATTTTAAGGCATCACTGTTGTGTTTTGATTGAGTTTGATATGCACGACAACTTTTGATCACTGACACCTGCAGGTTTATTCATTTCTCAAAAAGCAATCATTGGAATTTCAGCCGTTTTGCGATGGCCCTACGACCGCTTGACAAGCACAACTCCTTTATCATGGTCGAAATACTGGCACCTGATTTTAAGGGGACATTTCAAACATAGAGGTTTTCTGGCCTTACAAATCAAGGAGGCAAAATCAAGGATTGCCCAGTTAAATTCCTTCGCATGATTCTTGGGAAGAACTCTTCGGGATAATTCTTGCAAATATGGATCATAACGTATATCAGCCAATTGACGCTGTCCGAAAAATCTTTCCAATACTCTCGCCATATTCATATCGAGTAACGGTTGTGGTTCATCTTGACAGAACATCAGAATTGCATTTGCAATGTATTGTCCAACTCCCGGTAATTCTTCAATTTCTCCCCTGGTTCTTGGAAATCTCCCTCCACGTTTTGCCATCGCGGTTGATAATCTCTTTAAAGTATCAGACCTTCTTTTCCAAAGTCCGATTGGTTTCAAGTCTTTTTTTAACTTTGTTTTATTCACAGAAGACAATGATTTCCAAGAAGGGTATTGTTTAATGAAAAAGGGGAAGAAGGTTGCGATTGTTTCGGCTTTAGTTCTTTGAAGCAAAACCTCAGCTATTATTAACTGGTATTTTGAGCAATTTCCTTCGCGCCAGGGAAATTTGCGATTATTGAGTTCGAACCAATGGGCTAACTGAGTTTGAAACCATTTTATTTTTAGTTTATTAATTCTTTTGTACTTTTTTCTTATATTCATGCCACTTGGAGAGAAAACTTTTGATTTGTTCAAGGTTTGATGCGTGTTTCATAAACGATTGCCTCATTTTTTGACAACAACCCGTATCTATCTTGATATCTTCATACCCAGATTTTAGACTTTTTAAAAATATTGTGTTGTTGTCGATCGTATGCTCAACGTGAGCAAGCATATCTCTGGGTTTGCAGACTTCGTTTTCAAGTTTCTTGGCTGTGCTAAGTAGCAGTTCTATCTTTTGTTGCATCTTTTTCTCTGTTGCTTGATCACTACTTTTTATAGATGCAATAATATCCTTCAGCGTAGAATTGAGAAACCGTATTTTAGGGCCAAGATCATTGCAACCATCGCCGCTTAACAGTACCTTAGCCAGTTCTTTTTCCCTGGTGTCGTAATAAGACAAGATGATATCTTCAATTTGATTCTCAATATCAATTGCTTCCGAAATTACAATCCCCCGCATACTGCTCACTCTTTGTGTTCTTCTTATGGTGATTTCAATAACTTCCTTAATCTTGTCTTCCAATCCTTGCCTGTTTGAAATGTAAACACCATCTAAAGTACCTACCTCTTTGTATAAATCCGTACCCGCGACTTGAGAATACAGGATAATATCAACCATCACATCTGATTCCCGGATTCCTTCAGCCACCTCTTTTCCATTCAAATCATCATGTATTCTATAATCAGTGACAATTAAATCCAAAAGCGGGTCTAACAGGTGGCTTTCTATATTATTCCCGCTTTCGATTACATCTATCACTGGCCTAAAACCTTGTTTTTCTAAGAAAGTTCTGATTTGATTTACCTTACTCCTGATGGTTGTAGGGTTATCGTCTATCCAGAGAATTCTATAACTAAGACTCATGGTTTCCTCTTAAATGTAGCTACGAATTGAGCTCCACCTTTGTAATCAGGATTGAACTGTATGCTGCCCTT
Source organism: Phycisphaerae bacterium (assembly GCA_030604525.1). GTDB lineage: Bacteria > Planctomycetota > Phycisphaerae > Sedimentisphaerales > Anaerobacaceae > JAUVVQ01. Next base: position 26,184 of record JAUVVQ010000005.1, on the reverse strand, counting down.
CATGCTGGTGATTATCTCTTTCACATGAAATAACCCTAAACCGGAACCACTTGTTGTGGTTATACCTTCCTCGAAAAGGCAATCACGAACCGAACTGGGCACACCCTGACCATCATCCGAAAAACTAACCTTCAACATTCCGGGCGTCAGAGACATGACATCAATGATAAAATTCCGTGCCTTCTTTTTTATTGAGTTACTTATTAAGTTATCGAGAAGTATCGTTATCTCTATTGGCCTGAATTCACAAACGAATTTTCCTTTAATCTCGCTGGTAAACTTGATCCGTATCTCCTTTTTGTAAATCTCCGAAGAGACGTTCAACAAATGCTCTCTCATGAAGAGGATTAAGTCCTTTCTCATCTTGGCACAATCAAACCTGAATTTAGCCCTTGATACAAATTTGGCCAACGAAGCGATTGTATTCGAATGGTAACTTATATTTTTAATTGCACCTACGATGACATTCCTACTCATCTGTTTTTTCTTTGCCTCTGACAATATATCCCTGATGTCATCATGCATACCATCTGCGTACATTCCAATAGAGTGACAGAGATTATCCAGGAACTTCACGTCATGGGGTATAGCTGCCTTCAAAAATAAGTTTTGAGTTTCCTTTTGTTTTACAACATCCTTTCCTTTTCTGGTCTCTTCCTTTGCAGCTTGTTCTCCTTTTTCAGCTTCCTCTTTAGCTTTTAAGAGAGAGTTATATTGTCTTTGAGCTCGCCTAATCTCTTTGGCAACAAGCTGGTTATCTGATTGTTCCGCGATGTGCTGTAGGTTGCCGAGTATCTTCTTAAGGCTTCTCTCGGTCCTATCCTGCAGTACATCAATAAGTTTTGGATTGTAGTTGAAATCAATAATATTTTCAGATGTCGTTAGATGGTACACGATATCGGAAACTTTTTTCTTCATCTCTGCGGGGCTAAGTTGCTCGTGGTCTAGCAAATCGCCATCATTACCCCATTTGATTACACCAATAGCGAATTTTTCAAGTCTCTTTAGCACATACTCAGTAAAAAATTTCTCCAAGACTTCATAGGCTGAGTTGCGGATAAGACCGCCGTCCCTGCTACTTGTCTCCTGAAACAAAGGGTTATTCCCATTAATTTCTATTCGTCCTATTAAATCACGTGTGCCGAAAAAGCGTGCTGTCCCCTGTTGTTTACGATGATCTATTTTAAGTGTATCTTGCCCTGGTTCTCCGAATGGATAGATTCTAAAGCCATTCTTGTAAAGGAAAATAGAACCATACTGAACTGCACGAATCCCCATCCTTTTTGAAAAACTAAGTTTGGCGGAACGATTAAGCACAAAAAGATAAATATTAATATTTTTAAGTAGTTCTTTGTAAGAATTTTCTTCAACAACTTTATATATCAAGGTCCCTCTATCTTCTAGGAGGGTAGTAATGGTTTTGCCGTCTTTAGAAATAACTGTGTTGATTTTTGTTGTTTTAATTTCTAAATTTTCAAATATTTTATTTTCAATCCTACCATTAACAATATCTCTTTTCTCACCCTTTGCTTTTTCTTCCCTGTCTTTTTCTTCTTCCTCTTCAACATTAAGATATATCGAGAAGCCATGCGGATCATTTTCCTGGTTGGGATTAATTAATTTTTCAAGAGAATGTCTTAGCGTAAGAAGTTTATCTCTATTCCATCTTTCCAGTAATCCGGTTATCTCCAATATCGTACCATGTTTAAAGTTTTCGTAAGGTGCTTCTTGGACATAACTATGTTTAATCTTGATATTAATAAATTCTTCTTGCGAGTCTTGTTCAAAGTCAGCCCAATCGACTACAAGCTTATTGATTTTTGCATTGTCTCCCTTTCTCTTCGTATAAAAAGTAAGGTTACTACCAAGCCTATCACAGGAAAAACGCCCAATTCCCTTAGACCCTGCATGAATAAGTTTGGATTTAATCTTATCCCTGTAGTCTTCCGTCCCTTCTTTTTTTGCAGAATAGGCAACAAAAAGCCATTTTTTTATTATATCCTCCCTATCCATTCCTTTGCCATCATCCCATATGATAAGCCTTGTATTATCGCCACGGATACCTTCAAAAAAGATATCAACTTGTGCTGCATGTGCATCAAAAGAATTTTTGACTAATTCAAATACTGCAATAAAATCATCGGTAATTAACTCTTTGCCAATGATATTTTTTAGTGCTGAGCTAACTCGAAATTTATTTGGATCAAGCTTTGCCATCTAATCTAACAACTCCTTTAGAATATTACCGGCATGTTCAGCAAACAACGGGGGAATTGCATTACCAACCTGGGTATAACGGGGTACCTCATTTGCTCTACGTTTTCCACCGGTTGTATAATTGCCTTTAAATCTATACCAATCAGGAAAAGACTGTATCCGGGCATATTCCCTAACCGTCAACACCCTTGGTTCACAGTAATGGACATAATCATCGGGTATGCTCATCAATGTTGGAGATGGTTTTGTGCTGTCTAATACGGTTACATTTCGTTTACTAATGCCAAGTTCCTCCCTCAGAGCATCATTTACAGATATATTTCGTTCTGCCCGGCTCAAAAGGTTTTTATAAATGTCGATAGTATTTGGACGATGATTTACAAAACGGTGGCTGTCGGGAATGGCCGTCTTATTGACATATTTACGAAGTAATTTTTGATAATTATTTCTAGGAGAAATATATCGCCCTGATTTGAATCCTGGGGTGTCGGGACAATCAACTAAGCCACTTGATTCTTTCAAATCCGAAATCGCTAATCTCACACCTATATTTGATTTTAATTTTTTTGCCGACAAAAACTTTTGCCGGTTTGCCAATAAGTTACTAAAAAAGTGGTCTGCATTGCCATCAAGAGTACCTATTATAATAAAACGCTCCCTTCTTTGGGGCACTCCAAATTTAGCGAAATTTATTAACTCACCCCTAACATCACTATACCCTAACTCCTTTAAGCTACTTAGGACAACATCTGAATATGGCTGTCCCTGCTTGCCATTCTTGGTAAAACCTAGAGTAAAGCCTTTTACATTTTCAAATAATATTACACGAGGTCTGACATAATCAACAAATTGAATATATGAGTGAATTAGTTTGTTACGTGCATCACTTTCTTTTCTCTTTCCAGCCATAGAAAAGCCCTGGCAAGGTGGGCCACCTACAACTAAATCTATCTCTCCGCTTAGGGCTTCAAGATTTTCACGATAGTCTTCCAACAATTCATCTATATCATGACATGTCTTTGGTAACCAATCTGGCCAATCAAAATGGTTCTTTTGTTCAACTAGATTGTGGTTTAAGGTTTCAAAAGCCATAGCATCTTTTTCTATGGCAAAGATACCTCGCCAACTTGAATTGAATAGTCCCAACGATAGCCCGCCGCACCCCGCAAACAGATCGATGTATTTTAAGCTCTTCGGCATATCAATCTCACTACAAATATAATCATATCATTTCACTCAAAATTAGAGCTATCGTTTATTGCTACCAGAAGCAGAACTACCTTCTTTAATCCAACTATCAATGACTTCCTTGTGGAACCGCCAATGTCTTCCAACTTTTTGCCCTGGCACCTTCCCTTCCTGACAAAGTTTGTATACAGTAGACTTAGGAATTTTCAGATACTTGGAAAGCTCGTCAATAGTTAAAATGTCCTGTTTTTTTGACATACAGCGTTATCTCCAGCCATAAAACATATTTACCCTAAAACGGGAAGTTCCAGTAATTATAATTAGATAGCAGTTATTGTCAAGAAATGCTTGAAATCCAAAAGCAAATATGCTACAATTAAAGTCAAAGGTTCAGATAAGGTGTGTTTTCTGAACCTTTTTTTATTGTCATTTCAAAATTTTTTCCTAAAAAATCGTCGATAAAAACATTTTTTCAGCGATTTTGCGTTTCAAATTTGTCAAATCATGCCTTTTTCCCGAAGAAGTTTTTCGCCAAACAAAGCCCGCTCTTTGTCGTTGTATCTCCTTATCCAAAAAGTATTTAAGCCCATATTTCCTTGTCAAATAAGTTCATATTTCACACCAAATATGAAAGGAGGACATGATGCCTGAAAAAGAATGAAATCAAATTCCTGGGAGCTTGATCCCAAGAAGTTTCTGCCAAGGAAGGATGCGGAGAAACTGCTGGCTGTTGCCAAAAACAGAGCGGAATCTGCCTATCCAAAGGAAAAGAAAACCGCTGTAAGGGATTACTTTATTATCCATCTGGGCCTGGCAACCGGCCTTCGGGTAATGGAAATGGTGGCACTGAATTGCGACGATCTCAGCACAGATGACACGCTCCCGTCGCTGCTGGTAAAAAACGGCAAAGGCAATAAAAAAAGAAGGGTCTTTTTTAACGGCCCATTCAAACAGCATTGTAAGGAATATCTGGCATGGAAACAAAGTATCGGCGAATCGACAGAAGCCGCTCAGCCATTATTGTTATCCAGCAATACCGGAGGACACATGACGACCAGAGCTATACAGAAAGCATTTAAGCGATGTGCACAAAGAGCAGACCTGCCTCTGCATTATTCGATTCACTGCCTGAGGCACACATACGCGTGCTTTTTGTTAAAAGCGAGCAACTGGAATCTTCGCCTTGTACAGAAACAACTGGGACACGCAAAAATTACAACAACCCAGGTTTATGCGGATGTAATGCTGCCCGAAATTAAAAAGGCCTTAGACCGGTTGTATTTATAACAAAATAGTCAACTTAAAATCAGAAGGGAACGTATAAATGAGAAAAATGATTACGCTATGCGTTTTGTTATTGCTGGTAGTATTGACTCCGATAACAAATGCAACAATCTGGACAATGTATGATGATTGTGGCAACTTTAACAAGTGGGATTTCCGTGTTCCAACATATAATGTAGAGGTAACAAGCAGAGACGGGGCATGGAATTTGCGTTCTATGGCAACGTATCAATGGGGAGCATCACTTTACCAATATGCATCAGTTCCAGAGGAAGATATAAGAGGAATAAGGGCAGATATTTCCTTGGAAACTGACGATTATAGCCTAACGAGTTGGGGCAAAAATGTAATCGGCATGCAGCTTTCTAGCAACTTAGAGGCTTACATAGGATTTTTTCCTGAACCGGGAAATATTAGGAACAACTATATTTCTATAGGATATAGAAATTCTGAAGGCACTTACGATATGCTTGATGGCGTACAACATACTGTATCCAAGGGCGATACCGCTCACGAAGTCGCTATGCTTTTAGACAGTTCAGGAGAATATATAGCTGCCTATATCGATAGAGAAATCATTTGGGCTGGTATGTTGGATGTCCCCTCTAGTGGAGTTGACAAATTCTTTATAGAAATAGATATCCCTTCCTGCCAAGACACAACCTTTCGGGTAGGTAATTTTGAATTAGCAACAATCCCGGAACCGGCAACATTGTTCTTGCTGGGTTTAGGCGGTTTAATTTTTAGAAAACGACAAATTTAATTTAATAGAGTGAGATGATGAAAAAAGAATTATTAGCATTTAATTTTATACTCTTAACAACCCTCTGTATGGTTTCTGATGTAAGCGGAATTGGTATTTCGCCAGCCAGAGCAACCTATGATATTACCGAATATAACTGTAGTTTTAATTCAACTATCGGCTACACTTTAGTTCGTCCGAGTACACGATATTCAAGTTTCATTGCTTCCGATTCTTTGGGGTTGACCGGAACAGTTGTTGGGTGTAGTGCTTCCGACGGGATTGAATACCTCGAAGATGGTTCAATGATCATAGACTGGCAAAGCAGCGAACTTTCTTCATTAGAAAGCATAACAGCAACGATGAATTTTCAATCGCCCCAAGTATGGGATTGCCCGGCTGAACCAGGGGGAAATGCCTATCTGGCTGACTTAGTGAGACATAGTGAGATGGTTGACACCGGCTCAGGCATTGTGGCGACCCTTTCGGCTGTTTCGCAAGTATCTCTCTGGCGAAATTATGCTCCAAGAACGTATTTGCAAAGTTCAGCAACCACAGGACTAACTGTCAGTCTTGGCCTAGAATTTGAAGATAAAAGCTCATCATGGTGGTCCAGGTATGTTGACAGAGACTACTATGGCAACCCTTTTTTCTCATATGACATCGACTGGGACGGTGATGGCCAGACAGACCAGAGCGGATCTGCTACCTTTGATGAGGAACCTGTGCCTCACGATAAATATCCTTCTCTTTCGACTTGGACAAGCGGAATTCAAACAAGCACACTGTCACTCGAACATGTTTTCTCTGATTCTGGCAACTACTTGACAACACTTTATCTTACTGATGGCACAGAAACCACTTCTTTACAAATCCCTGTAAATGTAGTTCCTGAGCCAGCAACATTAGCACTTGTCGGGCTCGGCGGATTGTTTCTTAGAAAACGTAAGTCGTAAATTGAATATTGAATATGGCTATAGCATGTGTTGCCGGGTCTGACGGTTCGGGGCCCCTTGAGAACTGGACGAATGTACTTGAGGCCCGGCAGTTTTTTTAACAACACAATTAATTTTCTCATCTAACTGCGCTATCAGTTTTTTTACCGCATCAATCACACTTGCCAGGCTTTCTTCCTGAACAATCAAATTCTGATTCATACCAACAAATGAAGCATCCGCTGTTTAAAAGAATTCAACTGTTTTATACGCATAAAAAATTAAAGCCGCCCGGATCAATTATTCTGCCGGGCGGCTTTTTTTTCGGCACATCTTTTTGTGCCGAGGTTACACATTACAATTTAACCAATTCCACATTAATCAGCCGTAATTTTGCTTTATAAAGAAACAACTGATTCACTCAACCAGCAAATCAGTTGATTTGTTTTAAAAGCATTTCTTTTAGCAATTCTATAACTTAAAACAACAATACGCCTTTTGGCAAAAATCGCATCAGCACGTTAAGTGCTTTTGAACCATTGACGACGTCCATATGTTTACCAAAAACATATGCTGAAAATTGACACTCCGAAAACAGCGATTCAAACACACAGCAACAAGGTTAGGAAATGACCTGCTGTAAGAAAAGTATCAGTAAAATCTAATTCTAGTTGGAACTGTTTTTCAAATTATGGTTTTCCGGCAGATTTTGCCGCGGAATACCTCTAACCGAATGTGAAATACCCTCGGAATACCAATGTAACTGTAGGCACATCTCTTGTGGTCGAGAGGCGTGCTTTTTTTTATCAATCTTAATCAAGAAAGTGAGGTGTTTTTATGCAAGAAACAATTTGTGCGAAAGTCAGTGAAAGACTGCTGACAAAGGCCAGTAGGTTGTTCACTGGTACAATGGACGGTAGGATTATTGAAATCCTGCAAAATTCAAGACGAGCGGGTGCAACGCATGTAAACATTATCAACAAGGACGGTTTCATTACTGTTTGCGACAACGGCAGTGGGATTGAGGACTTTTCAAAATTGCTGCATCTCGGCGATTCGGACTGGGACGATGCAACGGAGAAGTCAGAAGATCCTGCAGGAGTTGGTGTCTTTTGCCTGGCACCGCGGGAAGTTACTATCTGCAGCGGAGACAGGAAAGTGTGCATAACCGAAAAGGCTTGGACAGGTGAGCCGGTCGCGGTTGTGGAGAACGTCGAATCGATAAAAGGTACAATTCTTGTGTTCAAGGATGAACCGTGGGAATTCGGCACTGTTGAAAAGCATGCTGTTTTCAGCGGTCTGACAGCTACAGTTGATGGGCAGCAATGTAGCAAGGAATCGTTTTGCTCTGAGGATGCTGCCAATTATCCTGCACTGGGCTGCAAGGTTGAAGTACGCCATAAGAAAACCCTGAATAAATGGCATACACATTTCAGGCACGGCTACTATTCCAACGATGTTCTGGTCAACTTCCATGGCCAGGTGATCTCCTTTACAAATTCGCCGGTAAGTGACCAGGAGCTTACATTTCTGGTGGATATGACCGGGGATCCGACAGGTATCCGTCTGATGCTTCCGGCACGAACACAGCTTATCGAAAACAAAGCTTTCGAGGAACTTAAAGCTGCGATTGAGATCGAGGCATTCCGGTTTATACAGAAACAAGGCGCACATAAATTGCCTTTCAAGGAATACGAACGTGCCAGGGAACTTGGCATTGATCTGCCGGAGGCCGAGCCTGTATTTGATATAGGGTTGCTCTACGATGACGTTGTAGAGCCAATAGAGGTGACGAAGCCGGATGATTTGCCTCTGAGCAGTTGTTACCGGCTGGGCAAGGATTGCGAAGATGGCTGTGAGACCGACGAGGCTAATATACATCTGTTAGCTGCAACCGGAAAACTCAAAGAGCCTTTTGTTCCTGTAAGAATTCGGCCTGCTTATGATGGATACAGTTGGGCCAATTTGCCTACTGTAAATAAAGTCGAGGTAGCTGTAGGCAAAGAACTCGGCCAGCAAGGCATCTGGAGCGAAACGCTTATTGCTACTGACTCACTTCAAATAGCGGTGCATACAAGTGATGGCAAGGTTTTCAAGTCTGATGTACTTATGGCGGTACTCGAACAGCCTACTGAGAAAAGAAGCTGGTGCTGTATGAATGTGTATGTCACGCTTGAAGCCAGAAATCAGTTGAGTTCAACCGATATATGGTTTCATCTTGGCGGCTGGAATGAGGATGGTGATACTTATGATACGCAGTTGTATTACTTCGAGCAGGAAATGGAGGAATTCTGGGCGACAATTATCGGTCCCGCTGAGTATCTGCGGTCAAAGCTACGAAGCTGCCTTTACGGTGTTGTCAAGGACTGGAAGCAGATAATCTTCGATGACAACGAGGCCATTACGATCATATACAAAAATGGAACGGTAAAATCATACGAATCGCCCTACAAGGATTCCACTGCCACGTAAGCATTGTTTTGTAGTTTTCAATTCAAAGTAATCAACCAAATTAACCAGATGGCACGTTCTATACATTGCAAGCGTACCATCACTTTTTAACGAACTGGAGGTATTAAAATGGCTTGGAGACCAACAGAGTATTTAATTGAAGCGTGTTTGGACAATTCAGTCCCAAACAAAGTTGCCGGTTGGATGAGATTTGCCGGTATAAAAGACAGAGTTATTTTTGACCTGGAAGGCAACTTCCACAGGGACATCCGCGGAGCGAAAATAAGGCTTCGTGGAGATGGTGAATCAGCAGATTTGGAAGTGGCGGCAAAATACATGGATGGCTTTGCTCAAACACAAAAGGGTAGTGTCGGTGACATGACGGCAGGAAGAGAACCTGTAGATTATGTCTCATATCCGTATTGGGAATGGTATGCCCAAAATGGAAGGGTCGTTGTTGAACTCGAACCTGATCAGGTTGAGATTCTGACACAACCAATACCTGCTTGCGAATCTGACCCACTTGATAGAAAAAAACAGGCAGAAAACATGGCCAACTTCTTATATGGAGTAGCTTCTGCCTGCGGCATACCCAAACAATGTGCAATTACAACAGGTAATACTGTAGCTGTTGAGCGTGCCAAAAAGGTTATTACCAACAATAAAATCCGCGGCATGAAGCTGCTGACAAAGGAAATCCGCGAGCAGCTGCCACCTCTATATTCACAAGATGGCAAAGGCGGCAAAGCGGTTGTTTTCACGAAGTACTTCACCCCGAGCTCAAATTGGACATGGATGGCAACTGAGGGCGAGCCTGTATTAGATGAATCGCAGAATGAGGTCGATTACAAATTCTTTGGTCTGGTTTTCGGCCATGAAAAAGAATTTGGCTACTTTTTACTAAGCGAGCTTGAGGAGGTCAGAGGTCCGATGGGATTGCCAATTGAACGTGATCTTTACTTCCAGCCCAAGACATTGGAAGAAATTGCACCGGAGATGTTCAAGAAGGAGGGACGGAAATGAGCAGCAAAGATTACAGAATAAACCCTCCGCCGAAGGATGCCGGAGAAGAACCTTTGTTTCGGATTGTGTATGCAATCGATGTAAATGCTACTGATGAAAGAAAGGCAGCCGAGACCGCCTGGCAGATGATTCGGGCTAAAGATGCCTTTGACCCGATCCTTATGGTTTTGGATGCCGACGGCAAACAGACAAAGCTTGATCTAACAGATTTGCTGGAATTCAACAAGGTGACAACAGGCTTCGTTGTTCAAAAGTTCCGTAAGAACAATACCGGCAAGTTCAGGTGTACCTATCAGGAGTTTATTGCCGGTGATGATGTTCAGTTTGAAAACGTCAAAGATGAATCAATTGAAGCACCGGAACATGAGTATCAGCAGTTCAATATGACACTGTTAAGCAGCAGCCAGATCATTGACCGGCTGGGGGATGTCATTACAAGCATCGATGTCGGCGGTGAACAGTCGAGACAGTTTGCCAATGAAATAACAATCATGGATAAGCTCTTAAGAGATCTTGGTTGGTTAAAAGACTGAAACAGAAATCCAAATTTTAAAAGGAAAGTGAGGCGAATTATGAAGCTATTTGAAGCACAAGCAACCGAATACAACGGCGAGCAGGAATATTCTCAGAGCAAATTGTTAGCTGCTGAAAACATCAATCAGGCCTGGCAGATAGCCAGAGATTATTTCAGTGGGTGGTATGATGATGGTGATGAGCCGCAGGACCATAACACCAACAACCCTGATGAGTTTGAATTTATCAGCGGGTGTATCAGGCTGAAGATTAAGAGCATCCAGGAAACCACGCTCAATGAGTGGGTAAGAACACGAATTACGTTACACAGTATTTCGGATTTTCCGGATGAATTGATAACGAGGCGAATTACCGGTTCGGCGGCGGATTTGCTGGAAGCATGCAAAGTATTAATATCTTACACGACAGATTTGCTCTATCGATTAGACAACCAAATAAACCTTGCGGATGTTGAGGAATTGCAACAGGCAAAAGATGCTATCGCCAAATATAACCCTGTCGAAACACCCAGTACAAAACTGCGAGATGTCTGTCAGCAAATGTTAGATACGTTGGATATCGGCGGCGAACAGGCCCGGCGGTTTGCAGAAGAAATCGCAATGCTGAAAGATGCTCTCAAAACCGCACCAGTGGTAAGCGATGATTGTCCAAAATGCGGGGCTGGCTCTGATGAGCGGGAGTTTGCCAGCAGAGACTTTTTAGGTATCGAAGCGATACACATGCACTATCTCTGCAAGAAATGCGGTAGTGAGATAATTGAAGAATTTACCCTGACGGATGTTTTCATCGATAACCTAACTACCTGATAGTTGTCATTTGTCCAACCCCATCGTTGTAACAAATCAGCCGTAAGTACAAGTCTCTAAAATCCCTCAAGCGAAAGGAAGTGTTATGCGAAAAGACAGATTCTATGCGCGCAGTCCGCCCCGGACGGGTTGTGTGTCACTGTAATTTGTATGTTTTAAACAAGAAATTTTAATCTGAAAAATGAAAGGAAAACAAAATGAGAATTTTATTTATCAACAATTTAGGAGCCGGATTTGCTGATTATGTTTCGATTGAAGAAGGTACTACTATTGAAAAGTTTTTCAAAAGTAAGATGCAAGGTGAACAAACTGCCGACTACCTTATTCGAGTGAATCGTCAACCGATCCCACGTGAATATGTTTTGAAAGATGGGGACCGAATTACGATCACACCTGTGAAAATCGAAGGAGCGGCCTGCTGACTCACCAGCAGACCGTGTAAAAGCAAGTATTAACCATAAGGCCTCTGCTTATATTCCAATTGTAGGCGGAGGCCTTTTTTTGCGCAAGGAAAAAGTTATGAAAAAATACAGAAATATCATAAAGCTGTCAAACCTGCTTTTAGATGCTCTAAATGAGCTTAAAACAGCAAGGTTGCAGAAGATTCAGGCCAGTTTGGAAGACTTAAGTTGTAAATGCCGTGATGCGACCAAAGACTCACATCTTTTTTACGTTGCTGTCGAAAAAGGCTGGTTCGGTTCGGCTGAAAAAATCAGAACAAGAGTAAACAGAAACCTGTCGGACTTTTCATGTCACCTTCAAAGGTTCAAAGACCTTGTAAGTTCAGACGAGACCAAACTGCCGAAACTATCCTGTATTTTCGCGGAGCTATCGCAGATAGACCAGGATATCGGCGAATATCAATTCGACTTGAAGGAAAAAACGATCTCGGTAATAACTGAGTCTATCACACTCGAAGATATTCCGCTCGGGCCATTTGAAATAAAACTGCTCCTCAATAAGATAAGCAAACTTTACACGGATAGCCCTTACAGGGTTATAGCACTCGAGCCAAATCCTGCCGGATCTGATTCTTGTGTTACCCATCCGCATGTAAGCTCTGAAAAGCTTTGTGAAGGTGACGGCCATGTCGCGATACGTAAGGCCATCGAACAGGGCAGACTTTGCGATTTCTTTACAATGGTTGCAAACATATTACAGACTTATAACCCGGACAGTCCATATGTGTCCCTTGATGAATGGGAAGGTGTTTGCTGTTACGATTGCGGTTATACAGTTGCAGGCGATGAGTGCTACTACTGTGAATATTGTGAACGCGACTATTGTTCGCAGTGTTCGACGTATTGTCAAATTTGCGACACAACGATCTGTTTGGGATGCAGCTTTGAATGTCCTGATTGTGAACAGCCGGTATGTCAGGGTTGCACTGTTACCTGCACCGAATGCGAGGAGACTGTTTGTAAGGATTGTATCACCGAAGAAGGAATATGTAATAGATGTCAAGAAGAACGAAAGGATAAACAAAATGAAGAAAAGAAAAAAGAATCAACAGAACCAACGGCCAGTCCTGCGGTTCAGCCCGACAGCGTGGGCCAAGCTATTGTTCATGCGTGATGTAACGGATAATGAAATCGGCGGCTTTGGAATTACCGAAGCTGAAGACCTGTTGTTTGTTACAGATGTTGTCCTGGTAAAGCAAAAAGTTACTTGCGTTACAATATCATTTGAAGATGAATCAGTGGCCGACTTTTTCGAAGATCAGGTCGAAGCCGGCAGGCAACCGGAACAGTTCGCCCGTTTATGGCTGCATACCCATCCCGGCGATTCGCCTGAACCAAGTGGCACCGATGAATCAACATTTGCCCGAGTGTTTGGCAGTTGCGATTGGGCAATTATGTTTATTGTAGCCCAAAACGGCAGCACCTTTGCAAGACTCAGGTTCAATGCAGGCCCTGGCGGCGAAGTGAAGATTCCTGTTTGTGTTGACTATAGCTATGAATTTGATGCCGCAGACTTTGAAGTCTGGAAAGAGCAGTATAAAGCCAATGTAATCGAGGACCATACTTTTTCGCTAACCGGCAGGTCTAAGAAGGATTCCAAAAAACAGGAAGATGAACTGGAAATGTTCGGCGGAAACGTGTTTGAAGAAACTTCGGTTTTTTCAAGCCATGATCTGCTCGGCGAAATCGATTCGATGGAACCAATGGAAAGAGAGATTTTCATGGAAGAGCTGTCTGTAAGAAGCGACTTCTGGGATGAAAGCGAGGTGATCTATGAGTAATGAAAGATATTCACGACAGTCGGATATCGTGCCGCGTGAAAGAATACTCGATTGCAAGGCAACGGTCATTGGTGTAGGCGCTATCGGAAGACAAGTAGCGATACAATTAACAGCGATTGGCGTGCCGCATTTACAGTTGATTGATTTTGATAGTGTGGAAATCAGCAACCTGGCAAGCCAGGGCTACCTGCAAAAGAATCTTAAAAGACCAAAGGTTGATGTAACCGCCGAGTTTGTCAGAGAAATCAATTATGATCTGCAGGTTGAAGTTATTCTCGACAGATTCAAAAGGACAACGCCTGTGGGCAACTGTGTTTTTTGCTGCGTGGATTCCATAACTACTCGCAAACTCATCTGGGATGCAATAAAAGACAAGGCCAATTTCTTTGTAGATGGCAGAATGAGTGCAGAAGTCCTGCGAGTAATAACTGCTTGCGATGAACAAAGCCGCCAGCACTACCCCCATACTCTATTCACCGCCCAGGAAGCTCATACAGGCCCCTGTACTGCAAAAACAACCATCTACTGTGCCAACATTGCAGCAGGATTTATGCTCGCTCAATTCACAAAGTATTTGCGATTGCTGCCGGTTGATCCTGATATCCAGGTCAATTTACTGGCTTCGGAAATCAGCGTCGGTGATGTAAATTAGCGCCACAAAACTTAGCGGTTGTCCATAATGGATTTTCGCTAAGTTTTTTTATTTATCGAATGCCTTTATAAATTTTGAACTGATCCATCGAACATCCCCGCGAAACAGCGCAACATATAAATAGTAATAGTTCTTTTAACAGACATAAAAATTATAAACTAAGCATTTGGCTTTGAGCTTATTAAAAAGGTGAGGATTTTATCCCCCAATTTAGGTTACTAAACCGTTCGCTTGCGGGTGGGGGGATAGAGTGGAAATGTTACCTTTTTGGAGATCAGTTCAATGTTTAAATAAATGCAAACAGTAAAAAGAATATGAGCTTTAAAAAAAGGTATCCTATATTTCGAGAAAGTTTTCTCGATGACGAGAAGTTGCATCCTGAAAACAGGACACTCTTCAAGAAATATTTTGTATGGCAAGAGAGGAAACTAAAAAGTATCAATAATCTACGGGAATTGGATGAAGCGTGCTATAAGACACTTTACCATTATGTTAGTATGTTCAAGAATGTCACAAAATGGTTCAAATATAAACCTCTTAAGGAAATCACTAAAGCTGAAATTAAGAAAGTTTACGAAGACCTTGAAGACGGGAAAATCCTTAATTTTTACGGCAAGCCCTTTGAGGACAGAGCTTCTTATTATTCAAAGGTATTCAAGGGTAAACTCTTTAAGATAATCGGAAAATATGAATACGCTGAGGAAATCCTTGAATTTTCAAAACCTGAAAAAAACAAGGGGAAGGTAAGGTTTTTTTCAGAAGAAGATTTCGACAAAATACGCATGGTTGCCATGAAACTTTCTCATAAATTATTCCTCCAGTTGAGTTGGGATATCGGGGAGAACGTTATGACAATCGTAAATTTGCAAAAAAAAGACTGCGATAGAATGATTAATCTGCAGACAAATGAACCTGAATATTTAATTAATCTTCCCAAAAATAAAATAAAAAGAAGTCGTACCACGAGAACGGAGATTACAAATTATCCAGAAACTGTAAAGTTGTTGGATTTACACTTTGAACGGGGGAAAAGAAAATTTGTCCCGAATCCTAATGGAAAGGAATTCCAACGAATCCACAATGAAAATGGGATTCGAAGGAAAATCAAAGGTGATTGGGAAATAGTTCCCTTCAAGGAAGAAGATTATTTATTTGATTTTGGACAAAAACAAGCTGAACAGATATTTAGAAGATGTATTAATCTAACAAAAATAAAATGTCAGCCAAACGGAGAACGTCCTTCTCTCAAGGATTTGAGAAGCTCTATGGCCTGCCATCTTTTAAAACAAGGTTGGAGCATAGATGAAGTAAAGGGAAGAATGGGACATAAACCCTCATCAAGTGCTATAGATCGCTATGTCACTTATTTAGCATTGGATAAACATAAGGCGAAACGAAGAATGTACGAAAATGATTTGAAAAAGTATCAGCAAGAGCTTAAAGAATCAAAAGCTAGGGAACGACGGTATGAAACTTGGATTGAGGGTCAAAAAAACGAAGTGAAAGAATTAAAAGCCTTAATGCAAATCTATATTACTAAGTTAAAACAACTTGATAAGATAAGCCACTTAGCAATTGATAGCCAAGCTCTGCAGGCAACTGCTATTGCTACTTAATCCAGCCATAGACAATTCTCGCTTAAGTCCCACAAAAAAGAAAAAATATTTATTGGAATTGAATCTATTTAGGAATTCTCGGCGGCATGCTCGGCAAATCATGCATATCGAAGTAATCACTAAGGCATCTTTCGCAACAAAAGAACAGCGTCTTCTCTAAAGGAACAAAATCCTTCACGCCGATCACGCCTTCGTCAACTTTTATCGCGTCGACACCGACATCGAGTTCACGCCTGCAGTTTGCACAGTTTTTTTTATTTTCCATACTAACACGTAAAAATCCGCTTTAAATAAGATTGAACTGATTTACCTTTCAACGCAAATACCCCTGGAAGTTTCTTTTTTTGGCAAGCCCGGATTCATATTTATCCAGAAATACAGCGTTTTATCCGAAAGAGCTTTATTTTTATCCCTAAGCAATCACAAGTTATTTAAAGCCATATTTGTTACTACTATTGAATGATACTACTGTTGAGTGGTGACAATACGATTTGCACAAAACGTAGAGCAAATCAGTTCATTTACTAAAAAGGGAGGTGTCGTTCGAATATTACCAATTGGCTCAATGCAGATCACATAGTTGCTCTGCAAGGAGAAGACATTAGCCGGCTAGTGCATTATCATAATGACTAGCAATGTATACGAATGGATAAAGAAGGAAGAAAGTCGTGGGAAAACCCTGATGGCTATGAATCAGCCTTTAACGGCAAAGCAGATCGCCAGGAAAACGGGGATACCGATGGATACCTGTAGTTACACGATCGCAAAACTCACAGCCAAAGGACTACTAACCTGCCTCAATCCAGAGGCAATGAACAGCAGGCTGTATTGGATTACAGAACTCGGCAGACAATGCCGAAAACAACTCCATCAGGATAAAAACCTGCCGTACAAAGAATATGATTTACCCAGTGTGAACTGGTCCCTTTACGGCTGGCTATGCTACCGCCACAGGGCCGCCGTAATTCGGATTCTTACCGAGCCGATGCAGCCATCCGCGATAAAGCGAACCTTACGAATCTACAAGCCGAATGTAAAAATCAGCGCCAATAATATCCGTGATGTTGTAAGACTGTTTCTGGAAAAGGGTATTGCGCAAAAGGTGTTTGTCAGGAAGAAAGCTCACCCCAGATACGAGCTTACGGAACTGGGACATAAATTACGACAACTGCTCATACAATCCGAAATGTCTGCCTAACAATACAGTTCAATTCTATTAAATCGCCGTTCCTTGGTTGTTGGGTATGTCAAAATTTACAAAATCCTTAGAAGAGAAAGCGGAGCATTTAGCATCAGTCCCGAAGCGAGAACAATGGAACAAATCAATCCCATCAATAGTTCGTAGGGAGATAGCCCTGACGGTCGATCAAATCAAACGTTTGAAAGAAAAGCATGAAGAGCAATTCCGCCACCTGCTTCGTTTAGAGTGCTATGTCGACACTGATCTAAAGCAGTTAGAACAACGTCAGCCAAGATATATTCCCTATCATTTCCCGGAGAAGGAGAAGTTTAAACAAAGACTTTTCGAGATTGAAAAAGAACGACGGAATTTGAGTCTGAGATTAGAGGAGAAGACGCAGGGGCTTGAGGATAAATTGCTAAGCTTGACTAATAAACATGAACAGTTGGATGTTTAGAATACAACCTGTACGGCGAAAAAGTAGATCCGATTCAAAATCGTACAACTACTTTATCAGGGTATTTTTGACCCTTTGAGATTTTTTGAAGTAAAGAATCCATATAATGCCAAATACTAAATTCATTGATACGGAAAGTATCCATTTGGATAAGGTAACAATAAAATAACCCAAAAAGATTGCATTTAATACCCCATAGACAATTGTAACGATAACCCAATCTATAGCTTTCTGCTTCTTTTTAAAAATCAAAATTAAACAAACAATCTTAAGAAAAATTAAGATAGAAGTTAAAACTATGTACAAAAAAATTAAAATAAGGCTGGTACCTATATCCTTAATCGAATAGACAGATAAAATAGATATGCCCTCAACAACATTAAAAATATTCCAGATAGTTCCTATGGCCCATGGTATAACAAAAACTAACAACCATCCCCCAACGCCTTTCAATTTCTTGTTATTACCTCCCCCCATTGCCCTCTTAGTATTATTTGGTTTATATATTTTGTGGCTTTATAAATCAATGTAGGTTTCGACCAATTAGAAAAAACCGGAAAATCAGTTGACAAAACCGTCTCGCAATTTTTTACAGGAGTTTAGCTGGCTGAAACTTTACGGAAAAACCTCGGTCTCTTGAGAATAAACTGCTGGGACTGATTAATCTACATGATCAGTTGGATATTTGAAAATAACGATTATTTTTATGGCTCGGCACCTATTAGCCATTGTTCGGCAAGTTTAGCCAAATCTTTATGGTCAACAATATTATCAACATTTGGCCAAGGTGCTATATCTGCTGATGGAATCCCTGGAACGTCAAGCCATTGGTTAGCTAAGGTTGCAAAGTCAGTGAAATCTACAGAGCCATCGGTGTCAATGTCTGAAAGTGCAGAGACAACTTTCTGGCTGCGATTGCCTGAAACATCATAACTGTAGGTTATCTTTGTACCATCTGCATAAGTTACTTCGCTTAGACGATTTAAGCTGTCATATTGATATTGCGTAGCAAAACAGACTGATGCACCCAAAAGCAGGATGGTCATGATGATCTTGAAATTTGTGGTCTTTTTCATTTTATTATTTCCTTTTCATAGTTATCTGTTGAGTTAGTTGATCTTCTTGGCCTGACCGTTGACATAATAGACATTAAGTTTGGGGTCGTAGAAAGCAGGGACATTAGCGTTAGAGTTATTATTTTTTTCAACAAGAGAAAGATATATATAGTTTTCAGAATATGTTGGAGGAATTTCACCCGATTCAATTTTTTGCTCTCTGACTATTTGATCATAGTCAGGAGATGGTGCTCCGGGATATTTTATGTATTCAATTGCAGCTTGTTTAAGGAAATCCACTACTTTTGCCCACCATGGTACAGGTTTTAAAGCAACAACAGGAGTTACTGTTACTGTTGGTGTTGTTGCTGGCATAAATCCAGGAAGAATACCTACAACGGCTCTACCATCCGGATCAATGTACATAAGAGGATTATTTGAGGCATAAGGATATTTGATTAGAGAGGATGGTTTGGTCAAATATCCCTCTACAGAATCTTTACCAAGAAATCTTCCTGCATCGGGGTCGTAAAATCTTGCCCGCATAAAGTACAGGCCGTCGTCTTCGGCCATTACGCCTAAACTCCCGATATAGGTAAATGGATTGGCTGTTGAACCTGTCTTGCCTGCCGGTTTGCCGAAAGGCGTGTAAGCATACTGGTCAGTTATGGATTCGGTATCATCGGTCAAGGCTACCATTGAGCCGATAGCGTTAGTATGATAGTAGCGGGCAGTACCATCTGCTGCGATTCTACCAACTATTGTCGGGCCATGGATATAATAAGCAGTAATCTCACCTGAGGCATCCGTTTCGCAAAGAACATAGCTCATGCCTCTGCCGTGGTCGAGGATGTATCGGGTAGTTGTCCCGTTATCATTTCGAGCGATTCTATTACCCATTCCGTCATAAGTATGCTGAACGATACTGCCGCCAGTATTTTGAGAAATTAGACGATTTTCAAAGTCATAGGTGAAAGTAGTTGTAACACCATCAAATCTGCTGGTCATATTCCCCTTATTGTCATAGCCGTAACTTGCAGGTGTAGTAAATGTCAACAGATTATCAATATCATAGGTATAATCTGTCTTTCCAAACATGGCTGACAGATCGGGCGGTAAAGTACCGGCTTCATTTATACCGGTGGGGTTGCCCTGAGAGTCTCTTGTGTAGCTGAAGCTGAGAATAGGCGTAGTGTCTGATTTTTCATATGACAATCCAGATAGCATGGCTGCAGTGTCATAAGTGCGTGATTCTATTACACCGCTGGGATAGTTTACATCGGTGACTCTGCCAGCTCCGTCTGTCGTATAATCCCAGACCCTGCTCGCCCAGTCGGCAATCTTGTCAAGCCGATTGGCCGCATCATATGTATAGTTGACTGTCCTGGCTGGCTTTGTCGAGTCGGCTGGGTATGTAATGCCTGTGCGGTTACCGCTAATATCATAATCGTACAGAACAGTCTTGCCGAAGCTATCATTGCTGGAGATAAGTCTATCCAACTCATCATAAGTATAGGATGTCGTGCCAGTTGAATCAGTCATGGAAGTAAGGTTGCCGTTATCGTCGTAAGTGTAAATTACCTGTGAAGCATCGGGATAATGAACCTCGGTCAGTCTGTTTTCATTATCATAGACGTGAGTCTTTGTCTGGCTATCCGGGTCTGTTACTGAAATAAGATTGCCTGCCCCATCGTATGAATACTCAAACGCATTGGCATGGCCATCCTCTTTTCTTATTAACCTGTTTACCTCGTCATAATATTTCTTAGCTATTATCTTGGAATTGGCATCTGTTATCTGAGTCAGATTGCCAACTGCATCGTACTCATATGAGGTTGTGTCATTTGCCGCGCCAGTAACTGAAACAAGTCGATTCAGGGTGTCATAGCTGTATTGTGTTACATTGCTCTCTGCATCGGTATGTCTTGTCAAGTTATTAAGCTTATCATACTGCCAACTCCAGCTATTGCCGAGCCCATCAGACTGGTGAATCTTTCGATAAAGACGATCGTATTCATAGGTAGTTGTAACACCGGAGCCATCGGTTACGCTCAATACATTTCCATGGGCATCATAGGTATAAATTACTTCATCAGCTTCTGGGTTAATTTCTTTGGTCATCCTACCTAATGTACCATATTCATATTGCGTAACATTGTCCTTCGGATCGGTCATAGTGATCTTACGATCCAGCCCGTCATAACAGTATTGAATTACCTGGTTTGCATCTGAAGGGATAACACGTTCTGCCTTGGTCAGGTTCTTATTGTTATCATACTCGTAGAGGGTTTCGTAGCCTCTGCCGTTAGTCACCTTGGTTCTGCTGCCAATCTGGTTATATTCATAGCTTTGGCTGGTGATAGGCCCAGTAACTGAAATTCCTCTGTCAGCAGCGTCATAGACGGTAGTTGTGGTATGGCTTGCATCGCCGGCACCACTGCCCCTGCCATCAGTTACCTGTGTCAATCGCCAGAGTTCATCATAGCCAAACCATGTGTGTTTACCGGTGGCATCGGTTACCTGAGTCAAAAGGCCGTTGGAATCATAGATATATGTAGTGGTATTGTTGTTCTCACCTGTTTTGGTAAGCTTCTGGCCGAAACTGTTGTATGTCCAGATTATGTCGTTACCATCAGGATTGACCTGTCTTTCTACATTACCGTTTACGTCATATTCCCACAGGGTCATTCTGCCAAGAGCATCTATTTTCTTTGTAGGCAGGTCAGGGAAATTGGAATCGCTATATTCGACCACTGTAATGCCGCCGTCATACGGATCGCAGGGGTCATTCGGGTCGGCTGTCGTCAGGATATTTCCGTGAGAGTCATAGGCAAAATTCGTTACATTCCCATTACGGTCAATGATCTGTGTTCGGCTCATATCATCGTTATAGGCATAATGAACCGAACCTTGCGGATACCGAATCAGCAGCAGGAGGTTATTGGTTGAGTGCAGATGATCTGCTTCTGTGGTGTCGGGATAAGTGATTGTTGTCTTCTTGAACTCACCTTCCGTGCCATAGGTAAACGTAGTGATATTGCCGTTGCCGTCGGTTTGCTGAGTAACCCTGCCATTGGCGTCATATACATTGGCAACGGTATTAACATCCCTCTGGTCATTGATAACCGCCAGATAATCATTTGAATCATAGGTGTAGTCAATCGTATTACCCAATGCATCGGTTATCTGTGTTAGCTTGTTGCCGGTGTAACTGTAACTGATCGTACGTGGAGTTGAATTGAAATCAGTAAGGCTGGTCAGCAAAACACCTGTATAGCCTAATGTCACAGTTCTATTTGCAGGATCACTTATAGAAGTAACAAGATTAGCATCCGTAGGATGACTATAGGAGAGTGTAAAAGTATTGCTATTCTTATCTGCAATGCTTTGCAGCTTACCGCTGTTGTCGAAGCTATAAACATCCAGATTCTTTTTAGTTAGCGTCCAACTGCTCCCACCAAATTCGAGCTTGTCATGCAAACCAGGCATGTTGGGGTCATAGCCGCCCATGCCATCCTCTATCCAGTATTCTGTTCTGCCATCCCCCCAACGGACAGAAACCTTATCCCCGCTTGCACCGAGTCCATCGGTTAGAATTATATTATATGAATGTGTCCAGCCAACCCCCAAAGATCCGTCCTTGGTGTCTTTATTATTATAATAGCGACTGAATTGAAGCGGTATGGACCGTGTTGCAATGGAAAGGTCTATCTCTTCATGATAGAAGTTCCCGGTTGCCGTATTCACCGGATCAGCATCCGAACCGCATAAATTCACGATATAACCGAGTAAGCTGTCATCCTCAAGGTCATACACCGGAAAATCAAAGCGGTTGTCAATCGTAAAAGTATTCGACAGCCCCGAACCGCTGCCAGCAAAAGCACTGCCGCAAATTCCTGTCAGAATTACCAGACAAATAATTGCCTTTTTAATACCATTCATTTCATAATTCCTTAAATTATAAGTTACTATTTTTCCCTATGGGTAAAAGTATAAAAGAGCAAAGTTTAATTTAAGTCCAGAACAACACGGAATCCGAAGAAGTAGTACGGGAAGTCCGAGTTGGCGGCGTTCTGGTATGAAACAGAGCAATTGTTGGCACCAAAATACCAGCAGCCACCGCGGAGGACGTAATAGCCTTCATGATAAATATAACTGTCTGTCCACTCCTGGACATTGCCTGCCATATCACACATCCCATAACCGTAAGACGAGTAATAGTTAACAGGAGTCGTACGGGGACCGCAGGACGACAGGCCAAGCGGGTCATCGTAGTCATAATTCGCTTTGCTATGATCTATACTTGTTCCACAGCCATACGTATAGCTGCCGTCATAGTCCGCTACTGCCTGCCATTCCCATTCCGTCGGAAGTCTATAGCCATAATAGTTGCAGAACGCTGTGGCTCCGTACCAGCTTACCTCAACGACTGGATGATTGCTCATATCGTAACCATCGCAACTACGGACACTGAAAGTGCCCCCGTTGTAAGTAATCTGACTATCTGAATCCGCTGCATAGGTATTGAAATACACCTCACCAATAAAATCTATCCCGTTGTTAGAGCCGTTTGCACCATAGATAATGTTGTTAGCACCAACGATAATGTCTCCGGAAGCTAGGGCAGCACTGAGAAACTGGCAGTACTGAGCATTTGTCGTTTCATATTTGCTCATATAGCCGTTAAAGCTCTCATGTCCGGATACTCCCGGGTCATTGATATAAACCCAGACCATACTGTCATCGGCTATCACCTTAACACGGTAGTTACTTCCAAATACACCCGGCAGATCAGCTTTGCTGTTCCAGATAATGTGCCGGTTTCCGGGGTAAACATTAGTTAAATCACCGGAAAAGGCCGAAGGTGATATTGTAACATTCCAACTGCTGCCACCGTCATCGCTGACAGCTATATTAACCGTACACCGGTCATTGTCCGCATCGCTGAGAGTGTAGTAAATATCAACTATACCACTGCCATCGGCGCGGACAGACGCTACGACCTGGGTGACCGTCGGAGAGGAGTTGGCAAAGACTGTTCCGCACAATACTGCCATTAAACAGACTGCCATTTTTACATCATTCATCATATCAACCTCTTTCAATCGTTAATCTCGAACAACCCGGAAACCAAGATCGCTATACATCGCGTCAGGATAATCATACAAGGCGTCATAGTACGGTGAAGTTTCATACAGTACCTTGCAATCGCTTGAATAAGATGCCCACCCGCCGCCATGATAAATTCTTGCAGTTCCCCCTGACATCAACGTTTTATATGTTCCTGTCCATTCAAAAACATTGCCCGCCATATCACACAGACCATAGCCATAGTCAGGGTAATTTCCCACAGGACTTGTATAAGGATAAGATGACAGCCCAAGAGGGTTCCATTCAAAATAATTTGCCATGTCCCGGTTAATTGTTAGCCCGCACCCGTAAATAAAACTACCATCGAAATCACCCACAGACTGCCATTCCCAAATCTGCGGCAAGCGATATCCATAATAGTCTGCAAACGCCATGACTCCATACCAACTTACTACCACGACGGGATGATCACTCATGTCGAATCCTTCACGATCACGGACGTCAAAAACTCCATCGCTGTAAGAAATCTGGCTGTATATAGAGGCGGATGGATATGTTTTAAAATATGGCTCGTTAATATAATCTACTCCGCTGTTTGAACCGATTGCTCCGTAAACGATACCATCGGGGCCAATCGTTATATCACCGGAAGTCAACGCATCATTAAGATACTGGCAAAATTGAGCATTCGTCGTTTCGTATTTACTCATATAGCCTTGGAAAGGCCCAAAGCCTAACAAGCCGGTGTCATCATCAATATACACCCAGGTCATTCCAAGTGAGTCAGAATTATCATTCGCCGTTACTTTAATCCGGTAATTGTTCCCGACCTCACCTGGCAGATCGGCTTTGCTGTTCCAAGTGATATGCCTGTTTCCACAACTGATGTTTTCGCCTATATCACTATCAGCAGAAAAAGATGTAGCTATAACATTCCAACTGCTACCACCGTCATCACTGACTTCAATGCTCACGGTGCAGTGGTCGTTATCAGCATCGGACAGAGTATAGTAAATATCTACTATACCACTGCCATCAGTTCGCTGAGAGACAGTAATGTTGCTGACCACAGGAGAAGTGTTGGCAAAAGTAATACCTGTAAGAACAAAAAATACTGAAAAAAATAATATTGTACGTTTCATCGAAATATATCCTGAAAGATTCCTTTGAATACAAACAAGAACTAACGGGGGGAGCATAAATTATCTTTCCCACCATTAAAAACGCTAAAATTGTACCATAAAACCTGACTTAATGCAACTTAAATCACGCCACTGTCAAAACTTATCTATTCAGTTCATTTTTTATAAAGCCTTCTCGCTTTATGCCCAAGTGACAATGCTATTAAAATATGAATATCGAAAAAATCGCGAAAAAGCTGCAACCTATTATGCCGTATAAGGTTGGCCAATGGATACGATCAGTGGAACTAGCCGAACCCGACCTAAGATCACTAATCGAAAAACAGATTATTTCAACAGCCTATCAATCTCTTGGTGACTTCCATAATAAGATTTTACTGTCACTGCCGCCCGAAAAAAAAGCAAAAGGGTCTATTAATTTAGGCACAATTCTTTACGACAAAGAAAAATGGCCGTTTGGTCTTTCTTATGGTGAAATCATACAAAACACCGCTATTCTTGGTCGATCCGGTGCGGGGAAAACCAACGTAACATTTCACATTCTAAGCCAGCTTATCGAAAGAAAAATACCATTCGTATTCATGGACTGGAAACGAACTGTTCGGCACCTTATCCCAAATTTTAAAGACAAACTGAATATCTACACGCCCGGCAGAAGTCTGATTAAACTTCCATTTAACCCCTTCGTTGTTCCGCCCGGCATTGAGTCAAACGTATACATCAATCAGCTTGTTGATGTTATGAGTCAGGCTTTTACTCTCGGTGATGGCTCAAGAAGCATACTGCGAAAAGCAATTGTTTCCATATACAATCAGGGCAATCTTTGTCCAACCGCTACTGATATTATTAAAGAACTTGAAAAAGTTCCAGATACAGGCCGTATGGGTGGTTGGAAGGTTACGGCAATGCGGGCACTGGAAAGTCTTGAGTTTGCCGATATATCATCAAACGATCAGATTTCACAGGAGCAGCTTGCCCAGAAAATGCTTCACGAAAACACAGTTATAGAACTTGACGCATTAGCCCAGGAAAGTAAAAAGTTCATCATACCCTTATTATGCCTGTGGCTGTATTATGTAAGACTGAATTCGCCGGAACGTGAAAAACTCAAATTGGTTATATTTATTGAAGAAGCCCATCACGTTCTGCACAAACGTTCGCAAACTACGAATGAAACAATACTCGAAATGCTTTTTCGGCAGTGCAGGGAACTTGGCATAGGAATTGTTGTCATCGATCAGCACCCGCATCTGCTTTCATCTGCAGCATTGGGTAATACCTATACAAGCATCTTTCTAAACCAGAAAGACCCAGCCGATATCAACAAGGCTGCGGCAGTTTGCCTGCTGGATACTGATGAAAAAAAATATTTCAGTATGCTGCCGGTGGGTCAGGGAATTGTTAAACTCCAAGACCGGTGGACAAGCCTTATTCACGTTCAATATACCCCTACCCATTGTCAAGACAAAAAACCGGTTCTTTTAAGGTGGACTCATCGCCACTGGTTAAGGCCGTTGGAACGGAGGGAGCCCGACGGGCGACCGGAGTGCCAACGGCGACGCCATATAC
>JAUVVQ010000021.1 GCA_030604525.1 Phycisphaerae bacterium | reverse complement strand
CGCCTAATTGGTGCGGGATGGCAAAAATTATCGGTGTTAATCCCGTGTAAATCAGTGTCTAATAAGATTTGGAGGAAAAAAGGGTCAATCAAAAATATACTTTTTATGCAAAACAAACCCAATTTCCCAAAAGACGAAATGAACGTAACCTCTGTGTTAATAAAATCTTACATCAATATTCCCCTTCGCAACACCTTCAAAAACAAAGCCAATCGAACCCAATTTTCCCGACTTTTTCCGACTTTTTCCCTTACCTATTTTAACACTTGCGCATTTAATCACTCAAATAACCCCTACAATCCACATATTTCGCCCATCTCCGCACCGTTTTCGCCCCAAAAACAAATTCACGAGACACGAGTCAAGAGATACGAATCAAGAGGTACTCATAATGACCACCAAAACACAAATCCTAACCATCCTCATTGCGTTGTCCACTTTCAACTGCTCTCCTGTTCACCTTCTCTCATCAACGGCTCGGCTTACGCCAGCCGCTATCCGCTCTACGCTCTACGCTATTTATTTTTTCCTCTTGTCCGCCATCCAGTCTTCCAGATTCTTCGCCAGTATTTCTACATCTTTTCCCCCTGTTATATGCTCAATCAGTCTCGGCGAAACCTTCAGATTCTCCATCGCTTTTTTAGCCCTCTCCCACAGCTTATCACGTCTTTTTTCGCTCTTAGCCAGGTAAAGCTCTGTTACCAGCTCCCCCAGTTTCCGCAGCATAATGTCGTCCAGATTCTTATAATAATTCCCTATCACCTCGTTTTGGTAATTTGAAAAGTCCTTTTTACCCATAACCGACGATTCCTTCTCTAACTCTCTTTAAATTCAACACTTAAAAAAACTGAATAATTCCAATTATCAGTGCTGCTGTGCCGATTTTTACTGGCTTTATGCTTTCAAATCACTATAATCAGCAAAACCGTATTGGTATAAGGATATACTCTACTTAAAACTGAAAGGCAAGTATGCAAAACAAGAACCTCCTTATTTTCGCATTGTCTTTTTTATTTTTATCGCTTCAGACTACAGGATGGAGTCTTAACCAGCAGCACGCCGACGCCCTTATGGGTCAGGATTTAAACCTTACTGCACCGGAAGTTATAAGCTATCAAATCAGCACCGGCCAATTCGCTCTCGTCTTTACAGATGGAATTGCTTTGTCTTTCGGAACAAATCAATTCTCATCCGATTCAGCCGTAGTCAAACTGCAAACTGTCACCACAGAATTCAAAGGCAAAGTAAGCGTGGATTATGATGTAGAAGTTTACCTTGAAGATAATATTTCAGCTCGAGAAGGCGCAAAGACCACCAGGATAACTCAGAGCTCAATCAATCAAGGCAATGCCCTGGTGCTTGCATTTAATGTTGAAGGCGAGGTGTTTGTAACCGCTGATAAAAAACTAACCCGGGACCCTCGCGGGATGGAGCTTTACAGCCGGGCACAGCAGGCCTTTGATGTCGCCGAACGCAGGGGAGTTGTAGAACCTGAATTAAGAGAACTTCAGATTGCTCTGAAACCGCACGAGCCGCAACCACCACAGGCAGAACAAATGCAGCCGCCGGAAGAAAAAGCAAAACCTGCTGAAGCTGAGATGAAGAAGCCGCAAATCGAGTACCCGATTAACATAGCTCCCGCCGGCGATATTGCCCCGAAGATTGAAAGAACATCTGCCCAGACTCCGGACGGCCTGGATGTGGCAACCATAATAGGAAGATTCTATATTTGGCAAAAACAGGATGAAAAAGGCAGACTCCTGGAGCTGCAGGCGGATAATGCGGTTATTTTTTATCCGGGCGAAACGCTAAAACCTGACCAAAAACAACAAGCTGCGGTTGGCGGTAATGTTTTACCCGGTGAGAAAATAAAAGGGGTTTATCTTTCCGGCGACGTTATAATGACCGAAGGCAATCGAACAATCCAGGCGGTTGAGTTGTATTACGATTTCCAAAACAAACAGGCACTTGCTGTAGATGCCCAGGTAAGAAGTTTTGATGTATCCAGGAATGTCCCGATTTATGTCAGGGCTTCAAGAATCAGGCAGATTGCAGAAAATGAATTTGCAGCTAAAGATATAACACTTACCACCAGTGAATTTCATAAGCCGCAAATATCCTTCGAGGCCTCGAGCGTACTTATAACTGATACCATGGCTATTGACGAGCAGGAAGGAAAACTTTCCGACAGCAGCTATGATGCCAGGATGCGTGATGTCCGCTTTAAGGTGTACGATAGGACTCTTTTATACCTGCCTTATGTTCGCAGCAACCTTCAAAGGCCTGATGTTCCTCTCAAGAGTGTTCGTATCGGAAACGATAATGATTTTGGAACATCACTTGAGACGCAGTGGTATTTGTCCCGGCTTCTCGGGCTGCGCGAGCCGGAGGGGACAGACAGCACGTTGGCGCTTGATTATTACGGAAGGCGCGGGCCGGGGGCGGGAGTTGAAGTTGAATACAACAGGCAGGATTATTTCGGCAGACTTATCGGCTATATGGTGCATGATACAGGTGAAGATGACCTCGGCAGAACCGGAACACGAGAGAACCTTGAGCCGCCTCGTGAGTTTCGCGGACGTTTCAGCTGGCGGCATAGACAGTATCTTCCGTACAACTGGCAGCTTACAACAGGGCTTAATTATTTGTCAGATGAACACTTTATGGAAAGTTATTACCGCAGCGAGTTTAATGCAGGCGTAGAGCGCGAGACCTATCTGCATCTTAAAAGAATCCAGGATAACTGGGGTGTTTCTTTTTTGACCAAGTGGCGTTTGAATGATTTTGCAGATAAGCTTGAGGAGCTTCCCACAGCGGAATTTCACTTAACCGGCGGCTCGCTGTTTGATGATAATTTTACGTTGTATAGTGATACTCAAATTAGTCGTTTTCGTCAGCGTATAGGTAATGAGCACACTACTGATATTGATGAGGATTTCTTTTCGTTCGTATCTCACCGAATGGAGCTTGATGCACCTTTAAAGGCAGGTAATATGCAGATTGTCCCATTTACAGCGGGGACGTTCGGTTACGATGACCGCAGCGGATATACCAGGTCGCTGGTGAACGGTCAGGCAACAGGCGAATTCGGCGAGGATAAAGTGTTTATAGGTGAATTGGGCCTGAGAGCGAAGACTCAATATTGGAAGGTTTATCCGGACATCGAGAGCAGGTTGTGGGATTTGCATGAGCTGCGGCACATTATTGAGCCGGAACTAACAGTTGTTGGTTATGGCCAGAGTGATTCGGTCGTAGAACAGCGGGATGTCTTGAACTTTGGTATCTCGCAGCGACTTCAGACTAAAAGAGGGCAGGCCGGCAGCCGTCGAATTGTTGACTGGATGCATCTTGATATTGATTTTACCTGGGTTAATAATTCGGTCGGCGCCTCTGATGCAGGACCGGGTCCTGACAGGTTTATCTGGAATAAACCGTTTGTGCCTTTGCGTGAGCTTTCAGTTCCGGGTATTTTTCACGGCGATTTAGATGATGAATTCAGGAGGTTTGCGATGTATGGTCCTCGTCGGAATTATTTTAGTGCTGATTATCTTTGGCGTATCGGCGACACCACGAGCATATTGAGCAATGTGTATTATGATATGCAGAGCAGCACGGTTCAGCAGCTTAATGTAGGTATATCTCGGATGCGCTGGCCTGATTTAAGTTATTATATAGGCAGTCGATATCTCAGGAGAATTCAGATAGGCCAGGAGAAAGGTTCGAATGCTTTTGTCTTTGCGATGAGTTATAAAATCGACCCTCGTTATACGTTTATTTTAGCCAACCAGTATGATTTCGACTATGCCAAAACGGTTCGCAGCGATATGACTTTGATGAGGCGTTATCACCGAATTTTTTATGCTTTAACATTTAGTGCAGACCAATCACTTGACAGAACGGCAATAGTATTTAGTATATGGCCTCAGGGCGTGCCTGAACTTGCGATTGGTGGGCGCGATTATATGGGGATTAGCGGACCGGCAAGGTAGTAAAATTGGTATTGTAAGGTTTAGTTATTTGAACTACTTAGATGAAATTTTTTTGTAAAGGAGAACATTATGGCATTAGTTGATACTAAGAAAATGTTTGAGATGGCATACAAGGGAGGATATGCGATTGGTGCTTTCAACGTCAACAATATGGAGATTACCCAGGGGATAATCAATGCGATAGGAAAAGAGAAAGCCCCGCTTATTTTGCAGATATCCCGCGGTGCGCGTGAATACGCGAGTATAAGTTATCTTAAGGCGATAATAGATGTGGCTGTAAAAGAAAACCCCGATATACCGATTGTGATGCATCTAGACCATGGAGATACCTTTGATATCTGCAAACAGTGTGTGGATGATGGGTTTAGCTCGGTAATGGTAGATGCCTCGAAACATCCCTTTGAAGAGAATGTTAAAATTACCAGCCAGGTTGTTGAGTATGCTCATGACCACGGAGTGGTAGTAGAGGCGGAGTTGGGCCGGCTTGGCGGTATCGAGGAAGATGTTGTTGGTGTAAGTGCCGATGAGATTAAAAGCCATCTTACGGATCCCGACCAGGCGGTTGATTTTGTAGAAAAAACCGGCGTGGATTCACTTGCAGTTGCGGTTGGTACCAGTCACGGCGCCTATAAATTCAAGACCGAGCCGAAGCTTGCTTTTGACGTGATAGAGCAGATAAGCGAGAAGATGCCCGATTACCCGCTGGTTATGCATGGTTCCAGCAGCGTATTAAAGGAGTTCAAGGATTTGATAAATAAGTACGGCGGTGATATGCCCGACGCAATGGGAGTGCCGGAGGAGGCGATTAGCAAGGCGGCGAAAATGGGCATCTGCAAGGTGAATATAGATACAGACCTCAGGATGGCTCTTACCGCCAAGATAAGACAGGTTTTCGCCGAGCAGCCCGCTGTATTTGACCCCCGTAAATATCTTGGACCAGGCAGAGAAGCGATAAAAGAGATGGTCAAGCGTAAATTGCACGTCCTTGGCTGTGCCGGTAAGGCGGCAGAGTGTAAATAAAGTTGACTTTTATCAGCCGACTCGCGGACGCAAAAGTGTTTTTCTGTTGTATTTTTGTCTTCGGTGAGTTGGAGTCGCTTTGAAAGACAGCTTTCCAGGTGTTTTTTGCAGGTCCGTTCCGGAATCGATTTATTTAATTATCGAGAACTGATTTGCCGACGGAGCTATATATACGTTTAGACGGTTAATTCGGGATTATAGTTTTTTGCTGCCGGATGAGTTTTTGGGCATAGCTGTATCAGGGAAGTGGTTTAGATTTGTGTTTTGGATCACTTTTAATAATTTTTTATTAATTTTTGGCTTATATAGATTTTTGAGCCCATTGTCAAAGGAGCAGAAAGTTGTTTTTACAAGAGAAAAGGAACTGTAAGAATTCAGGCAAAGCAGCCCTGTTATTTTCTGCGTCAATTATATTTTTCTGCTTTGTATTCAGCAGTGCATCAGTGGCTGGAAAGGGCGATTCTTTTTCCCTTTTTGGCTTGTTAGGTGGTAACAAGAGCGTTGAGGAGTCGAATTCTGTATCCATCGAGACTGAAGGAGCAGTTGTTGAGGTCTGCAATCTGATTTCCAAGGGAGATTTCAAGGGTGCCGGTCAGCTTATAGAATCGACCGAGTCCGCCTTCGGCGGATCGGAGCAGGAAAAGCAGCAGTTTGGGCAATTGAGCCGAATAGTTCAAGCTTATCAGCAGATAGAAAAGCAACGTCAATCATCCCGTCAAAAAGCTTATCTTGAGCAGGTAGATAAGCTTAAAGAATTTGAATCAGGCCAGGTCAGCTCTGATGTAAACGACGTTTCTGATGTGAACGACGTTAACGATTCGAATGATTTACAATCGGTTCTTTCTGCAATTACTATGGCGGTAGATTTTGCAGATAAGGAGCAAAAGAAAGAGCTTTTGTCAATGCCTTTTGTGAAGGAAACTATTGACAAGGCCAGGAGCGAGGGGGTGAAATTAGAGTCGGAAGGCAAATGGCTTGACGCATATGTAGATTGTTACTACTGGTTGAAGGAGATTTACAAAGGAGAGGATGAGGGCAAAAAGTATTCAGAACACGCAGAAGACCTGAGTGATAAAGCAAACTTAGCAGCTACTTTTGAGGAGAAAGAGGAGGATGGCCTTTGTCAGAGCAGCCGTACTCGCTATGAGGGTGTAAGTAAGCATGCATTCAAAAGGGCAATTGACGCACTTAATTTTAACTATGTCAGCATTAACATTGATTACCATAAAATGATGTTAGCTGCTATTAAGAGGTGCAAATTACTTGGAGAAGTAGCAATGCATAATTCTCTTACTTCAACCGAAGGCAAGAAACAGACAGAGTGGCTTCCCAGTGATAAGAAGAAACTTACGGCTTGGTTGTCGGCCTTGGATGGATTAAGAGACGAAGTAAATGCTTTATCGAGCGGGATGAGTAAAGATAAGTTTAAAGAATTGTTTGAAGACCTGCTTGCTTTGAATAATGCAAGTGCAGGATTTCAGGAAGGTGTTGTGGTAGCGCAGTTTACTGAGGCGGCCTTGTCGGTTCTGGACCCATACACGGTAATGATTTGGCCGAAACAAAGAAAAGATTTCGAAAAGGTGATGACGAGTGAGTTTACCGGTATCGGAATAGAAATTTCCCGGGCTAAGGGGCTGCTTACAGTAGCGAGTTTGCTGCCCGGGACCCCCGCTTATAAGTCCGGTTTAGATGCAGGTGATGTTATAGTAGCGGTGGATGGTAAAAAGACAAAGAATATGTCTATGAACTGCGCTGTAGATTACATTACCGGCCCTGCCGGCACGCAGGTAACTCTTACTATCAGGAGTTTGGGAGAAGAGAATACTCATGACGTTGTTGTAATGCGTGATAAGATTACCGTTTCTACCATACGCGGCTGGAAGCGGACACAAGCCGGACGATGGATTTATATGCTTGATGAAGAGAATAAGATTGGTTATGTGCGAATAACAAGTTTTTCTGATAAGACGGCAAATGGGTTGGAGAAAGCGCTTGTCGAGCTTGAGAATGAGGGCTTAAAAGGTTTGATTCTGGATTTGCGTTTCAATAGCGGGGGGTTGCTGAGCAGTGCCATAGAGATAACAGATAAGTTCGTGGAAAAGGGCCCGATAGTGAGTACCCAGCCTCGTTCCCGATTTGGTGTATGGACTTATGCGACTGCGGAAAAGAGGAATACTCACCCCGATTACCCGTTGGTGGTTTTGATAAATTCATGGTCGGCCAGCGCATCGGAGATAGTAGCGGGCGCTTTGGGTGACAAAAGGCACGAGCGGGCGATTTTAGTTGGTGACAGGACGCACGGCAAGGGCAGTGTCCAGGGGATAACGGGGTATCCGGGAGATGGTGCTCAGCTTAAGTACACGATGGCTCACTATCATTTGCCTTCCGGTCAAAAAGTCGAAAGTAAGAAATCGGTCCAGGCCCAGGGTAGAAGCGATTGGGGTGTTGGTCCGGATATTAAAGTTAAATTAAGGACTGACGAGCTTAAAGATATGCTTAACGCTCAAAGAGATAATGACGTGTTAGTTCAGGCGGACCACAAAAAAGATGACTCATCGGTGACCAGATACAGCGCTGAAGAAATGCTTAAGTCGGATGCTCAGTTAGCGGTTGGAGTTCTGGTGGTGAAAACCCAGTTGATTTCCCAAGGGGGATTGATTGTTAATTAAGAAAAGCATTGATGAGACGGGAGATTGTTTTGTCTGATACGGATAGTGACAGGTTTGAACAGCAGAGACGGCAGAAGCTCGATGAAATGCGGAAGCTGGGGATTGACCCGTATGGGGACAGATATGACCGGACGGAATCAGCGGCAAAAGCGAAAGATAAGTTCGAAGAGGGAAAAGACGACCAGCGAGCTCGCTGTGCCGGGAGGGTTGCTCTTTTACGCGATATCGGGAAATTGATTTTTATCACTCTTCGTGATTCGAGCGGGACTATACAGCTTGGCTTGAGTAAGAAGCTTTTAGCTGAGCAGTGGAAGCTTGCCAAGTTAATAGACATCGGAGACCTCATAGGAGCTCAGGGGCAATTAGGCAAAACCAAGACGGGTGAAATTACGATATGGGCTGATGGGTTGAAGTTTCTTGGTAAGTGTTTGTATCAGCCGCCTGAGAAGTTTCACGGGCTTGCAGACCTCGACCAGCGTTACCGGCAGCGTTATGTGGATTTGTGGGCTAATCCCGAACAGATGAAGCGTTTCAAGAAGCGTAGTAATATTATTTCCACGATACGGGAATTTCTCCAGAGCAGAGACTTTGTTGAGGTGGAGACGCCGATGATGCAGAGTATTGTTGGTGGAGCGGCGGCAAAACCCTTTATTACTCATCATAACACGCTCGATATGGATTTATATTTGCGTATTTCGCCGGAGCTTTTTTTGAAGCGGCTTCTGGTGGGAGGGATGGAGCGGATATTTGAGCTTAACAGGAATTTCCGCAACGAGGGTCTTAGCAGACAGCATAATCCGGAATTTACGATGCTTGAGGTCTATCAGGCGTATGGGGATTATAATTTGATGATGGATTTGACCGAGGAGCTGATTTCGGAATGCGTCGTCAAGTATTGCGAAGAACGGGAAGTTGAGTTTTATGATATGAAGATAGATTTTTCCCGACCCTGGCGCCGCCAGAAGTATGATGCTCTTTTGAAGGAATACAGCGGTTGCCAGATTTCTGATATTCAGGCCATACGCCGGAAGGCAAAAACGCTTGATATCGATGAGTCAAAAATGGATGATGTCGTGGTGGTCAATAAGGTTTTCGAGGAGACGGTTGAAGAGAAACTTGTGAATCCGACTTTTGTTATTGATTATCCTTCAGCTTTGTGTCCATTGACGAAGCGTAAGAAGGGCTCGCCGGATTATGCAGAGCGCTTTGAGTTGTTTATAGCTAAGATGGAATTGGCGAACGCTTATACGGAGCTGAATGACCCGTTGGTGCAGGAGGAGAATTTTCTCAAGCAGCTTCGTGGACAGGAAGAGTCAATGGCGACGATGGATGAAGATTTTATAACCGCATTAAAATATGGGATGCCGCCGGCCGGGGGGCTGGGAATTGGAATTGACCGTCTGGTGATGGTCTTAACGGGAGCATCGAATATTCGTGATGTAGTTTTGTTTCCGCTTCTTAAGCAAAAGGAATAATTTCGAGTTTTTTTTAAGCACAATAAAGGACTACTATTGTTTGAGGGCAAAGGTGCTTTTAATTATTCTATCAATGATGTTTTCGATTTTCCTAACTTGGTTCATTGGTCTTCTACCTGTCATATCCATAAGATATATTTTAATTCGAAGACCTCTTTCAAAGAAATCATCTAAACTTCTTGTTTGTGTCTTTTGGGCTATAAATCTCCTTATATTTTCTGCTTTAGGTACAAAAAGTCGTACACATATAGCTTTATATGTAGTTGGATTAGTCTCATACTTTATATATCGAACAGACAGAAGTATGAAAGTTTTATTGAGCGATATTTTTTTTGTTATTTGTTTCTGGAAATCTTTAAATCATTTATCATTATTTTTGTGGTTGCGATACCTGCGTAAGAAAAAGATAGTGTTGCTGGGTATCACCGCAGTTACCTTATCCTGTGCGTTGCTGATAGTTGTTTCCAGTTTGTTTAACGGATTTATATCAGCTTTTGAGCGAAGTGCGGTAGAGGCGATAGGGGATATAGTAATTTACCCGCCGGTTGAGGTTTCAGGATATTCTCAGCTTATAGAGCGATTGGAGCAAAGTAAGCTGGTAGAGGGGGCGACCGCTGCGCTTTCATCTGAGGGTTTGGTTCATTTAAGCAAAGGTAATGTTCGTGCGGTAAGTGTTTGGGGGATTGAGCCGGAGCGGCACAACAGGGTGACGGGCTTTAAGCAATCGCTTATTAGGCAAAAGTCTTCAGAATCGAAAGTCAGCTTTGAATATGGAGGAGTGGAGAAAGGAATGGGCGCCATTGTCGGGATTGGGGTGGTCCAAAAGCCGGATGAGAAGACCGATGAGTATGATTTCAAAGCAGTTCGAAACATTATCGGCAGCGACGTAGTGCTTACGACCGGTTCGGTATCTTTTCAAAACGGTGATGATAACAAAACTCCTGAAATCAGGCGCAGGACAGTGA
Source organism: Phycisphaerae bacterium (assembly GCA_030604525.1). Taxonomy (GTDB): domain Bacteria; phylum Planctomycetota; class Phycisphaerae; order Sedimentisphaerales; family Anaerobacaceae; genus JAUVVQ01. Next base: position 28,176 of record JAUVVQ010000021.1, on the reverse strand, counting down.
AATTTACGGTTACGGATGTAATTTTCACAGGTGTTTATGATTTAGATAAGAATATTATTTATCTGCCTATAAAGCGGCTGCAGGGGCTGTTGTATCCTGATGATAAGGAGCCGGCGGCAGACCAGATTCAGATAAAGCTGGCTGGCAATGTAAAGGACGACGCTGCGATGAAAGAGGTTAGTAACATTTGGGCTTCTTTCGCAAAGGAAGAGCTGGGATGGAGTCAGTTACAAATAAAGCAGGCGGTTATAGTTACATCGAAACAGATGCAAAGTAAATTTGTAGCGGAAATTCGCAAGCAGATGGGAATATTGCTGTTAATATTCGGGGTAGTCAGTTCGAGCGTAGTTGTATTGATATTCTGTATATTTTATATGATAGTTGAATCCCGGCAGCGGGACGTTGCTGTAATAAAGAGTTTTGGCGGCTCGGGATTCTCTTTGGCCTTTGTTTTTGTGTGGCTTGGCGGCATAGTAGGGATAATTGGAGCAGGCCTTGGTATGTTGCTGGCCTATATAATTGTAAAAAATTTCAATATAATAGAGGGCTGGTTAAGTGCGGTTTTCGGTTTTAAGCTTTGGAAGAGCAGTGTTTATATGTTCAGCAGGATACCTACCGATGTGGACTGGCACTCGGCGGGTATGATTGCATTTTTTTCAATTTTAGCTGCTGCGGCTGGAGCTTTACTGCCGGCCATTGTTGCTGCAAGGTCGCAACCCGTTGATATATTAAGGTATGAGTGATGTGTTAATAGGTTGTTTTGAAATCTGGTAAGAAAGGTATCGAAGAAGTATTTTTCAGAGATGTATAAATTTATCCTGCCATTTCGTTATATGTTTAAAAAACGCATCAGTTACCTTGCGCTTTTGACGGTCGTGCTCTGTGTTTTCATCGTGGTAGTGGTGATGACGGTTATGGCCGGCCTGGTTGAGGATTTCAAGCAGAAGAATCACAGTTTTGTCGGAGACTGTGTTCTCGGGACCGAATCCCTGGTTGGTTTCGGTTATTATGAAGACTTTATGCGAGAGCTTGCGTCCAGGGAGTTTGTCCAAAGCGTGACACCTGTTATAAGAAGCTACGGCTTGATTAACGTCAAGGGCAGCAGGCAAAGCCGGGGAGTTGAGATTATAGGTATTGAGCCGGTCGGGTATAGCAGGACTACCGGTTTTGGTGAAGATGTTTATTATCATCGGCGGGATGTCGCAAATGTTTTTGTTCCTTCATATAATCCGGAGCTTCCCGGCTGCGTGCCGGGGATAGACCTTGTCCTGGAGCGAAATTCGCGCGGAGAGTATTCGCCGCCCGACAGTCCCTGGCGGCTTGGCTTGGCAATCAGCAGTTTCCCCCTGACACCAAAGGGAGCACTTTCGAAGGCGGGTCTTGGTTTGGTTAATACCAGGACATTTTATTACAGCGACCACAGCCGGAGCGGTTTAGCAACAATAGATAGCTCGGCCGTATTCCTTCCCTTTGATGAATCCCAGAAGCTTTGCGGAATGGACAGGCCGATTAAAAGGACTTCCTTTTTATACATAAAGTTTCAGGAAGGGACGGGTTTATCAGAGGGCTGCGGCAAAGTTCGTTCTATGTGGAGTAAATATGTAAGTGCAGGAAGCGGCCGGCCGGCCGGATACCTGCTGGAAACGGTTGCGGTTCAGAGCTGGAAACAGAACCGCAGAAGCTTTATTGCTGCAATGGAGAAGGAACAAACTATTATGACCATGATGTTTATCCTTGTCGGTATTACAACGGTTTTTATTGTATTTGTAGTTTTTTATATGATTGTCAGTCATAAGAGCAAAGATATCGGCATATTTAAAAGCGTGGGTGCCTCAGGAGGAGATATTCTTCAGATATATTCGATTTTCGCATTTTTTGTTGGCTTTTTGGGCTCGGTTTTTGGTAGTCTTTTTGGCTGGCTGTTTCTTCGATATATAAATGACATAGAAGCGTGGCTTTATGGTCGATTCGGGTTTCAGTTGTGGGACAGGTCGATTTATGCCATAGGAGAAATCCCAAATCGTCTTGAAAGTGGACTTTTGTTGGTTATAATGGCCAGTGCGATATTCGCTTGTCTTTTAGGAGCGTATTTGCCCAGCCGGAAGGGTTCGAAATTAAGGCCGGTCCAGACGTTGCAGGTGAACCAGTTATGAAGAAAGATGGAGTTATATTAAACTGCGGGAAACTATTTAAATCTTATCGGATGGGCACGACAAAGATAGAAGTGCTCAGGGGGGTGGATTTGGAGCTGGAGCGTGGCGGCTTTACAGCGATTGTTGGTTCTTCCGGCAGCGGCAAGAGTACGCTTTTACATATATTAGGTGGGTTGGATAAGCCGGATGAGGGCGCAGTGGAATTTGAGGGTAGAAAATTAAATGACTTTGGCGGTAGAGAGTTAGATAAATTTCGTAATAAAAAGGTTGGATTTATTTTTCAGTTTTATCATTTATTGGACGAATTAAGTATATTGGAAAACGTTTTCCTTCCTGCGATGATTTCTGTAGGTTTTTGGGGCTGGATTTCGGGTCGTCGGGTATTGAAGAAGCGAGCCGGGGCGCTGCTTGAGCAGGTGGGACTGGGTCACAGAATAACGCATAAGCCCTTTCAATTGTCAGGTGGAGAACGTCAGCGTGCGGCGATAGCAAGGGCATTGATGAACAAACCGGAGATTGTTTTAGCTGATGAGCCGACGGGAAATCTTGACTCGGCAACGGGAAATGATATTTTAGGGGTTTTCCAGAAGCTTCATAAAGCAGGACAGACGATATTGATGGTAACTCATGATGAAAGGATTGCTCGCAAAGCTTCTCGAATTGTAAAACTCCAGGATGGTAAAATAAAAGACGAAGGCGGTTAAGAAAAAAGGCGAGTATGTTTATTGTTTGTTGGTATTTCGGGAGATTTTAAGAGATGAAAGTTTGGATTAATAACAAGCTTGTTGATGAATCGGATGCGAAGATTTCAGTATTTGACCATGGCCTGCTTTACGGCGATGGGGTCTTTGAGGGCATTCGCGTTTACGATGGTAATGTATTTGAGCTGGAGGCGCATATTCGCCGTTTATATAAATCAGCCAAAGTGATTCGTCTTGAAATGTCTATAACTAAAGAGGAGCTTATCAAGGCGGTTGAAGAAACGGTTAAAGCTAATGAAGTCATAAATGGTTATATACGTTTGATTGCAACACGGGGCATAGGAACTTTGGGATTAAATCCTCTTATATGCAAGAACTCAAGTTTAATTATCATAGCAGATAGTATTCAGCTTTATCCTGAAGAGCTTTATGAAAAAGGGATGAAGGTAATAAGCGCTACGACCGTCCGGAGTCATCCGCTTTCGCTCCCGCCGCAGGTAAAGAGTTTGAATTATCTGAATAATATTATGGCTAAGATAGAGGCGCTTGACTCGAACGTGCCGGAGGCGATTATGTATAACACCCAGGGTTTTGTAGCTGAGGCAACGGGAGATAATGTGTTTATGGTGAAGAATGGAGTGGTATATACTCCTCCTATCCAGGCGGGGACCCTTGAAGGCATAACTCGTAATATAGTTATTCGTTTGGCAAAGGAAGAAGGTATTCCTGCAGCAGAGAGTAATCTTACACGATTTGATTTATATGTCTGCGATGAGTTGTTTTTGACGGGGACAGCGGCAGAGGTGATAGGCGTTATAGAGATAGACGGCAGGGTTATCGGTGACGGAAAACCGGGAGCTATCACTAGGAAGCTCAGGAAAAAGTTTTTCGATTACGTCCACGGCAGAAACTAAAAAGGTAATTTTTAGCTGAATTAAAAAAAGCAAATCATTTAAAGCATTTTCAGGTATGCAATTGTTCGAACATTTCGATGTATTAAAGTCATCCGGTTGTATCGAAGGTGAATTGGCTCGTGTGCAGTCGGAAATATCCAGCCAGCTCTCGGGAGCATTCGACCCGTCGGTTAAAGAGCTGATTGATAGCTTTGGGATTCTTGGAGGCAAAATGCTTCGACCGACGCTGGTTTTGCTCTCGGGCCTGGCTTGCGGTGATATACGAGAAGAGCACATTCGCACAGCAGCGGTTATAGAGCTGATACATAATGCAACTTTGCTCCACGATGATGTTATAGATGAAGGTTGTTTGCGCCGGAATTCCCCGACAATCAATTCATTGCGGGGTAATGAAACAGCGGTTTTGCTTGGCGATTTTCTGCTGAGCCGTGTTTTTCGGATGTGCAGTGTTCTGCCGTCGTGGATTGCCGGAGAGATTTCGCAAGCTGCCGTTCGGGCCTGCAAGGGGGAATTACGGCAAATAGTTCATAAAGAGGATTGGCAGTTAAGCCAGAGAGAGTATTTCCAGATAATAACCGAAAAGAGCGCTGCTCTTTTCAGCAGTTCCTGTAAGCTTGGCGGCGCTCTGGCGGGAGGCAGCGATACAGATGTGGATGCTTTAAGAGAATTTGGTTTGCATTTCGGCATTGCCTATCAGCTAACCGATGACCTTATTGATGTGGTAGGGGATGAAAAGGAGGCAGGCAAAACGCTGGGCAGGGATTTCGAGAAGACCAAGCCGACCCTGCCGTTAATCCATTTATTGAGCACCTTATCCGCTCTCGAAAGAGAAGCTTTTATAAAGAGGTTAAATGACGCCAAGGTTGATGAAAGCTATTTAACCGAACAGTTATCTTCCTGCGGGAGTATAGAATACGGGCGGGATTGTGCAAAGCGCCTTGTGGATGAAGCTCAACAGTCCTTGGAGAAATTAAAAGAAAGTGAAGCAAAAGATGCCTTGGTTGAGATTAGCAGATATGTTAGGGACAGAGTAACATAGCAAAGATTTGATGATTAAAAATACAGAGAAATGGCCGACATAACGTCGGCCATTTCTGCTTTAAAAACGTTTTTGTTTGTTCTTTAGAATGTGTACTTCAGGTTCATTGTTACCCAGGTTTCATCCTTGTCACCATTGACGGAATTATCCATAGTAATCTGGTGATAGAGACCCGGAGTCAGTGTCATGCTATTGCCGAGGTCGAAGTCGGTCGAGGCGCCGAAGACAAAATTTGACCAGTCGTGGTCCACCCCTGTGCTGCCGGGGCGTGGGTCAGCACCGTCGTTATATACCAATTCTGAGTGGAGGTTTATAGTCTGTTCCGGGGTATCCGGCAGAAGACCTTCGACGACCAGGGGATAGTCAAGCATAAAGATGTGCGCATAGCCGGAAGCCTGTGCGACCGAACTGTTGCTGTTCGACGGCCAGAGTTTCACAAGGATATAGCTTGGCACTAAGCCCTTGACCTGTAAGATATTCGGCCAGGAAAGGATACTGTTTATTTCCTGCAGGTCGGTACTTGCAGTGGTGTGACTGCTCGAATCAGGGAAATTGTAGTAGACGTAATCAAGTCTGTAGTTTGTTTGGTAATTCTCGCCTTCGAAAACCAGGTTTTGATAATACAGGTTATAGTCCCAGCGTTCACTGTCTTCGTATTTATCAGAATTTGCTCTGTGTCCCATCAGGTCGATACCGAAGCCGGTGCCGTATAAATCGAGATTTATTTCCGGCTGGATAGCACTTCTGTCACCATAGATGTCGAAACCTCTCCAGATGTATTTGCTCTGGTAGGCGATGCCGACGGAGCCGTGCAGCTCCTCCTGGGCCTGGATGATACCGGCGGTAAACAATAACACTAATACACTTACTAAAATTGCCTTTGTCTTCATAAACCGTCTCCTTAAAAAAGATTGTCAAAATTCCTTTTTCTTATTACTTAAAGGGATTCTTAAAAACACTTTTTTATATTGTTAACTACTTGTAAAGTAATATATCGGCATTGAAGTGTAAATCAAATAAAAAAAAAGTTTTTTTTGAGATTTTCAAAAGCGGTAATCAGGTAAGAGTGCCAGAGATAATTTTCGACATTTTTTTTGTTCCGGGGTATAATAAGAGCTATGCAGCGAAAAGATTCCGACAAGACGTTATTTAGCGGCTCAGAGCGTGTAAATATTGATTCTGCGGCTCCTCTTGCGGTTCGTATGAGGCCGAGGACGCTTGAGGAATTTGTTGGTCAAAAGCATTTTTTTGGCCCCGGCAGGTTGCTTTCGAGGATGCTTGAAGCGGATTCGCTTTCGTCTCTGTTGTTTTTCGGCCCGCCGGGTGTAGGCAAGACGTCACTTGCAATGGTAATTGCAAATCATACCAAGGCGGAGTTTGTGTATCTTAGCGCTCCCTCGGCTACGGTTAAAGATATTCGCAATATCATTTTGCAGGCGAGAGACCGGCTTGCCGGCAGCGGTAAGCGGACGGTTCTTTTTATCGATGAGCTCCACCGTTTCAATCGCGCCCAGCAGGATGTCCTTTTAGACGATGTTGAGTCAGGCGTTTTGATACTTATCGGCGCTACAACGGAGAATCCATTTTTTTCAATCAATTCACCGCTAATCAGCCGGAGTACGATTTTCCAATTTCAGCCGCTTGCCGAAGACCAGATAATGCTTTTATTGAAAAGTGCCTTAAGCAGCAAGGAACGTGGGCTTGGTAAATTTGATATAGAGACGGATGAGAAGGCGTTAAAATATCTTGCAGTCTTAAGTGACGGCGATGCACGCAGAGCGTTATCAGCGTTGGAGGTGGGGGTGTTATCGCAGGCCGCCGGTGACACGAAGAGGAAAGTTAAGTTCGACCTTGCTGTTGCAAAGGACTCGATACAGGGCAAGCAAATGGGTTATGACGGGACGGGGGATACTCATTATGATTTGGCCAGTGCCTTGCAGAAGAGTATGCGCGGCAGCGACCCTGATGCAACGATTTACTGGCTTGCCCGTATGATAGTCGGGGGCGAGGACAGCCGGTTCATAGCCCGTCGTATAGCCGTTTGTGCTGCAGAGGATGTTGGCAATGCAGACCCGATGGCGACGGTTTTGGCGGCCTCGGCTGTGCAGCTCTCCGAATTCATAGGGCTGCCGGAGGCGCAAATTCCTCTTGCCCAGGCGGCTTTGTATGTGGCCTGTGCTCCAAAATCGAATTCCTGTGCGGGTGCGATATGGCAGGCGGTATCAGACGTTAAGGAAAAGCCGACGATAAATGTCCCCAAACATTTGAAAGACAGCCACTACGGCGGGGCGAAAAAGATGGGTTTCGGCCGGGATTATAAGTATCCGCATAGTTACAAGGACGGTTTTGTGGTTCAGGAATATTTGCCGGGGGGAAAAGGGGGGCAATATTATCACCCGAAAGAGATTGGTCAGGAAAAAAATATTAAGCGTTATTTACAAAAGCTTAAAACATTGATAAATAATATGCAAACCGGTCCGCCAAAGCCGGACTGAAAAAGGCTGAACTATGAACAAAAAACAGTGGCGCAGGAAATTGCGGCAGGTTCTTAATCTGATAGATGATAAGCAAAGGGCGGAGAAAAGCAGTCAAATTTGCCGGAAGCTGATTGCGACAAAAGAGTTTAACGAGGCGTCGGTGGTTATGATGTATTTATCTCTTCCTTCCGAAGCGGATACTACTGAGGCGATATTATCAGCGTGGCAGAATGGTAAGATTGTTGCAGTTCCTAAGGTGATGTGGGAAGATAAACATATGTTTCCGGTTCAGATAAATTCATTGGATGCAGATTTTTCGACGGAAGTTTCAGGGCTTAGGAATCCGATAAAAGGGGTACCGGTACCTTTTTCCGATATCGATTTAGTAGTAACGCCGGGATTGGGTTTTGACCGATTTGGCAACCGTCTTGGGCGGGGCGGAGCTTATTATGACAGGTTTTTTGCTAAAGAAGAGCTTCGTGCTCAGCGTTGTGGATTTGGCTTTTCAGAACAGGTGGTTGACGACCTTCCGGTTACCGAGCTGGATGAGCCGGTGGATTTGCTGGTAACAGACGAAAAAGTATTGTACTTTAATAGCAAGAAAGGACATTAGAATGGCTCGATATCCGTATGGCAGCCGAAGAGCAGCAAGGCGAAGATGGATTTATGCTCTTGTATCGATAGTGATAGTTCTTGGGCTATTGGCTTTTATTTTCCATCTTCCTCCTTTTGGGGGCAGGAAAGGGGCCTCTAAACTTTCGCTGGAGGAAGAAAGAGCAGCTATGACAGAGGGTTCAGGCGGAGCGGCTGGTGCTGCCTTTGAGGCGGAAGGGACTTTTCGGCCTAATCCGGCCTCGGCTGAGCTTATTAACCAGGCAGTGAAAATTCTTGCGGAGGACCCTCCGAGGATAATCGAGGCACGCCAGATGCTTAATAATGTCTTGCCAATGCTCCGAAGTAAACGTCAGCAGGATTTTGTCAAAGGTAAGTTATCTGAGATTGCCGATGAATGGCTTTTCAGCAGAACGATTTATCCCCAGGATAAGCTTTGCGGGACCTATAAAGTGGGGTCGGGTGAGCAGCTCAGGATAATTGCCAGGCAGTTTAAAGTCCCTTATCAGGCGCTGATGGAGGTTAATCACATTTACAATCCACAGAGTTTGCAGGCCGGCCAGACGCTCAAAATAGTTTTCGGTCCTTTCAATGCGGTCATAGACCGTTCTGATTTCAGGCTGGACCTTTATATGCAGGATACGTATGTAAAGAGTTTTCCCGTGGGTCTGGGCAAGCAAGGTATGGAGACACCAACGGGGCTTTGGATTGTAGAGCAGGGCGGCAAGATGGTAAGGCCTCCCTGGACCGACCCTTTAAGCGGCAGAAAATACGAGCCGGACGACGCTGATTATCCTTTAGGGTCAAGGTGGATAGGCATTGAAGGAATCGAAGGAGATGCTGTTGGCCGAGTAGGTTTTGCGATACATGGCACAAAGGACGCCAACGAGATAGGAACCGCCAGCTCGCAGGGCTGCGTTCGCCTTCATAACGGCAACGCCATTTTAGTTTACAATCTTTTGGAAGAAGGTGTCTCTAAAGTAAGAATTAAGGATTAACTGAAAGCAAATAATATTTTGTTGCCTTGAGGAACCAAAGAATGCCTCTTACCAGAGCCAGAGGGGCAATAAGTTTTCGGGCTTTGATGGCCTCGGTCGTTTTTCATCTGTTGGTTTTGCTGCTGTTTTGTTTTATCAGATTCTCAAGGCCGGTACCAGCGACTATAGCCAGAACAATTCCCCTCGCCCAGATAAAGCAGGTTGAAGAGTTTCTCAAAAACGAGGTTGTGGTCCCGAAGCCGATTGTGGAGCCGGTTTCTGAAGGGCACATTGAGAAGATAACACAGGACTCGTTTGGGGCGGATAAGATTTTTAAAAGAGGAGGCATCAAAGAATCGGAGTTCCCCTTGCCGGCAAAGTCAAAGGGGTTACGCAGTTATTCTTTTGAAAGGGAGGGGTTTTCACCAGAGGTTGATTTTTTCGGCACTAAAACTGTTGACCGTAAAATCTGCTTTGTAGTGGATTGCTCCGGCAGTATGAAAGGCTCGATGGGTCGAGTTCAAGCGAATTTGAAAAGAACAATAAGCGAGCTTCAGCAGGACCAGTTTTTTTGCATAGTTTTTTTTGGCGATGGCAAGCTCTTTGAGTTTGCGGATGGGGACCTTGTTCGTGCGAGCAAACAAGCCAAATCAAGAGCTTATTCTTTCATTGATACCGTGCGGGCAGGCGGGCGAACCAATGCATTTGAAGCGCTTTCAAGGGCCGTTCGGATAGGAGAGGAAGGGCTTAGACCTTCGGTGTTTTATTTTCTTACCGATGGTTTCGAGCTGCCGGAGAAAGGACGGGGTGATTTCTTGGGAAGGATGGAAGTTTTGTTTAAAACGTTTGCTTCTCAAGCGAGAATCAATACGATAGGGTTCTGGCCTGCAGCTGAAGATATAGCTATACTTGAAAAGATAGCTCAAAGCAGTGGAGGTAAATGTATCATTATTACTGAAGACGAGAGCTGAGTATTTGACTGATTTTTTTCAGCAGTAGAAAGTTGAACACCGGATAAACAGTTGAGCTTTTTTATTTCCTCCCTCACCTGCTTTGTTGGCCGGCGGGCGAAAGGCGTTATTTTTTATTGTTGAATTGAGCTGAGGACTTGAACGTGATGATTAGTAAAGGTTTTTTAGTAAAGACTATTTTTCTTGTTGTTTTGCTGGTTGTTATCACGGCAGTGATAGTTATTTCGATGAGCGTTGGCGGGGGGGCGGAGCCGTCGAATAGCCGGGGAAGCCGGACTTTTTTTGAACAATTCGTGATATCAGGCGGGCCGATTGTATGGTTTGTACTGCTGCCGCTCTCTGCTGTTATGGTTTATCTCGCTGTTGAATACGGCTTCACTATTCGCAGAAAAGTCCTTTTGCCCGATGGCGTAGGCAGCGAGATTGTAAGAGAGATTGGGCAGGCAGGATTAGAGCAGCTGCAGGGGCAGTTGGAAGGCAGGAGCGATTTTGTCAGCGTGGCCAGTGTAAAGGCAATCAGGCAGGGCAGGGGAGATTGGTTTCGTATGCGCAATGCCTTTGCAGAGTCGCTTCAGGAGCAGGCGTGGTCGTATCTTCGGAAGATTGAGTGGATTAATCTGATAGGAAGTGTTTCCCCTATGGTTGGATTATTCGGGACGGTTTTTGGAATGATTAAACTTTTTAATGCGATAGTAGCTGCCGGGGGCCAGCCGCAGCCGGCTCAATTGGCTGATGGTATTTCGATTGCCTTGGTGACAACATTCTGGGGATTGTCTATTGCGATACCGGCACTTGCGATATACGGGGTTCTCAGGAACAATATTGAGACCCTGGCCGGTGATGCCGTAGTGGAAAGTGAAGGGGTCATTTCTAAGTTTCGCCGTGTTATGGAGACCAAAAGGCAGGTAGCTTTAGGTAAAGAGGGTAAAATGAGTGCACCAGGCCGAAGCGAAGAAGGAAAGTCCTTCACTAAATCAGGCAGGGAACTATCAAAGTAGAGCTGGATGAATAACTTATGTTTTTACCGGATTTGGGACAATTCCGTCATAGTAAAGTATGGCGCCCCTTTCCTATTACGCCTCTGATAGATATTATATTTTTGCTGATTATATTTTTTCTGGTAGTAAGTCGTTTTATCGAAGCGGAGAATTTCCCTGTGAGTGTGCCTGCCGGCTGTGATTTTGCTCAGAACGAAGAAAAACAAAGCGGGAGGGTTATCACGGTTACAATTATGAAAAAACAGGACGGCAGAAGTGTTTTTGCAGTTGATTCAAAACGGATTGTAAATGTTGATTATAACAAAATCGCAGAACAGATTGCTGAATTATTAGATTCGAGGATGAAAAATTTACCTTCCGAGCGAAGGGTTGTCACATTACGTATCGACAAAAAGGTTGTTTTTTCCGAGGCGCAATATGCCCTTGCAGGTATAGCCCGCAGCAGCGCCACGGATATAAAACTGGCGGCTTTGAAAAAAAACCAGGTGCCGGCTCGATAAACATTCGCTCTTTTTACTCGCTTTAATTCTCAGGCGGATTCTTTCTTTGCGGTGGTCAATCTGCCTTTTCCTTCCACTATATCTTTAGTAATAGTGTATTTTGCGGGTTTTGATTCTTCAGGTAATTGATACATTAAATCAATCATCAATTGTTCGGTAATGGAGCGAAGAGCTCTGGCGCCTGTATCACGTTCAAGAGCTTTTTTTGCGAGTGCCTCCAGAGAGTCGTCGGTGAATTCGAGCTGGGCATTTTCCATCTCGAACAGTTTTTTGTATTGTTTTATCAGAGCATTCCTGGGTTTTGTGAGGATTTCAATTAATGCCTTTTCATCAAGGTCGGATAGTGTAGTGATAACCGGTAATCTTCCAACCATTTCAGGTATCATGCCATACTCGATGATGTCTTCGGGTATGACATTTTGTATGATGTTACTGTAATCGGATTTTCCCCCGGTTTTTTCCAACATTTCAGAATCGAAGCCAATCATCTTTTTTCCGAGTCGTTTTTTAAAAAAATTATAGATACCGATGAAGGTGCCTCCGCAGATGAATAGTACCTGGGAGGTATCGATTTGAATGTAGGATTGTTCGGGGTGCTTTCTGCCTCCCTGTGGCGGGATATTGGCGGTAGTGCCCTCGAGCATTTTCAATAATGCCTGCTGAACGCCTTCGCCGGAGACGTCTCTTGTAATAGAGACGTTTTGTGAGGTTTTGCCGATTTTGTCGATTTCATCGATATATACGATTCCTCTTTGTGCGGTTTCGATGTCACCGTCGGCTGACTGGAGAAGCCGCAGCAGAAAGTTTTCCACGTCTTCGCCGACATAACCTGCTTCGGTAACTGTGGTGGCATCGCAGATGGCGAAGGGGACTTTCAGTATCCGGGCGAGCGTCTTTGCCAGAAGAGTTTTTCCGCAGCCGGTAGGGCCTATCAAGAGAACGTTTGCCTTGTCTATTTCAACGTCTTTATCCTCGCTGTCCGTGTGCATCAGTCGCTTGTAGTGGTTATAAACAGCGACCGACAGATATTTTTTTGCAGATTCCTGGGATATTACATATTCATCGAGGTGTTCCTTTATCTCTCTTGGCTTGGGCATTTCAGCTATATCAAAGGCGGGCTTTTTGAATTTCTTTTGGTTTTCCTTTATTAGTCTATAACATAGCTGAACGCAATCAGGGCATATAAAGACCTGGTCGGGACCTTCGATGAACATCTCTTTTTGGTTTCCCGGTCTTCCGCAGAAGCTGCAAATACTCTTTTGTTTATTGCTGCCTGAATTTTTGGACATTTGCTTTTTGCCTTTTAAGTTCTTTCTGTTTATTATCTTAAGTTATTATATTCCAGGCAGATGTATAAAGCAAGTTTTTTACAGCATGCATTTAGTTTAGGATTTGCTTTTTGAGCCGGTTCAGCTTTTTTGCCCAGGGTTCGGGGATTTTCTCGAATGAATTTTCAAGCACTTCGATTGTATGCGGGATTTGGGGTTTGTTTGTTTTACTTGTTTTACTAAAACAGTATAGCTGAAAGTATTTGGCTCTGAACCATTCCCATGACCTGTTTTGCGTTGATATGCCTTGATTTCTTCTTACGTCAGCGATTTGAGTCCATATTTTAACGGCGGGGGAAAATTTTCTTTGAGCGGTCAGAAGCCGTGCTTGACAGCGTAAGAGGTCTATGTTTTGGGCTGATAGTTTTTCTTCTGTTTTAGCAATCAGGTCCTCTATCTTTGATAATTTTTCAGGGTCGTTTTGATTAGCGAGGATAGATAGTTCGGTTAGTATCAGGTCGGCTTTTTGTTTTTTCGGTTCTTCGATACATTGGCAGAGGAGTTCAGCCAGGGTTTGATATTTTCCTAAGAATTGGTCGGGCTTTTGTGCGGTTTCGATTACCAGGTCAACTTTTTCATCTAACTGCTCCAGAAGTGTCAGGATTTCATCTGCATATAGGCAGGGCTCGATTTCATCGTGGTCTTCCAGCAGAGAGGAAAATTGATTTAGTAAATTTATCGTTTGAGTTAACGTTCGGGATTTGTTTTGTTTAACTTTTAGAGAGGTTAATTCGAGCCGGGCATTTCTCTGCCATTTAGAGCCGGGAAGCAAGGCGATTTCCTCCAGTAAGCTTTTGCTTTCTTTGTTTTTCCCACAGCTTCTTAGAACGCCGGCGTATAGGAATTGAAGCTGGCCGTCTATATTTGGTTCAGCTATTCTCAAGTAACATTCGAAGGCGTTGAGGGTGATTTGGCAGTTTTCCGGTTTTTCTTCAAAAGAAGAATAGGCAAGTTTTGCGGCCTGTCGGGCAATTTCAGAAGGGCCAATTTCCAGTGTCCTGCTTTTGGTTTCCTGTTGGAGTTTTGCCGATTTCATTAAGAGCTTTACAGCTTTTTGAGGCGAACAAGAGGACAAGGCCGTTGCAGCGACATAGGTTGTCAGGGGAGTTTGAAATTTGTCAGTGCCAGTGAAGAATTCCAGGAGTTGTTTGTGTTCTTTGGGCTCGTTCCCCCAGGCAGCTTCAGCGGCAAGCTCTGCTTCGAAAACCGTCGTGCTTTTTTGAATTGCTCCCGTCTCTTTTTGTTTTAACCCGCAAGACAGTTCATTTAAAACAAATGTGCTTACGATGTCTTTAATATCGCCAAATTGACAAAGTGTATCTTTAAAACCGTTTGCGTCGAACCTTCGCTGAATCGAAACTAACGGAATGACTAATTCATAGTGGTCCTGGAGATGATTCTGGATGATAAATTCCTTCAACCTGTTTACTTCCTCCAGCTCGGGACTATCCTGGAGTTTAAGTTTTTCTATATCTGCTGCAATAGGTGTATAATCCGAAAAAATCATAAATCTCTTGAGTTCTTTCAGGGCGGCCTCTTTGTAGATTTTATTTGTTTTAGCAAGCCGGACGAGCGTTCTTGCCTTTAGAAGTGTTGGTACTTTTGTTTTGTATGTCTCGTTAAGTTCGTTGATTTGTTGAAGTATGCGCTGCAGCGTTCGGCTTTGACGCTCCCGGTCGTAACCAAGAGCAGTGTAGAAGTTGACTTCATACTTTCTCAGGTTGGTTTGATAGATACCGTAGTAGATGTCCCGCCAGATGCCTGTTTCCCCGAACCGTTTTTCCCAGTTTTTACCCTGGTAATCCTCGATTTGTTTTTTTAATGTTTTTTGCTGTTCTATGATTTGGTTTAGTTGTACGGTTGTTTCTTCGGCAAGTTTTTGCAGAGCGTCTTTGTCTTCGGGAGTCAGAAACTTACCACTGAATTCATATTGCATTCGAATTTTGAAACTTTCCTGCATAAAATCTTCATAGCCGGACATCCATTCTTGATACAGCTCTTCGATATCCTTTGATAAAGGCAAATTATCAGCGGGACAGATAGGTGACAGTATGCTGAAGATAACAATGAGGTAGAGGATTTGAAAAGTTTTTGATGGTTTATTTATGAGGTGCATTTCCCGGCGGCTCCGTCATTTGAAAAGTGATATCTGTTATTCCCGCACCGAAGAGAGAATTGTATATCTTGGCGAGGTGGTCCCATTTCAAGTCCGGCGAGCAGATAATCTCAACGGGGTCTGAGGCGTATCTTTTTTGTTGTTTTAAGCGGTCTTGAATTTTTTTCAGCAGGACAGCCAGATTCGCTTCGATATTTTTGTTTTCGATTTTAATTTTTTCGTTCTGGTCGATGCTTGCGACACAACCTGTTTTTGTGGCAGAAATTTTTATGATTAACGGTTCCGGCCTTGGCATTGTTTGTTCTGAGGCCTGTGCGGTTGGCATTTTTAACGGCAGAAAATTTTCCGCAGGACGCCATTTGCCTGCTACGAGCAAGAAAATAAGCAGCAGGAATATCATATCTATCATAGGAGTCATTTTCAGTGCGTAAGAAAACCTTGCTTCGGCGCCCAGCCGATTTGATAGCGATTTCTGGATGTTTTCTCGTGCTGTTTGCACTTCTTAAGAGTCCATCCTTTACCTGTCTTCGCAGGCACAAGAGTGCAATTTAGTGTTCTTTTGCGAATTCCGCACCCTTGTTCAGGGCTTTCGAATTAACCGGTAAGGTCTTGTGGTGTCTTTTTGCGAGGACTTTGGGTAAGCTGTTGGCGGCAGCTTCAGAGCCAAAAAGCTTTCGCTTTTGCAGAAAAGCTCCGAGTGCAACCATATTTGCGGCTTTGACGTTGCCTAATTCTACTGCGATTTCGTTGGCGGGGACGGCTAAGATTTTTATATCCGCCGATATGTCTTTCAGGTTGTTCTTTTCTATCAGAGAGCTGTTTACTATCAACAGGCCTCCGGATTTGAGCCGGGGAGCAAATTTGCTTAGTGAGGCCTTGTTCATCACGATAAGCGAAGTTGGATTGCTTACCATCGGCGATGCGATGGGTTCATCATCGATGACGACCATGCAGTGTGCCGTTCCGCCTCTCACTTCGGCACCGTAGGAAGGCATATAAGTTACTTCTTTTCCGGCGACCATTGCGGTATGCCCGAGCAGTTTCCCCGCCAGCATAATGCCTTGTCCGCCGAAACCGGCGATGATAACTTTTTCGTGTAGAGTATTTGTTTTCATTCAACGTCCTTTAAACGGCCCAGCGGGAAAACTTTTGTCATCTCATCCTCTATCCATTCCATAGCTTTAACCGGCGACATTCGCCAGTAGGTCGGGCAGGGAGATAGAACTTCTACGAAAGCAAGTCCGGCTGTTTTGTTTAGTTGCAATTCGAATGCGTGTTTAATGGCCTTTTTTGCTTTTCGTATCTGGGCCGGATTGGAAACTGAAACTCGCTCCACGAAAACGGCACCCGGCAGAGAAGCGATAAGTTCGGAGACTTTGAGTGGATGTCCCTCGGTAGTGATGTTTCTTCCTTTTGGTGTAGTTGCTGTTTTTTGCCCTACTATAGTAGTAGGCGCCATTTGACCGCCTGTCATTCCGAAGACGGCATTGTTTATGAATATGACGGTAATATGTTCTCCGCGGTGGGCGGCGTGGATGATTTCTGCTGTCCCGATAGCTGCAAGGTCGCCGTCACCCTGGTAGGAGAATATGATTTTATCGGGATTTGTTCTTTTCATACCGGTAGCGACAGCCGGCGCTCGGCCGTGTGCCACTTCAACCATATCCACGTCGAGATAATCGTAAGCTAAAACAGCACATCCGACGGGAGCAATGCCGATGGTCTTGCCTCTGATGTCGAGTTCGTCAATGGCTTCGGCAACGAGTCGGTGAGCGATGCCGTGTCCGCAACCGGGACAGTAATGAGTTTTGCAATTCTTTAGAGTCGGTGTTCTTTGAAATACGGTTTTCATTTTTTAGCTTTTAATTGCGGTCGCTTTCGGGGTTATTGATAATTGTTTTATTTTTTCGAGAATTTGCTCGGGGCCTGGGATGCCGCCGCCTGGCCTTCCGTAAAAGAGAACGGGGCATTTCCCTTCGACAGCGAGCTTAACGTCGTCCACCATTTGTCCGAGACTCATTTCGACGGTGAGGAAAATTTTGAAATCTTCAGCGGCTTTGCTTATTTGTTCTGTGGGAAAGGGCCAGAGAGTAACAGGTCTTATCCACCCGGCTTTTATGCCGTGCTTTCGTGCTTTTATTACTGCTGCTTTTACCATTCTTGCAGCGACGCCGTAGGCAACGAGAACAATTTCTGCATCATCGACGGCATACTGTTCGCAGATTACTTCGTTTTTTTCTATCTTTTTGTATTTCTCCTGCAGCTTGTAGTTGTGGTTTTCAAGGGCGCCTTCTTTTAACCAGAGAGAACGAACGATGTTTTGCCCTCTTCCCTCGGCTCCGGTAAGTGCCCAATCCTTCGGTGGCAATTTTCTTGGCTTTCTTTTCCGAAAAGTCACCGGTTCCATCATTTGCCCGAGGATGCCGTCGGCGAGTATCGTAACCGGTGTTCTGTATTCATCGGCAAGCTCGAAAGCAAGCTGCATATAATCGATGAGCTCCTGAACGGTCGATGGGCCGATTGCTATGGTGCGGTAATCTCCATGCCCTCCGCCCCTTGTTGCCTGGAAGTAATCTCCCTGGGACGGTGCTATGTTCCCGAGTCCCGGCCCGCCTCGCATTACATTTACTACCACTGCCGGCAGCTCCGCGCCTGCCAGGTAGCTAATTCCCTCCTGCATCAAAGATATTCCCGGGCTTGATGAGCTTGTCATAGCTCTCTTGCCGGTGGCGGAAGCGCCGTAGACCATATTTATGGCGGCTAATTCGCTTTCCGTCTGGAGAAAGATGCGACCTTCTTCGGGCATTCTTTTTGCCATATATGCGGTGAATTCATTTTGCGGAGTGATAGGGTATCCGAAGTAGGCGTCCACTCCAGCCATTACAGCTGCTTCGCCCATAGCTTCATTCCCGCATATTAATACTCTCTCACTCACCCCCTGAAATCTCCTTGAATAAGGTAATTATCATTATTTTTGCCATTTTTACAATTTGCAATCTTAGCACTTTTTGATTGGAAATATATTTTATATTTTGGCTTCTTTGTTAGCGTCTTTTTTTGTTTTGTCCTTTTTTTCAGTAGATTTTATAGGAATATTACTGGAGCGTGACACTGTTATTGCAGCATCCGGGCAAATCAAAGCGCACATAGCGCAACCGGTGCAGCCCTCGTTAGTTGATACTGCGGGGGAAAAACCGGATTTGTTGGATGTCTCCGATATCGCAATGCAATTATTCGGACAGACCTTCACACACAACCCGCAACCTTTGCATCGTTCTGTATCAATTGTTATTTTTCCATTCATTGCTACTTACTACCTGATTCTCTGTATCTTAGTTCGGATTTGCAAGAAAATTTTAGCAGGCCAAGAATTATTTGTAAAGAAAAATACTCGTTGCTGTTTTGCAATGCGAAACGTGTAGATTACATAAAATGGCTGACAATCAGCAGTTTAAGTCCGCTATCATTAACCTTGACGCTGCCCTTTTTTTATTATACATTTATATTTGGGTTTGTATATTGCATTAGGAATCGATAGAGCGGTATCTGTATATTGGGATGACGAATATGCCAAAGGAATACGATTGTATAATAGTAGGAGCTGGTCCTGCTGGGCTTGGGGCGGGTCAAAATGCTTCTCGTGATAAATTCAAGACCGTTTTGCTGGAGAAAATGATGCCGGGCGGGCAGATAATTAATACCGACAGAGTAGAGAATTATCCTGGCATAGAGCGTGTCAGTGGAGTAGAGCTTGCAGAGCAAATGCGTAAGCAGACTGAGGGCTTTGGCGCTGAGATAAAGAACGGCTGCCAAGTTACCGGTCTCGTGCGTCGAGAAGATGACAGGATTTCTGTGTATTGTGACAAAGATGAATTTATCGGCCGGGCGGTGATTCTCTCGCCGGGAAGCGATTATCGTAAATTAGGAGTTCCAGGTGAAGAGAAATTCCGTCAGGCAGGAGCAGGGGTCAGTTATTGCGGGACCTGTGATGCGCCGTTTTTTAAAGGCAGGGATGTAGTTGCAATCGGAGGCGGTAATACGGCGGTAGAGGATACACTTCATCTGGCAAAGTTCGCCGCAAAGGTAACATTGGTCCACCGACGGGACCAGTTGAGAGCAACCAGGGTATTGGCGGAAGAGATTGAGGCAAAGGCGGCGGAATCGGATTCGAATCTGATTATTAAGTATAATACCATAGCGACAGCTATCCAGGGCGAGGATAAAGTCCAGTCGGTTCGGCTCAAAAATGTTAAAACAGAGCAGCAGCAGGATTATCCTTGTGACGGCGTATTTGTTTTTATCGGTATGGTTCCCAATACTTCTTTTCTGAAAGGTTTTGTGGAGCTTACCGAGAAAGGATTCGTCAAATGCGACGGTGCTTATCTTCGCACGAATGTCCCCGGAGTCTTTGTAGCCGGCGACTGCCGGATTGGTGCAGCGATGCAGCTTGTCACCGCTGTTAGCGACGGTGTGGTATCAGCGATGATGATGAAGCAATATTTCAGAGACCCGAACTGGTGGCAGCGGGAAGTCAGCGATCTGCTGCAGCCGGGCGGATGGTGATTTGGCTTGCAAAAGCACGTCCAAACCTTTATTCGAGATTGCTCTGGAATTTCTTGTCGCAATAAGTTATTATAACCGCTAATTGAAAATCGAGGATAGAATTGTTGAGAAACTTTATTAAGTATTTTAAGAAAGGAAGCAATAATGGCCGGTAGCGTGATAGAACTAACTGATGCTGATTTTGATGAAGTTATTCATAACTCAGAGGTTCCGGTTTTGGTGGACTTTTGGGCTCCCTGGTGCGCACCCTGTAAGATGATAGCTCCTGTTATGGAAGAAATTGCAGATGAGTTAGCAGATAAAGTCAAAATCTGCCGGCTCAATACAGATGAAGGCCGTGACAGTGCAATAGAGTTTGGGATTCAGGCAATACCGACCATTATCTTATTTAACGACGGCCAGATGCAGAAGAAGTGGGTGGGTCTGACCAGTAAGAAAAATATTTCTGAGGCGATTGAGGAGTTGCTTTAAGCTGGGATTTCCCATATACCATTATATCTCTTAGCTCAGCTACGCCGCTGAGCCTCTTTTCCAATAGAATATCAAATCTGTCTCAAAAAGTTAAGGTTTCCAGCTTCATTTTGAAAATATTTCAGCCACAATAATAGCAAAAACACGAATTTGGCGACTGTTCATCGTTTCTTTGAGGTACCTCAACTCGCAGTGACCATTGCATAACTGTCTTTGGTAAAGCCAAACGTCTCAGGAAATTGCCGAGGTTATAAGCCAGGGCAAATAGTTGGAGTCGAACCTGATTATCCACAAAATCATGACGCCAAAGCCGTGTCCGGTTTAAGGCATATTTACCCCGTTAGAAAGAAAGCTCCGCCCTTTCTAACGGGGTGAACGAAGCGATTCAATAGGGAAAGTGCAAGAAAAAGAGGATAACAGTAAACCACCCACGTCGCAAATTCACCAACTGCAAATGTAACGTCTTGTTAGCTACTAATCAAGAGATTTATACCAAACATTCATACTTTCTATTTTCCCAGAAATATTTGTATTGTTTTTTAACCTACCGCCAAATTGGTATCCTGCTTTGCTAAATGTAACATTCATTCCGGGTGACATTGCCCGAGCAATTGTATATGCAGTTTTGATATTCTTTTTCTTCATTTCATTCTCCATTCGAGCAAGAAGCTGTTGACCAAAGTTTTTCCCTCGCCACTCTGGAAGTGTCGCAAAGTCTGTCATTTCCACATTGCCGGCTTCTTTATCTACTTCCGCCGATGAAACAGCTACCAGCCTGCCATCTGTTTCAATACCAAAATAATCAATATGACTTTGCATGGTTTTTAAAAGATAGTCAGGATCATGGATTGGAAATGGATAGGAAAGGAAAACCTCTCTGTATATTTTTGCCATAGCAGATAGATCCGTTTTGTTACATTTACGTAAAATAAATTGGTTTTCCAAACATGATACTTTATCTACTGTTATTCTCCCAAAAGCAATTTTTAAGATATCTTCTATTTCATCAATATCGGGTTCCTTGATGCGTTCAGCCTTTAAATAAAATCCCATAAATACGGCGGTTTGCTTTCCTGAAAAAAAAGTTGGAATTCTGGCTTCTTCCAAAAAACCGGCGGTGAAAAAGTTTTTTGCAGCAATTTCTGGTACTTTTGCAAAAATTTTTGAGTATCCATTTGTTTTAGCTAAATCAATAAGTTCATAAGGAAACGCTGATGACGGCAACGATGTTAATTGCATTAAATAAATCCGGTCATTGTAGTGCCCATGTTGAATAATATTCCCTTTATAACTTTCGATTTTATCTTGAGTCGACATTAGTCACGCCTTTCTATTCGTTCATTTTCTGTAGGAACAAGTGCTATAGCATCATCGTAATCTGCCAACAGTTTTTCGATTCCAATTGCTCGATATTCAGTTGCATCTTCCAGGGAAAGTTGCAAGTTACATTGATCACAGTTTCTGTCACAAAAAGTTGGTTTATAAGAATCAGGTTCTTTATAGGTTGTTATGACTCCTTCATAATTTCTCAGAATTACTTTATTGGTAGACCATGAAATGAGGTAATTTGGCATAACCGGAATCTTGCCACCGCCTCCAGGAGCATCAATCACATAGGTTGGCACACAAAATCCGCTTGTGTGTCCAATCAAGCTTTCTATAATTTCAATTCCTTTACCGACAGGGGTCCTGAAATGACCTAATCCTTCAGTAAGATCACACTGATACAAATAATAAGGTCTCACCCTGTTGGCGACGAGTTTGTGGACAAGAGATAGCATAATTCTTGGACAATCGTTTACGCCAGAAAGTAGAACCGATTGGTTGCCAAGTGGAATACCTGCATCCGCAAGTTTTGCAAGAGCTTCTTTGGAAGATGCAGTTATTTCCCGAGGATGATTAAAATGCGTATTAATCCATAAAGGATGATGTTTTTTCAACATTGCCACGAGTTCATCAGTTATTCGATAAGGCAAAACAACAGGCGTTCTGGTTCCAATACGAATTATTTCAACATGCTCTATCTTTTGAAGTTCAGTTAATATCCAATCCAAGTAATCAGTTGATAGCAAAAAGGGATCGCCTCCACTTAATAAAACGTCTCGAACTCTGGAGGTGTTGCTAATATAGTCAATTCCAACCTGTATCTCTTTTTTAGTCGGAATATTGTCCACATCCCCAACTCGTCGTTTTCTTGTACAGTGCCGACAATACATTGCACACACATTACTTACCAAGAACAAAACACGATCAGGATACCTGTGCGTAATTCCTGGCACAGGACTGTCTTTGTCCTCATGCAATGGGTCTGTCATATCCGCATTTGAAAAATCCAGTTCATGGATGGATGGAACAGATTGTTTAAAAACAGGATCATTTTCTAAATTATCCGTATCAATTAGGGACAAATAATACGGCGTAATAGACATCGGGAACTTATCAATAGTTTCTTTTAATCGTGATTTCTTCTCTTCAGGAAATTTTACATCCAAAAGTGACTCAAAAAGCTCCAAAGACTTAATACGATGTCTTGTTTGCCATTTCCAATCCTTCCAGTTTGATTTGGAAATATCTGAATCTATCTTTTCAGCTATATTCCTTTGGTGTTTTGTAAAAATCATTTATTACTCCTTTGCTTTGTGGCTAACGCTTGGATCGTTAATGGAAATTCTGAAGAAAATCCGAAGCGATTCAAGTTATAAAACAACCATCTCGGTGTTGCTCGGTTCGCCTTCGCCTGTTCTCCTAAGGGAGTCCTTAGGACAACTAATTGTGACTATTTTACTTAACATCCCTGAAATAAACAACTTATATCATTTTCTTCAATCGTTATGAGACTTTTGCTAATTTACTTTGCGACAGGTAAAGCTTCATTTACGACATATCACGCTTCATCTGTGGCAAATCACCCTTCATCTGCGACATGTTAAGCCTTATTTATTACGGATAACGCTTTATCTACGATAGATTAAACTTCATATATGGCATATCACACTTACTTTGTCATAGCTAAAGCCTGCTTTTACACAGAGTAAACCGCCTTAGCGGGAAAGTCAACTGATTTTGCGTCCCAGACCAGAACAGCCAAACCGCATCCACTGGCTCTATACTAACCAATCCTCACCTTTTTGCACGGATTTACTTGCCAAATCCGAGTTAAATACAATTGCTTTTATTCCGGCCTTTTTAATTCCTCGATTTTTGGTAAGTCTTTAAGAGAGTTCAGCCCGAAAGTTTCGAGGAACTTTTTTGTCGTTCCATACAGCATTGGTCTTCCAACGACTTCAGCTCGGCCTACAACCTTTACCAGACCTTTGTACATAAGACCTCTGGTGATTTCTCCGACCGAAACACCTCTGATTGCTTCGATATCAGCTTTTATAATCGGCTGTTTGTAGGAGATTATAGCCAGTGTTTCCAGGGCAGCGGGGCTGAGTTTACTCTCGCTTCTTGAGCGGAGAAGTTTCTTTATCCAATAGCTGTAAGCTGACAACGTCAGCATCTGGTATCCGCCCGCTATTGACTCTATTCGAAATGCGTTTCTATTGGCTCTGTATTTTTCGTTGAGGTTTTTTATGGATTGTTTGATTTGTTTTGTGCTGGTTTCAGCGATTTTTGAGAGTCTGTTAGAGTTGAGTGGTTCGTCGCTTGCGAACAGAACCGCTTCGATGACGGAGTCAGAATTAATTTCAAAATCTTCTTCCGCTCCCGCTTGAGCGTTATTTTGCTTTTGTTGTTCTTCGTTTTTGGCTTTTTGGCTGTTTTCGGTCATATTTGTTTCCAATTAAAAGGGTCTTTGTCTTTTTTGCTTATCCTAATCTTTACCTGATTGGTGAGCTTTTTTAACTGTTTGGCAAACTTTTTCAGTATAAATCTTTCAGAAACGGAGTGTGTAAGGCAGATACAGGTCAAATTGTTTTCCTTTGCGTCGAGGGCGTAATGGTGTTTTAATTCTCCAGTGACATACAGGTCAATATCAGCGGCTAATACCTTGGTTATTATTTTCCCGCAGGCCCCGGCACAAACCGCTGCAGTTTTGACCTTTCGGTTTTCTTTTCCGACGATACCAACCATTTTAGCTTTCGTATGTTTTTTCAGCTTTTGGATGATATCGCTTAATTGAGCGGGCGTTTCTAATTTACCGATTCTACCGAGCCCTGTTTTCTCCTGTGGGTTATGCAGCAGGTAACAATCGAACGCGGGTGTTTCATAAGGATGGGCCTTTTTCATAGCGGTTACGACGTCGTTTAGTTTATTGGCCGGGACAATTGAACCAAAACGTATTTCTTTTACCTCCTCGAATCTTCCTTTTTCCCCGATGGCTGGTTTCGCCCCTTCTTCAGGCAGGAAACTCCCCGTCCCTTCACTTTGGAAGCTGCATTTCCGGTAATTTCCGATAGCCCCCGCCCCTGCTTTAAAGATTGCATTTGCTACTTTCCTCAGTGATTCGACAGGGACGAAAACAACGAGTTTATAATACTGCCCGGTGGGATTTTCTACAAAATCGCCGATTGGCTCAGGGTTCTTGATTCCGATGATTTCCGCAAGCTCATCGTTCACCCCTCCCACCACGACATCCAATGCGGTATGCATTGAGAAAACCGCAATATCCGATTGGATAAGCTTATAGACGATGCTGGAAGATTGCTCGGTTGTGATTTTCTTTAATGGGTCCCAGATTAAGGGATGATAACTTATGATAAGGTCGGTTTTCCACTTTTTTGCTTCAGCCAGAACATCTTTGGTGACATCTATGGTCAGAAGGATATTTCTCACCTTTTTGTCGGGGTCTCCGATGAGCAGTCCGACATTGTCCCAGTTCTGGGCCAGTGCGAGTGGAGCAATTGATTCGATTTTTTCAGCTATGTCTTTTATTTTCATTTTGTTTTTCCGCACTTTTTTTCGATTAATTCATTGTAGGATTTTATTAGTTTTCTTGTAACAGGTCCAACTTTTCCATCACCTACGGTATGTTTTTCAACGGCGGTTACGGGCATTATTTTCATAATTGAATTAGTGAGGAAAATTTCGTCGGCGCCTAAAAGGTCGTCTATTGATAAATCCTTTTCCGATATTTTAATGGATTTATCCTTGGCAAGCCGGGTAACGATTTTTCTTGTTACGCCTGAGAGAACAGGAGTATCAAGCTTGGGGAAAGAGAGAGATGCTCCCTTTACTAAAAAAATATTGCTTATGGAACCTTCTGCGAGCCGGTTATCTGTTGTGAACCAGACAGCTTCAGCGGCTCTCCTCTGGTGAGCTAACTGCAGCGCCATCATTCTATTCAGGTAGTTTGTGGTTTTATGACCGGTCGTTGGGTCGCTGGGATTCTGTCTGAATGGGCAAAGGACAACGAGGATGCCTTTCTGATAATATCGGTCAGGATAGGGCTCCAGTTGCGTTGCGGTTATAAGCAGCGTTGGTTTTCGCTTTTCTTCCGATTGGCCAATTGCTCCGCCGGTAAGCGTCAAGCGGATTCGGGCGTTTGTTAGCTTGTTGGCTTCGAGAAGTTTGTATATGGCATCGGTGAAATATTTCTTCTCGTATGGATTCGGCATCGACAGGGCAGAGGCGCTTATAAACAGTCTTTCAAGATGATTATCCAGGGCGAAGACCGTTCCGTTATAAGCCGGCATTGTCTCGAACAGGCCCATCCCATATAAAAACCCGCTGTCGCCAACTGATACAAAGGCCGTCTCTTTATCTACCAGCTTGTCATTTAGAAAAACTTTTTCCATAAAATCAATACCGTTGGTTTATCTTGCTGTTTTTCGGTTAGTTCGTTTTCGCATTTTCATTTACGGTTACAATTCCCGCCATCAAAGCATTTGCTTTTGTAAGCGTTTCTTCCCATTCGCACTCGGCATCGGAGTCTGCGACGATACCGCCGCCGGTTTGGGTATAAGCGGTTTCATCCTTGATAATAACGGTTCTGATAGCGATATTCAAGGAGACATTGCCGTCGAGGCCGATAAAACCTATTGCGCCGGTGTAGATGCTTCTTGTGGTTGGCTCCAGCCGGTCGATTATTTTCATAGCGCTTATTTTGGGAGCGCCGGTGATGGAGCCGCCCGGAAACAGGGCTTTTATAATCTCACAGAAACTAATCCTGTTTTGGAGTTTTCCGGATACCGTAGCGACACCATGATAAATGGTAGGATACTCTTCGATGGTTCTTGGCTGGGTGACTCCCCGGCTGCCGGGTATACAAATTCTGGCAATGTCATTGCGCTCAAGGTCGATTATCATATTCAGCTCAGCTTTTTCTTTCTCGCTCTCTTGCAGTTCGTTGAAATTTCTCCGGTTTTCCCGCAACGTCTCGGGCTGGTTTCCCTGTAATCTTGGGCGGGTTCCTTTTATCGGTTTTGTGCTTATTATGCCGTCACAGACGGTTATGAACATTTCCGGAGAGGTGCTCACGGCGGTGAAATCTCCCGCATCTATGTAAGCGGCATAGCCGTTTGGATTATGATAATTTTGCCAGTGGAAAAGCTCTATCGGCGGCCCAGAGAAACTGGATTCGAATCTCTGCGAGAAATTCACCTGGTAAACGTCGCCATCCACAATATGGCGTTTTATTTCCCCTGCCGCTTCCATATAATATTCTTTGGACATATTACATTTGACTTTGGCCGAATCGATACTGCTCAAGTCAGCGGGGGGAATTGGAGGAAGATTTATTTTTTCAGCTTTTCTTATGATTTCCTTTAGTTCATCGAGCTTGTCATCAGGCCCTTGTGAATCTTGAGGTAATTCCAGCCCAATAAGCCGAAAGTTTTTTTCAATGTGGTCGTAGCAGATGATTTTGTCGTAAAAACACAAACGGATAAGAGGCAGCTTGAGGTCGTCTATTGTGCTCTCCGGCAGCTTCTCGATATATTGATTTAGTTCGTAGCTGAGGTAACCCACCCACCCGCCGAGAAAAATCCCACGGGGTAAATCCTCTGCCGGTATACTTTCAAGTTTGTATTTGCTCAGAACCTTTTGCAGTTTCTCAAATGGCTCTTTTTGCGTTTTCTCGAACTGGAATATCTCCTTGGGTTCCGCAGCCCAATAGCTGAAACGACCTGCATCCCTTTTTGTTTCGTTGCCGCCGAGGATTGACACTGATTCGAGACCTGCAAATACTTCGCTTAAAGCCGGTAGAGTTACAGAACTTCGCACCGTTCTGTAATGAACCCTGCATCTGGCACTCTGCTCTTTGGCTGTAGTTGTATCCATATCCTCTTTCTTTTTGCGCAGGTGGTTAGCTTTTGATATATCCCTGCTCGTTAAAAAATCCTATCGCTTCAGATGAACATATTTATAAACCATTTCAGCTTCACCCCGTTAGAGAGTTTCCCTTCGGGTCTCTTACGTGGTTCACGCTTAAAAAACAAAATTTTCCCTGTCCGACATCGACAATTTTATAAAAAAGGTATAGCTGGTTAGCTGCTCTTGCCAACCTTGCAACGCTGAAATACTACAGCAAATGCAATACCTTGTCAAAAAATCAGTGCCTCCCCCGGCTTACCCCCAGCCGACGCCTTCCCTAAGGAGCTTTACAGCGCCGCCGCCAAAAAATAGATGGCTGTCTCGAATTATGGACACGTCGTTTTTACTCAGGAACACAAGCAGGATTAGATGGGTCGGCATAACAATTGATAAGCCAGCGGTCAGTCAATTCAGCTAAATCATACAAATCCACAGACCCGCTTTTGTCAAGGTCGGCGCCGCCGCACCAGCTCGGCTCATTGCAGCCAACACCTCCCCATCCTGAAGCAAACCCGGCATAATCTTCAAAATTCACCCGGCAGTCTTTATTTATATCCCCGGCCAGTAAATACCCGCAATGACGATGAATGGCTATACTGAAAGAGCTTCCAGCGGCAATGGTGATAAAATCGGTATTGGGCGAAGGGACATCGCACTGGCTGTTTCTGTTGTCTCCCCAGGCGACAATCGAGCCATCCTGCTTGAGGCCCAGACTATGCCAGTAGCCTGCTGCTATGGCGGTAAAATCGTTATTGGGCGAAGGGACATCGCATTGGCCGGCAGCGTTGTATCCCCAGGCGACGATGGAGCCATCCTGCTTGAGGCCCAGACTGTGCTCGTAGCCTGCTGCTATGGCGATAAAATCGGTATTGGGTGAAGGGACATTGCACTGGCCGGAGTCGTTCTCTCCCCAGCCGACAATCGAGCCATCCTGCTTGAGCCCCAGACTGTGCCAGCCGCCTGCTGCTATGGCGGTAAAATCGGTATTGGGCGAAGGGACATCGCACTGGCCCTCTCTGTTGTCTCCCCAGGCGACGATGGAGCCATCCTGCTTGAGCCCCAGACTGTGCTCGTAGTCTGCTGCTATGGCGATAAAATCGGT